>JAKEHV010000059.1 GCA_022614915.1 Gemmataceae bacterium | reverse complement strand
CCGCGCGCCCGCATCGAAATGCGCGGCCTCCTAAAAGAGCTGCGCAACATGGGCAAGACCATTCTCGTTTCCAGCCACATCCTGCCCGAGCTGGCCGACATCTGCAACAAGATCGGCATCATCGAGCGCGGCAAGCTGCTCTTTGACGGTGACGTTGAATCCGCCATCAAACAGGTCCGCCAGCGCCATCGCCTCACTCTTGTGATCGGTGAGGGGCGCAACCTGGACGCCAAGGGCCTCATCGAGCAGCATTCCAGCGTCGATACCGTCGAGCACAAGGAGGAAGACGACCATCTCATCGTCACGCTCCGCGACGGCATCAGCGACGGCAGCTTCCTGGCGGAAATGCTCGTCAAGAACGGCTACCGCCTGAAAATGCTCAAGGAAGAAGAAATCGACCTGGAAGATGTGTTTATGGGCATCACCAAGGGCATCACGAACTAGCCGCGCTCACCGGGAACTAACCACAGAGACACAAAGGGCACAGAGAAGAGGAAATAAGGTGACTGGTTACGAACCCCTTTGAGAATCGTTAATTGCCGGTTCCTTCCTATCGTCTTAGCAATGTGATTTCTCTGTGCTCTCTGTGTCTCTGTGGTGAGATTCTGGGTCCGCCGGCACGAGCCACGCCGCTGCGGTCAACACCATCATGATCGCGCCAAACGACACCAGGCCCAGGAACACCGCGATGCCCAGATGCAGGCCGAGCGTGGAGATCGCCATGAGCCGGCGCGTCGCCTTGGGCCAAACCAAAAACGCGTAGCCCAATTCGATGCCGAGCGAGCCCCAGGCGGCGAGCTTGGCGAGCATGGGCCAGTGTGCCAGCCATTCCATGTCGAACTGGCGGAATTCGGGCAACATCGCCGTCTTCCAGATCACCTCGCCGTCGAGCCACATATAGGGCGGCGTCAGCGCTTTCTCCAGACCGCTGCTCAAGTAAACGATGCACAAATGAATCTGCAGCACGCGCAAGCCCAAGCGCGCTTCCCAGGAAGGCGCCGCGCTGGCCCGCCCGCTCGCCACATCCAGCGACCAGGCGTTGCCGACCGGGAAAAACATGCAGTAGAACAGAGCGATGTGGGCGAAATCATCGACGCCGTACAGCGATGTCCGCACTCCCATGAACAGAATCAAGTGCGTGAACCAGGCGAGGACGGCGGCGAGCCGGCTGCGCCAACCAAAGAGCAGCATGGACAGGCCGGCAACATAGAGCACAAAGACGCCACGGACCACGAAGGCTTCGGACAGTCCCAGCGGCACAAGCGCCGCGGTCAGCCAGCCCATGCGCGGCACGCCGGGCACCACCATCGTGTCCGCCAATGGCCATTGCACGATGCCGCGCGGACCGAACAGGTCGAGCACGCTGGCGGCCACGGCCAACGCCTGCACCAAGAGCACGCCCGCCAATCCGATCCGTAGCGCTGCCAGCGGTCTTGCCGACGCCGGCGCCAGCGCGAATCTAAGGGCCGCTTCCTTGACCGTTTGCATTTTGCTTGATGCTGCCGCGATCATTGTCTTCTCCCATGGAGCGTCTTAATCGTGCTGGCGGTGCGTGGCACGTTCGAAACGTGCCCCACAGAAGTTAGAAGCCGAATGCGTCTTTGCGCAAGAAAGCTTTGGTGTATGTCGTTTTCCATTCGGGCCGGACGCCGGCGCGGAACTCTTCCATGCTGCCCGGCTCATATTGCTCGAACTGGACGGTGACCTGATGCGCTTCGGGATGCCGTCCGAACATGGTGGCCGCCCAGTGCGCCGCCAGATAGTCGCCATAGGTGATGATCATGTACAAGCTGCCGTTATAGCGCATTTCCGCTTCGTGGTTGCCGGACTTGTCGAGCGTGTCGGTCCAAACGCGGCCTGCTGTATCGTTCATGTGGAAGGTGACTCTGCAGCCGGTGCCGACGCTTTTGAAGAAGCCGTAGCGGTTGTGCGCGCCGGAGATTGAGCTATACCAGCGGGCCGTGTCGCCGGCCGGATTGCCGACGCCGGGCAGCGGCAAGCCAAGCACGTGGTAGCCGACGAGCAACAATTGCCCGGCCGCCAAACAAAGGAAAAGTTTTTGCTTGCGCGTCATGGCTACTCCTCCACTTCGCTCGCGTCGCTGCTTGCAACTTGAAACGTGTCGTTAGTGCTGGGCAGCTCAAAACCAATCACGCTGTCGGGCGAAAGCGCGATGGTTTGGGGAGCGCTGAACGCCAACCACGCCGCCAAGGCAACCGGGGCCGCAATCAAGGCGTAGATAAATTTGTTTCGCATGGCCTTCTCTCCTTCGTTGATTGAGTTATGAGAAAGCAGCGGCCATGCCGAAATCTGGACGCGCGCAGTATTTGAGTCATAAGTCTATATCAAAACATGTTTTGTGTTGTATCACTTGCATCAAAAAACTCGTTTAGAAACGGGGGGAGTCGTCTCAATACGTTCGCCGTTGTCATCAAAATGAAACAACCCCGAGCCGGGGAACCGGCTCGGGGTCGTGGGTATGCCACCATAGCCTCACGGTTACGATGGCCCTCAGGGAAGAGGTCGAGCCCCTCCGGTTTCGCTCGGCAAGCGAGACCAACCGAAGGGGGTTGGGAGGGGTTACTCCGGCAGATAGAAGGTGAAGGTCTCCATCGCCGGCGCTAGGTAACGCCGCTCGCCGCTGGCATCGGCGTCTACAGTCCAGAGGTCGTTTTCCGCGTAGCCGGTCCACGAGCGTGTGGCGCTGCGGGCGACCAGGCGGATGCGGTTGGCCGAGAGCAGTTTCATGCCGTCGTTGAGCGTGAACTCGGCGCCGGGTTCCAGCTCGAAGCTGAAGACCTTTTGGAAGCTATCGGGCGTATCGGGCAACCAGGCCCATTTGCTGGTCGCCATCGTGTGGTAGAGCACGAGGAACTGCACTTTTTCTTTGGTGTCGTTCTTGACCTTGAGGTTCTTCTCGTAGAAGTAGGTCATAGCCGGCGGCTGCTCGACGACCGTGGCGCCTTCGACAATGGTTGTGCCGCCTTCAATGATGGTCGTCCCGCCGCCGATGACGCCGCCGCCGCCCCAGCCGAACCACGGCGGCGAAAAGCCCCAGAAACCAGGCCACCAGCCAACGTGATGGTGGTGATGGTGCGTGTGATGGTGGTGATGCGTGTGGTGCGGCGGCAACACGAAGCCAACCTTGGGATCGATGATAACCGGGTTCACGATCTTGGGATTCACGATCTTGGGGTCAACGACTTGCAGCACCTTTGGGTTAATGACTTTGGGGTCGATTACTTGCGCGAACTTCGGGTTGACGATTTTCGGGTCAATGACCTGCAAAATCTTGGGATTTATCACCTTCGGATCGATCACCTGCGCAATTTTCGGATTCACGATCTTGGGGTCAATGACCTGCAGCACCTTCGGATCGATGACTTTAGGATCAATGACCTTGGCGAATTTCGGATTCACGATCTTGGGGTCAATGACTTGAAGCACCTTGGGGTCGATGACTTTAGGATCGATGACCTTGGCGAATTTCGGATTCACGATCTTGGGGTCAATGACCTGCAGCACCTTCGGGTCGATGACCTTAAGATCGATGACCTTGGCGAATTTCGGATTCACGATCTTGGGGTCAATGACTTGCAGCACCTTCGGGTTAATGACTTTGGGGTCGACAACTTGAAGCAACTTTGGGTCAATGACCTTGGGATTGATGACTTGCGCGAACTTCGCGTTTACGATTTTGGGGTCCACGACTTTGTCCAGGACCTTTGGATCAACTAACTTAGTCACTTTTGGATTGACCACTTTGGGGTCGACGAACTTGGCATTGACGACCTTGGGATCAACGCCGCCGCCGTTGCCGCCGCCGAAACCAAAGCCGCCGGAGGATTGCTTGGCGCTGCCGCCATTGGTGCCGCCGCCGTTCTTGCCGCCGCCGTTCTTGCCGTCGGCCTGCGCGGCCGCACTAAATGCACCCATCAGGATGAAAACGAACACGTACCGCTTCATTACTTGTCTCCTGCTGCCACGCAGCCTGAAAAAAACACGATGCAACACTTGCCCTGCCGCGGACCTCATTCGCAGATTGAATGCCGGTTCGCCAATCAAGAAGATGACTATGTTTTAAGATGCTTCAAATTAAAGTCTTACGTCAACAAAACTGAGTGACGCACTAGTTCGCCACAACGTGGAAGTGATATCAAAATGAATTGATGTGTATCACAATGATATAAGTCGGTTTCGGTTGGTCGAAATGACCATAGCGACGGATAATATTGAGTGATTCGTTTGACCGCGACTCAGGCATTGAACCCTTGCAGGGGGAAATTGTCATTGGAAAGAAGTATTCCGTACCCCTTTGCGTCGCCGTTAATCGAGGTGGGCGCTATCCATGAATCTTCTGAGCCAAATCCACGATCGTGTCCGCACCGCCCTGGCCGGTTTGGTCCCGGACGTTGAACCTTTCGTCGCGATGGTCAAACCCGCGCAGGACGCCAAACACGGCGACTATCAGGCCAATTGCGCCATGAGCCTGGCGAAAACACTCGGGAAGAAACCGCGCGACGTGGCGGAAGAGATCAAGAAGCGGTTGCAATTGGGCGACGTATTGCAGGAACCGGAAATCGCCGGGCCGGGTTTCATCAACCTGCGGCTGCGAGACGGCTGGATGGCACAGCAACTTCAGCAAATGGCCCGCAGCGATCGGCTCGCAATCGACACACAACACGCCAAGACCATCGTCATCGACTTCAGCTCGCCCAATGTCGCCAAGCCGCTGCACGTGGGCCATTTGCGCAGCACCATCATCGGCGACTCGCTCACGCGCCTCTTGCGCTTCCTCGGCCACAAGGTCATCACGGACAATCACCTAGGCGATTGGGGCAAGCAGTTCGGCATGCTGCTCTACGGCTACCGCCGCTACGTGGATGCCGACGCATTTCGCGCCGACCCCGTGCGCGAGCTGGCGCGCATCTACGTCAAGGTGCGCAAGGAGATGAAGGACGACGTCGTCGGCCCCGATCCCGTGGACGACGCCGCCCGGCTGGAAACCGCCAAGCTGCACGCGGGCGACGAAGAAAACCTGCGCCTGTGGAAGATGTTCATGCCGTTCAGCCTGGAGGAGATCGACAAGATCTATCGCCGGCTGGAAGTGACTTTCGACCACATGCACGGCGAGAGTTTTTACAACGACATGTTGCCCAGCGTCGTTGCTGACCTGTTGGCCAAAGGCATCGCCCAAAAGAGCGAAGGAGCAGTGATCATCTCGTTGGGCGAAGACCAGCCGCCGTCGATCATACAGAAGCGCGACGGCGCCTTCACCTACACGACCAGCGACCTGGCCACCATCAAGTACCGCATGGAGACGTGGCAACCGGATGCGATTCTCTACGTGGTTGGCGCACCGCAGTCGTTGCACTTCAAGAACTTCTTCGCGGCGGCGCGACGCGCGGGCTACACCCAGGTCGAATTACGGCACATTTCATTCGGCTCCGTTCTGGGAGACGATCGGCGCGTGCTGCGGACCCGCGACGGAGGAACCATTGACTTGGAAAAGCTGCTCGACGAGGCGATCGAACGCGCCCGGGCGATCGTGGACGAAAACAGCGGCGAGTTGCCGGAAGCCGAACGCAAAGAGATCGCCGAAACAGTCGGCATCGGCGCGGTCAAGTACGCCGATCTGTCGCAAAACCGCAACAGCGACTACGTTTTCAACTGGAAGAAGATGTTGGCCATGGACGGCAACACGGCGACGTACATGCAATACGCCTACGCGCGCAACCGCAGCATCTTTCGCAAAGGCAGCGTGGATGCCAAGCGATTTCGCGCCGACCCGCCGTCGCCGATCCTGGATTCACCGTTCGAGCGCGCCTTGGCCGTTCAGGTCTTACGCTTGGAGGAGACGCTCGTCGCCTGCGTCGAGGATTATCAGCCGAGCATCATCACTTCGTACTTATGGGACGTGGCGAAGAGCTACAGCGGTTTCTTCCAGAAATGTCCGGTGCTGAAGGCGGACACGCCGGCGCTGCGTGACAGCCGGCTGCTTCTTTGCGACCTCACAGCGCGGGTGATTCAGCTTTGCCTTGGGCAGTTGGGGATTCGCACAGTCGAGAGGATGTGAGCATGAAAGAATTCCAGGTTTGCGGCTTGGGCAACGCCATCGTCGATATCTTCGTCGAGGTTTCCGATGAGGAATTTCGCAAGCTCGGCTTCGAGCGCGGCACCATGCGCCTCGTCGATCTCAACGAGCAGAACGTCCTCCTCAACCGATTTCATGACCGCGAGCCGCGCCTGGTGAGCGGCGGCTCGGTCGCCAACTCGATCATCGCCTTCTCGCAGCTCCGCGGCCAGGCTGCCTTCATCGGCTGCGTCGGCGACGACCGCTACGGCCTCTTCTACACCAACGAATTCGAGGACCTCAAAATCGACATCGGCAACCCGGTCATCGTAGGCCAATCGACCGGCACTTGCGTGTGCGTCATCACGCCGGACGCCGAGCGCACGATGCGGACCTGCTTGGCTGTTTCGAGTCATTTGTCCGAGCGGCACGTGGACGAAGAGCGCATCAAGAATTCGGAATGGTTGTTCATCGAAGGCTACGTGTTCGCCAATCCGGACACCGGCCAGGGCGCGATTAAGCAAGCGATCGCGACGGCGAAGAAGCACGGGACCAAAGTGGCCATCACGTGCTCCGAGGCGTTCATCGTGGAGGTTTTCGGCGGGCCGTTTCTCGAGGCGTTAGCCCACACCGATCTCTTGTTTTGCAACGAGACGGAAGCCTGCGCGGTGGCCGGCGGGGCCAAATCGGCGGAAGATGCGTTCGCCAAGCTCAAGGGAGTGGTGCCGTCGCTGGTGGTGACGGCCGGTCCGCGCGGCGCGTGGATACGCCATGCCGGCGCGGAGTGCCATGTCGCCGCGTTCCCGTGCGAACCCAAAGATCTGACTGGCGCCGGCGACATGTTCGCTGGCGCGTTCCTCTACGGTCTGACGCGCGGCGTGGCCCCCGAACTAGCCGGCCGGGCCGCCTGCTTTTTGGCGATGAAGGTCATCACCCAGATCGGCGCCCGGCTGCACCATGGGACAAGACAGTTCTGGGAGGAGATGTTGCACGCCGACAAGTAAGCTGATCACAATTGAATCTCAACTTGTCTCAAATGGCGCGACAAGAGAGACTATATGTATGAGCGACTCAAAGTTTCTCGACAGTTTGAAGGCCAGCGGATGGTACGACTGGTATCGACTTACTCCCCAAGAGCGCTGGCGCGTGAGCGAGAAGCTTTGGGAATTGTACTTGAGCGTTGGAGGTTCGCTTGAGCCCGAACCCGATCCGCAAAGCCCCTTCTACTTTCCGGATTCACAGGATGTAACATGAGCGCCAACGAAACCCCCTCGCTGCATTTCATCCACCAAATCATCGAAGACGACAACCGCTCCGGCAAGCACGGCGGCCGCGTCTGCACCCGCTTTCCGCCGGAGCCCAACGGCTATCTCCATATCGGCCACGCCAAGTCGATCTGCCTCAACTTCGGCACCGCGCAGAAATACGCCGGCCAGTGCAATCTGCGCTTCGACGACACCAACCCGTGCAAGGAAGAGCAGGAATACGTCGATTCCATTCAGGAAGACGTGCGCTGGCTCGGCTTCGACTGGGGCGAGGGACTGTACTTCGCCTCCGACTACTTCGACCAGCTTTATGCATGGGCCGTCCAGCTCGTCCAAAAAGGGAAGGCCTACGTTTGCGACCTTACCGCGGACGAGGTGCGCCTAACGCGCGGCACGCTGACCAAGCCCGGCAAGAATAGTCCCTTCCGCGACCGCAGCGTCGAGGAGAACCTGGACCTGTTCGAGCGCATGAAAGCCGGCGAATTTCCGGACGGGGCGCGGACGCTGCGGGCCAAGATCGACATGGCCTCGCCCAACCTCAACCTGCGCGACCCGGTCATGTACCGCATCCTGCGCGCCCATCACCATCGCACGGGCGACAAGTGGTGCATCTACGCCACGTACGATTGGGCCCACGGGCAATCCGATTCGATCGAGCGTATTACGCATTCCATTTGCACGCTGGAATTCGAAAATCACCGGCCGCTTTACGATTGGTACATCCAGGAACTCGGCATCTATGCCCCGCAGCAAATCGAATTTGCACGCCTGAATCTGACCTACACGGTCATGAGCAAGCGCAAGCTGCTCGAGCTGGTGCGCGACAAGCACGTCGCCGCCTGGGATGACCCGCGCATGCCGACGATCTCCGGTTTTCGCCGGCGCGGCTACACGCCCGAAGCCATCCGCGCCTTCTGCGAACGCGTCGGCGTATCCAAGTACAGCGGCGTCATCGACATGTCCTGGCTGGAAGACGCGCTGCGTGAAGAATTGAACAAGCGCGCCCCGCGCGCCTTGGCCGTGCTGCGGCCTTTGAAGGTGGTCATCGAGAATTACCCCGAGGGCAAAACCGAAGAGTTAGACGCGGTCAATAACCCGGAAGACCCAGGCGCGGGCACACGCAAGCTGCCCTTCTCGCGCGAATTGTATATTGAGCGCGATGATTTCCGTGAGGATCCGCCCAAGCAGTACTTTCGACTGGCGCCGGGCCGCGAAGTCCGCTTCCGCTGGGCCTACTTCCTAAAGTGCACCGGCGTCGTCAAAGACGCCAAGACCGGCGAAGTCACCGAGCTGCGTTGCACCTACGACCCCGCGACCAAAGGCGGCAACGCTCCCGATGGCCGCAAAGTCAAAGGCACCATTCACTGGGTTTCGGTCCCGCATGCATTGGAGGCCGAGGTGAGGCTTTACGATCACCTGTTTAGCCAGCCGTATCCGGAGGATGTTCCTGAGGGTGCGAACTACCTGGACAAGCTGAATCCCAAGTCGCTCGAAGTTGTCCGCGGCTATCTGGAGCCGAGCTTGAAGAATGCGACGCCGGGCAGCCGCTATCAATTTGAGCGGCTTGGCTACTTCTGTGCGGACCGCAAGGACTCGAAGCCCGGCCAGCCCGTGTTCAATCGCTCGGTGACCTTGGCGGATACTTGGGCCAAGATCGAGAAAAAAGAAAAGAAGTGATTTTCCACGAAAGAACACGAAAAAACACGAAATAGTACAGCGACTCATTTGCATAGTTCATTTGGTGTGCTTTCGTGTTTTTCGTGGATGAGTGCCAAACATGCCACGCATTCGCACTTTTATCGCGCTCGACACCGGCAAAGCGATCCGCGACCGGCTGGCGTCGCTCCAAGGAACACTCGCAGACACGGGCGCGGAAGTGAAGTGGGTAGAGAAGAAGAACCTCCATCTCACGCTGCTGTTTCTGGGCGAGGTCGAAGACCGCGAGCTCGTAGACGTGTGCCGGGCGGTGGCCGACGTGGCCGGGCAGCACAAGCCGTTCGAGCTAAGCATCGAAAAAGCCGGCTGCTTTCCCAATCCGCGCCGGCCGCGCGTGCTCTGGGTCGGCGTCGGCAAAGGCACACAGGAAGTCTGCGCGCTTCACGATGATCTGGAAAAACCGCTCTTGGAGCTAGGTTGCTATCGCCGGGAAGAACGCCGATACACGCCGCACTTGACATTGGGCCGGGTCAAAAGTGAGCGGCCGATGGACAGGCTGGCCGCCGCGCTGCAAAAGGAGCAGGGTTTCTCGGCCGGGGAGACCGTGCTGTGCGAAGTGCACGTCATGAGCAGTCACCTGACGCCGCAAGGACCGGAGTACACCGTGATGAGTCGGGCCAAGCTGGGGACAACGTAACGTCGCGGACGTAGCCGACGCTGCCAGCGTCGGTGACGCTGCAACGCTGGAATTCTGAAATGGCTCTCGCAGTCTTCAAGCGCCGACGGCTCTGGATCGGCGTTGCTTTCATCCTCGCCGTGCCGCTCTTGTTGTTCTTGTTGGACGTTTTCGTTTGGTATCCCAACTCGCCGCGCGGCGTGTTTGACCGGATTCAAATTGGCATGACAAAGTCCGATGTTGATGAGCTACTGGCAACGATCGATGAAGGCAGCCTGCGAACTCTCCAATTGGTTTTGGACTGGACGGAAGAGCGACAAACAGTTCATAGCGGTCCCAATCTGACAGAATTTCTCTATCGCGCCAGCCAAATCGAAGGGAATAGTTGGATTGGGACAAAACCACGTTTCGAAAAAGTGACGACCGAAGGAATCATCTTGGTCAATCTTGATGCAGAAGGCCGAGTGACTCGCAAGGTTTGGTTCGCGTATGAAGAACAAAGGCCGGGGTTAATCCAACGCATCCGTTCGTGGTTTGGATTCTGAAATGGCGTTCCCAATCTTCAAGCGCAGGCGGTTCTGTTTCGGCCTGGCGATCATCCTCGCCGTGCCGGTCTTGTTGTTCTTGTTGGACGTTTTTGTTTGGTATCCCAATTCGCCGCGTGGGGTCTTTGATCGGATTGAAATCGGCATGGAACAAGCCGAAGTGGAATCCCTGTTGGCACATCTGGAAGATGGAAAATGGCAGTGGCCAGTTTTCGCTGTCGTCTGGAATGCAAAGACGGGACGAACGGTGTATGACAAACAAGGGGATGCGGAAATCCAGAGTATCTTGTTCCAGGTGGGCGTCACTGGATTACGTCATCCATTGAAATGGCGCATTGAAAAGGTCACAAATAGCGGCATGATCGCTATCGATTTCGACTCGGAAGGCCGGGTAGCCAGCATGTACTGGTTCGGATTCGAGCGGCAGTGGCCGGGTTTTCTTGAGCGCATTCGATCCTGGTTTGGCCTTTGACGACCGCTCGGCGACACTGCCATAAGCCATTGCTATCGATGATCTTGCGGAGAAAGAACTCGGGACATTTCGTGACTAGCTACCTTAATGTCCGCTAACTTGCCAGCATTTTCACGCCGCTACTCTTGACCCGTTTTTTCCATTTGCGTTACACTCCTCCCATTCCCAAATAGCATGGATGTCCGACCCATCCACGTTCCCCGGTCCTTATGGAGGAGGTCCGCACGTGTTCCGTTACATTCCCATTGCCTTGTGCCTTGCCGCCCTCGCGTCAACGCCGTTTGCCGCCCGCGCTGATTACGTTTCCCAAATCCACGTCTTGGATCAATCCAACACGTTCAAAGACGGCGTCCACTACGGCAACGTCGTTATCGAGGCCTATGACGGTGTCGGCGCCGCGGGAGGCGGACTGAGCGCCGGCCAGGTTCGCATCACTTTCGCCGCTGCTTCGTTGCCCGATTACGGAGTCCAGCTCAACTTCGGCTTCGACAAGGTGGGTTTTGGCACCGACCTCATGTTAAAGAAAAGCCAGTTCGACGCGCCCTTTGCTTGGAAGATGAAGTCCGACGATCAACTCGACGGCTTTGGACGCTTCACCTGGGTGGCCGACCAGTTTCTGCCGCACCATCGCTTAAAAACGATCGCGCTCACGATTAGCGGCTTGGGCACGGACGCGACGCTGGAGCATTTTCTCATTGCGTCGGCAAACAAGAGCGGCCACGAGCCGCCCCAAGGCGCGAGCTATTTCGCCGGCCGCCTCGGCGGCTTCCTGACCTTGTGCGACGGCAAGCTCACCATCAACCATTTCGTCGGCGCCCCTGCCCTCGAGCACGCGCCGGAGCCTTCGACCTTGGCGCTGGCCGGCCTGGCTTGCTGCTGCATCGGCGTCTTGCGGCTGGCGCGGCGAAGAAAGGCATAACCACGAAGAACACGAAGGAGCGTGCATGCGCGTGGCTTTGCTTGCCTCCAGCGCCCAAGCTGGCAACGCTATCGGCAACGCGGTCGCCGCCCAGCTTGCATTCTTTCTGGAACGCGGCGACGAAGCGCGCGTCTTCCTTTCGTCGATTGCTCGATTACATCCGGCTCTGGAGGGGCACGCTCAAGCGGTCGCCGCTGCGACGCCTTCCGGACCGGTTTGGGATTTTCTTGCCGAATCGGATCTCGTTCTCGTCCATTATGCGGAGTTTTTTGGCCTCCTCCATTTTCTGCCGCTCTTGGCGGGCAAGAAGCCGCGGATTCTGTTCGAATATCACGGCGTGACGCCGCCGGAGTTTTTCCAAGGCGCGCAGCGCGAGCGGCAAGCGCGGGCCCGCAGCCAGCGCGGCCTGGTCTGGTGCGCCGACGCCGCCCTCGTGCACAGCCGATTCATGAAGGACGAGCTTCTGGGCGGCACGCGGTTTCCGGCGGCTGCAGTGCACAGTCTGGATTTCTCTTTGCCGGACCAATTTGCGCCTCGTAGGACGGATTGCCAATCCGTCCTACAGTCCCGGGCTGAAGTTTTTCGCGGTAGATTTGGGAATCCTGCCGATGCGTGCCTGCTGCTCTTCGTCGGCCGCGTTGTCGCCAACAAACGCGTACCCGTCTTGATCGAAGCAGTGGCGCGCTTGCGCGCCGACGCGTCCCTTCCCCCGGTGCATGCGCTTATCGTCGGCGAGCAATGCGACATCTATCAAGAAGAAGTTGCGCGCTGCCAAGACTTGGCGGCATCTTTGGGAGTCAAAGAGCACATTCACTGGCTAGGCGCGATCGGCGAAGCAGAGTTGGCTGCGGCGTACGAGAGTGCTGACGCCCTCGTGGTCCCTTCGATTCACGAGGGTTTCTGCATTCCAATTCTAGAGGCGATGGCGTGCGGTCTGCCGGTGATCGCCGCCCGCGCCGCGGCGCTGCCCGAGACGGTGGGCGACGCGGGGCTGACGTTTGTGCCAGACGACGCGGTAGATTTGGCGAGGCAGGTGCGGCGTGTTCTTTTTCCTTTGCCGGCGACGCTGGCAGCGTCGCCTACGATAAGGCGCGTGGCCTTCGCCTGTTTTCGTTGGGGCGACCAGGTGGTCGGCGGGGCGGAAACGTCGCTACGTAGGATGGCCGAAACTCTGCGCGAGCGCGGCTGGCAAATCGAGGTCTTCACCACCTGCACGCAATCGGAAAACGTTTGGCGCAACGAGGTCGCCGCGGGAAACTTCGAGGAAAGCGGCATCACGGTGCACCGCTTTCCCATCGATCCGCACGACCGCGAAAAACACCTGCAGTCGCTTGCCAGCATTCCCTCGCTCGCGCGTCGGGCTAGCGTTGACGTTCTCCGATCGCCCGGTTCCACGCACGACGAGTATCTGCGCCACAGCATCCACTCGTCGGCGTTGCTGGACGCACTGCGCGGACGTGCCAGCGAATTCGCGGCGATCATCAGCGGGCCCTATTTGTTCGGCTTGACCCACGACGTTGCCCGCGCCTTTCCCGAGAAGACGCTGGTCGTCCCGTGCTTTCACGACGAGCCCTTGGCGCGTCTTCCCGTCTGGCCGGCGACCTACGAACGCGCGGGCGGCATCCTTTACCACAGCGCGGAGGAACAAGCATTCGCGCAATCTGTGCTCGGGTTGAATCACCCTAACGCCGCGGAAATTGGGACCTATCTGCCTGGGTGGCATGCTTTCGCCGATCCTTTGCAAGGAGAGGGAACCCCGGACCAGCACGGCGAAAGCATGCAGAAGCGCCAGGTTCCTGGCGCTTTTGCATGCCTTGGCGGTACCGGTTCCGGGCTCGATACGCTTGCACACGAGCCGCCAAGGCATGCCACCGAGCGTAGGGCAGTGCTAGCCCAGGAATCACGAGGGGAAAAAAAATACCTCGTCTACTGCGGCCGCTATTCCGCGCAGAAAGATCTGCCCCGGCTCCTCGATTACGCCGCGCGCTATGAGGCGACGCGGCCGGGTCGCTTTCACTTCGCGTTCATGGGCGGCGGCGAGGTGCGCATTCCACAAACTGCTTGGACGCAAGACCTCGGCTATGTGGACGAAGCGACCAAAAGCGCGGTCCTGGCCAATGCCGCCGCCCTCGTGCAATTGTCGCGCAATGAGTCGTTGTCGTTGGTCGTGCTCGAGGCCTGGCGCGAAGGCACGCCGGTGATCGTCGACGGGCGCTGTGCCGTGCTCGCGGGGCAAATCGAGCGATCACGCGGCGGCCGGTGTATCGT
>JAKEHV010000452.1 GCA_022614915.1 Gemmataceae bacterium | reverse complement strand
GCATGCGGTTTTCGATGGCGCGGTAGCCGTATTCATCGGTGGCGCCATGGACATGGCCGCGTTTGACGCCGCCGCCAGCGAGCCACATGCAAAAGCCGAGGTGATGGTGGTCGCGGCCGCGGGCGCCTTGCGACATGGGGGTGCGGCCAAACTCGCCGCCCCAAACGACCAGAGTGTCTTCGAACAATCCGCGCGTTTTCAGGTCCTTCAAGAGCGCGGCGATGGGCCGGTCGCTGGCGCGGGCGTGGTTGCGGTGGTTGTTGATGTCGGTGTGATCGTCCCAGGGCTGGTTGTTGCCGTAGTAGATTTGCACGACACGGACGCCGCGCTCGGCCAACCGGCGGGCAATGAGGCAGGCATTGGCGAATTCACCGTCGCCGTACTGCCGGCGCGTCGCTTCGGTCTCGCGGCGGATATCAAAAGCTTCCTGGGCCTCACCCTGCATGCGAAACGCCATTTCCAACGAAGCGATGCGCGCTTCGAGCTGTTCGTCGCGGCCGCGCTGCTCGAAGTGCGCCTGGTTCATCTGCTGCAAAAGATCGAGCTGGGCGCGCTGCTCCGGCAAACTCAGGTAGCGGTTATTGACGTCGCGAATGATGGTCTGCGGGTCGATGGTGCGGTTATTGATGTGCGTGCCCTGGTAGATGCCGGGCAGAAAGCTGTTGCTCCAAAGCTGCGGGCCGACGACGGGCCGGCCGGGACAGAGGACGACGAAGCCCGGCAGGTTCTGGTTGTCCGAGCCCAACGCATACGTGAGCCAGGAGCCCATGCTCGGCCGGATGGGCTGCATGTTGCCGGTGTTCATAAGCAACAGGCCCGGCTCGTGATTGGGATTGTCGGTGTACATCGAGCGGACGACGCACAGGTCGTCGATAGAGGCGCCGATTTCGGGATAGATCTCGGTGGCTTCGATGCCGCTTTGGCCAAAGCGCGCCGAGCGGAACGGCGAACCCATGAGCGGGCTGTTGTTGCGCCGAGCCGAGCCGGCTTGCCACGAATCGGGTATGGATTGGCCGGCATCGCGCGCCAGCGCCGGCTTTGGGTCGAAGGTATCGACGTGCGACGGTCCGCCGTTCATAAACAAGAAAATGAGCCGGCGCGTCCGCGGCGTAAAGTGTGGTTGCCGGGGAGCGAGCGGATTCTCGGAGGCGGCTTGCACGAAGCCGGCTTCCGCCATGACGCTGGCCAGGCCGATGACGCCGAATCCGCCGCCAATGCGTCGGAGGACTTCGCGACGGGAAAGGAAGCGAGAGTTACTCGTCATACGTCTAGGAATCCCAGCATGGAGTTATGCCTCACGAGCCGCGACGAGCCAACAAACGGCTGCGGACTCCCGTGGGGTCGAATCGTATTTCGTTTTCTTGTCGAACCTCTGCGGCCTTTTGACGACGACTGACCAGATACGTATCCACATCACCCTGATGCCGCAGATAATATGCGATCACCATGTACACCTGGGCCAACGTGAGCGAGGGATACTGATCGGCAATCGTTTCCGGCGTCGCTCCTTCGAGAAACGCCCCCACAACCGTGTCCAACGTCACGCGCGTGCGCGCTACCCGAACCACACCGTCCGCATCGGTCTGCAGTAGAGCCGCGTCATCGGGGAACAGAAACATCTGCTCGCCCATTTCTCAACCTCTTAAGAGCCAGACTTATTGTACAGCAATGCGCTGCGCGCTATTGTAATCAATCAACATACAAGAACTCATTCGTGCTCAACAGCACCTGCGCGTACTGCTCCCACCTCGACAGTCTCGGCGACTGCTCCGAAGGCGACGATGCCGCGAGAAAGCTAAGCCCCAGTTGCAGTTCGCGCTCCGTCGCAGGCCGGCCGTAGAGGAGCACGAAAGCATTGCGAATGCGCTCGGCGTCGTCGCTGGCGTCCTTGGTTAAGCGGGCCACGAGTGCCTTGGCATTGTTGACCATGAATTCGCTGTTGAGGACGAACAGCTGCTGCAACGGCACTGTGGTCACCGTTCGCTCGTCGCTGGTCAGGTTCGGATCGGGGAAGTCGAAGAGCCGCAACAGCGAATTCAGCTCGTGCCGGCTGACCGCGCCATACAGCGTGCGCCGGCGATTGTCCGGCGACGCCAAGTCCGACGACGGCCCGCCGATGGTGCGATCCAGCTTGCTCGAAACCGCCAACATCGCGTCGCGCCACGCTTCCACCTCCAGCCGCCGCCGATTGGCCCGCGACAACAACTTGTTTTCCGCATCGAGCCCTTGCTCGCGCGTCGGGCTCGCATCGCTTCCCTGTTGATACGTAGCCGAAAGAACGATGTCGCGGTGCAGTTTCTTCACCGACCAGCCTGAGGCGATGAACTTCGTCGCCAAATGGTCGAGCAATTCCGGGTGCGTCGGCCGCTCACCCAGTTCCCCGAAGTTGCTCGGCGTCCGCACCAAGCCCTTGCCGAAGTGGTGCTGCCAGATGCGGTTGACCATGACGCGGGCGGTGAGCGGATTGTCCTTGCTGGCGATCGCTTTCGCCAACTCCAGCCGGCCGCTGCCTTTGGTGAACGGCGGCGCGGCTTCGTCCGTGAGGATTGCCATCATGCGGCGCGGGACTTCGTCGCCGAGGGTCTTCGGGTTGCCGCGAATGTGCACGCGCATGGTTACCGGGCTTGAAACATCCTTGAGCGCGTGGATGAACGGGCCTTTCGGCGCGGGCTTCTTTTCTTTGTCCTTGGGATCGAGCGGCGGCAACGGCGTGCCTTCTTTGCCCGGTTCCAGCGATATCTCCACGTAGTCCGTGCTGGCGATGACGCCGGCCAGGCTGTAGTAATCGTTCGTCGAAATCGGATCGAACTTGTGATCGTGACAACGGGCACAGGCGACGGTCAGTCCCAAGACACCGCGCGTCAAAGTGTCGATGCGGTCGTCGATTTGGTCGAGCTTCAGGCGGTCGCCATAGTAGACCGGCCCAGTGGCGAATAATCCCAAGGCCGGAAGATTGTCCAGTTGGTTCGGACTTTCCATAAGGTCCGCCGCGATCTGCTGCACGAGGAACTGGTCGTAGGGCAAGTCGTCGTTGAAAGCGCGGACGAGCCAATCGCGGTAGCGGAAGCCTTGCGGATACTTTCGGGCCTGGAAGGTATGGGCCTGGTCCTCGCCGTAGCGGGCGACGTCGAGCCAGTGCCGCGCCCAGCGCTCGCCATAGTGCGGCGACGCCAAGAGGCGGTCCACGACTTTCGCGAAAGCGTCGGGTGACTCATCCTTCAAGAAGGCGTCGATCTCTTCCGGAGTGGGCGGCAAGCCGATCAAATCAAACGTCGCGCGGCGCAGGAGCGTGCGCTTGTCGGCGGGCTCTGCGGGATGCAACTTGATCGCTTCCAGCTTGGCCAAAATGAAATGATCGATGGTGGTTTTCGGCCAGCCCTTATCCTGCACTTTCGGCAACGGCGGATTCGCGATCGGCTGGAACGACCAGAAAGCCCGGTCTTCCGCCGTGATCTGGAAGCCAGATGTTTTGGTCGCGGTGCGCGACGCCGCCACGGCTTGCGGCCAATGCGCACCCTGCTTGACCCATGTTGTGAGCGCAGCGATCTCTTCGGCCTTGAGTTGGCCTTTGGGCGGCATTTTGAGCTCGTCGTCCATGTAGTGGATCGCCTTGACGAGCAAGCTTTCTTCGGGCCGGCCGGGAACGATGGCGGGACCGGAATCGCCGCCGCTCATCATGGCGTCGCGCGAATCGAGGCGCAGACCGGAGCGCTGTTTGGCCTTGCCGTGGCACTCGAAGCAATTGGTCGCGAGCACGGGCCGCACCGACTTCTCGAAGAAATCAGTGGGCTGCGGCTCTGAGGCAGGCAAGCTCGACATAGGCCCGCCAAGCAGCCACGATCCGGCCAAAAAGAGAGCGATGGAATGGCGGCAGCGCATGCAATCACCCAGGCAGGTTTCGGGAAAAAGCGTACGGAAAGTTTACCAAATCAGCCCGTGCGTTGCATCATTTTTTCAGTTAGCAATTGGCGCGCTGAACGCTAAACTCGAATAATTCACCCCTTTCCTGCGAACAAGTGTTGGGGCAAGTCATCGGCTACACTTGCTGGGGTAGCACCGAACCCAACGCAGCAGGGTTACATGAGAATACTATTACCACCCGATTGGCAAGTGCCCGACCTGCGGGCTGATCCTATCTTGGGTCATTGCCCGGAAGCCGGCGCCGGTCGCCAAGCCAGTGCCGAAGGGCAGAGTGAAGCGGCGCTAGGCACGGCAGTGGGACAAGAGACAACGGCGGTGGAATAACACCGCACGCATAGGCAGGTGCCGGTCTTGAATTTCCCCACATCCAACGCAAGAATTGTAACGACAACCTTGTCGCCCATTCTTGTGTAAATCAACATGACTTCACGTGAACCCAGTGATTTCGTTCAGGACGCCCTCAATTCCCGTCGCATCGACGAAGGGCGTGCATGCCTCGACGCGTGGCAGGCGGCGCAGCCAACAAATCTCGACACACTCAGCCAACTCCGTTACTACCGTCCGCTCCTTGGTCAATATCACGAAGCGATTGATGTTGCCAAAGCGATGATTCGGCTTCGGCCTGACGGCGCATGGGAACGAATGGCCGACTATCTCCGCCTTGGCGAATTATCCATTGTCGTCGGCGCGCTTGATAGTGCTTGGGATGCATTGTCAGTCGTTCTCGAATGGCCGGAACTGCGCGATTGGTATTCGGCGGGGCTGGCACGTTCCACCGTCGAATTGGCGTTGGACATTTGCGCTGCCCCAACCGCTGATCGGCCGTTAGCAGAAAAGGCATTCGAGACTGCGGTGCGACTGCTTGATGACGGCTGTTCCACCAGTTTCGTCTTGCTCGAGAAGGCAAGGGATTGCTCGAAGCGCCTCGAACGCGGAGAATTGTTCGAACGCTTCCAACATGCCGCTGCGGAAGTACAGGAACGAATCCAACGCCAACTTAAGGGGCCGCCGCGCGGCCCGCGCGGCGCAGAGGTTTGACGAATACGATCGGCGGCGACGCAAAAGGAGTCGACCAGTTTCGTTGCATTCGTTGCGGAGGTGGGGGGTGTGGGTATGCAATGCAATGAATCCACGGATGATGCTTTGTTACAAAACCTTACGGCAAAATTATTCGTTGCATGCCGTGCAACGAATCTTGGCCGTTGAGAAAGACCCGTCACATTTCAGATTAGGTATGGATGCTCAAAGCGGCCCTCACCCAGACCGCTTCTACCTCTGGGGCAGGATCGCAAGTCCACCAAAACGCGGAACTGTCTGCCTTGGCCCCACTTCTTTTAAGTTGCATCAGAACTCGCTAAACTGTCCCCAACCTCGTTGCCACAGGATGCTTCACCATGGCCACGCAGCTTCAAGACACCCAGCTCGCCGCCACGGACCGGGCCACTGCCGTCTCGCTCGAGATTCTCGCCACGCTGACCCAAGGCTACACGGACAACTTCACCGTCCGCCTTTGGAACGGCGTCGCCTGGCAGCCCAACTCAGGCCCCGCGCCGTTCACGCTCGTCCTCAATCATCCGGGGGCGTTGCGCGTCATGCTCTGGCCGCCGCAAGCGGTCAACTTCGGCGAGTCGTATCTCTTCGACGATTTCGACATCGAGGGCGACATCTTCGCCTTCACGCGCTGGCTCAAGCACCTGGTCGACAACGGCGAGCGCCACAGCTTCTGGTTCAGGTTGAAAATGTTTCGCCGGCTGCTCAAGCTGCCGCGTCAGGTCAACACGCGCGACGCGCAGCTCGCCGGCAAGCCGACCAAGGGCGACCACCGCATCGTCCGCGACCGTGAAGCCATCGCCTTCACCTACGACCTGCCCGTCGAATTCTATCGCCTGTTCCTCGACGACAACATGCAGTACACCTGCGGCTACTTCGCCTCGGCCGACGACGACCTCAACGCCGCCCAATCGCGCAAGATGGACTACATTTGCCGGAAGCTGAGGCTAAAGCCCGGCGAGCGCTTTGCCGACTTCGGCTGCGGTTGGGGCGGCCTGCTCATCCACGCGGCCAAAACGTACGGCGTCGAAGGCGTGGGCTTCACGCTATCCCACGTGCAGGCGGAACACGCGCGGCGGGCCATCGCCGAGGCAGGACTGGAAGGCCGCGTCCGTATCGAGCTGTGCGATTATCGCGAGTTCCATCCTGAGCGGCCGTTCGACAAAGCGACGAGCGTGGGCATGGGCGAACACATAGGGCACAAGAATCTGCCGGTGTTTTTCCGCAAGGTTTACGAAGTGCTCAAGCCGGGAGGGATCTATCTGCACCACACGCTCAACATCGCGCCCAACACCCAAATGCCGCGCTGGACCGCCTTCTCGCACAAGTACGTCTTTCCCAACGGCGAAATGCAAAACATCCTGTTCGTGCTTACAACCGCCGCCAACGCTGGCTTCGAAATCCGCGACGTGGAGAACCTGCGCGAGCACTACGCCCTGACGCTGGACCGCTGGGTCCGCAAGCTCGAGGCCAACCGCGCAAAAGTGATTGCCTTGGTCGGCGAGGTGCGCTATCGCGTTTTCCGATTGTATATGTCCGGCGCGATCTTGGGCTTCCGCGCCGGCATTTACAATTTGACGCATTCGCTGGTGGTCAAGCCGGACAAGGGCCGGACGGGCTTGGAGCTGACGCGGGCCGATTGGTACGCGTAGCGCGGCCCGATGGCAAGAAATCAATTGACATGCTTCGCCAAGCCGAGTTTACTCTCTAATAGTCGCTCCCTATCTGGTGTTCTTAATCTATTTCGGTAAGGCGCTGCTGGGTTCATTGTCCAGGGCGAACCGGCGATGTACGATCCAAGAAAGGGACTAGTCATGCCAACAGTGAAAGACATCTTGGCGGTGAAAGGCGCCCACGTCCAATCCATCGGCGTCGATGCGACCGCGCTCGAGGCGGCCATCTTGATGAACGATCACAAGATCGGCAGTTTGGTGGTCATGGAAGGAGGTAAAGTCATCGGCATGTTCACGGAGCGCGACATCCTGCAACGCGTCGTCGCCCAATGCGGCGACCCAAGGACCGTCAAGGTCGGCGAAGTCATGACCAGCGAAGTGGTGTGTTGCCGGATGCAAACGAAATTGGACGAGGCCCGCGGGGTCATGAAGAATCGCCGCATCCGCCACTTGCCGGTAGTCGATGACGATCGCCGGCTGCTCGGCCTCGTTTCCATTGGCGACCTGAACGCGTACGAGGCGCACGATCACGAAGTCACCATCCACGTGCTCGAAGAGTACATTCACGGACGAGTTTGAACGGAATTCTTGCGAATTCCGCGGCGCAGCTGAATTCGCAAGGAAGGGGTGGCCATGATCGTCGGCGTCGCCAAAGAAATATCGGTCGGAGAAAAACGCGTCGCACTGGTTCCCGAGCTCGTCCCGAAACTGATTCAGGCCGGGCTGAGCGTCGCCGTTCAGCCTGGCGCGGGAGCGGCGGCAGGCTTCAATGACACCTTGTATGCCGAAAAGGGCGCCCAGCTTGCCGACGACGCGTTCACCCAAGCGGAAATCCTCCTGACGGTCCAGCCGCCAAGCGTCGACCAAATCGGCCGATTGCGGGAAGGCGCGACCCTGATCGGCTTTCTGCAACCCTTTGCCAACAAAGCAGCCATCGAAGCACTGGCCACGCGGCGGGCGACGGCCTTCGCGATGGAGCTGATGCCGCGGATTACGCGCGCCCAGCCGATGGACGCCTTAAGCGCCATGAGCACGGTATCGGGATACAAAGCGGTGTTGTTGGCGGCAGGGCATTTGCCGAAGTTTTTTCCACTCTTGATGACGGCTGCGGGTACGCTGACGCCGGCGCGGGTGTTTGTGATCGGCGCGGGCGTCGCCGGCCTGCAGGCGATCGGCACGGCGAAGCGGCTCGGCGCGGTCGTCGAAGCCTACGACACGCGACCCGCCGTCAAGGAGCAAGTGGAAAGCCTGGGCGCCAAGTTCGCCGACTTCGGCCTGGCCACGCAAGACGCTGAGGCGAAAACCGGCTACGCCAAGGCGCAATCCGAAGAGTTCTACCAGAAGCAACAAGAAGCCATGGCTCGGGCGGTGGCGGCCTCGGACGTGGTGATTACAACCGCGCTAATACCAGGCCAGCGCGCCCCGGTGCTGATCAGCGCCCAAATGGTGCAAGGCATGCGGCCTGGTTCCGTGATCGTCGATCTCGCGGCCGAGCAAGGCGGCAATTGCGCTCTCACCGAACCGGGCCAGGAAGTGGTCCGGCACGGCGTGGTTATCAGCGGCTTGACAAATCTTCCGAGCACCGTGCCCTACCATGCGAGCCAGATGTACGCACGAACTGTCGTCAGTTACCTCTTGCATCTATGCAAGGACGGACGGCTGCAACTGGATTTGAACGACGAGCTGACGCGCGGCCCGTTAGTGACGCACCAGGGCGAAATCGTTCACGAGGCCGTGAAAGCCGCCTTGGCTGCGGGTGGCAGATAGATTCACCACAGAGTCACAGAGATCACAGAGTAGAAAACAAAGAACGAAAAACTAAACATCAAGAATTAGCAATGAGGCGTCAGATGACGGACAATCTTACCATTCTTCATTCTTCCGTGTGTTTTCTCTGTGATCTCTGTGTCTCTGTGGTGAATGCTCTTGCTTAAATCGAATGGGGAAGTCGCCGCACTATGGACATCCAACTCGAAATCGGCCTCTACATCTTCATCCTCGCCGGCTTTTTGGGCTATCACGTCATTTCACGCGTCCCGCCGCTTTTGCACACGCCGCTCATGTCCGCCACCAACGCCATGTCCGGCATCTCGCTGGTCGGCTCGCTGGTGGTCGCCGGTTCTGCGAGCGACCTGACGCCCAGCACTTTCCTCGGCTTCATCGCGGTGGCGTGCTCCTCGACCAACGTCGTGGGCGGCTTTCTCATCACCGACCGCATGCTCCGCATGTTCAAGAAGGACGAGAATCCAGAGCTGCGCAAAGGACGCGACCGTTTCAATCGCATCGTACTCCTGTCGCTCACGGCGCTGTTCGTCGTCTACCTGGCCATGCTGCTTTTGTTCCCGGAAATGCGCGGGCAGGCACTGAATCTCTTTTACATCATCTCCGCCGTACTCTTCATTCTCGGCTTAAAAGGCCTGAGCTCGCCCAAATGGGCGCGCATGGGCATGTGGCTCGCCGAGTTCGGCATGCTCCTAGCGGTCGTCGGCACGCTCTTCCACCCTGAGATTCACAGCTATATTTGGATCGTCGCCGGCCTCATCGTCGGATCGCTGGTCGGCGGCGCACTCGGTTGGTGGATTCCGATGACCGCGGTGCCCCAGCGCACCGCCTTGTCGCACGCGCTCGGCGCCTTGGCCGCGACCCTGATCGGCGTTTCAGAGTATTTTTGGCCGCGGCACGGCGCGGAGCTGGGCCGGGTCTTGATGACCGCCATCGGATTCGAGGTGATCATTGGCGGGCTGACGTTCACCGGCAGCTTGATGGCGGCGGGCAAGCTCCAAGGCTTGTTGCCAGGCGCGCCGATCACCTACAAGGGGCAGAACGCCTCAAATCTCACGCTGCTGGCGGCACTGATCATCGTGCTCTTAGCCTTCATCGTTTTCGTACCTGTGGGCAGCCCGTGGTTCATGTTGATGGTCGTCCTGGCGCTCTTGTTCGGCTTTCTGCTGGTAATACCGATCGGGGCCGCGGACATGCCGGTCGTGATTTCGCTGCTCAATTCCTACGCCGGACTCGCCGACGCCGCCATGGGCTTCGTGCTCATGAACAAGATTCAGATCATCACCGGTTCGCTCGACGGCACCTCGGGGTTTCTTTTGTCGCTCCTTATGTGCCGGGCCATGAACCGCTCGGCGATGAACGTGCTGTTCGGCGCATTCGGCAAGATCGACGTGGAAGCCAGCGCGGGCCCGGTCGCCGAGGAGAAGGGCACCATCCGCAGCATCACCGCTGAGGAGGCGCCGGTCCTGTTCGAAGGGGCGCGCTCGGTCGTCATCGTGCCCGGTTACGGCATGGCGGTCGCCCAAGCGCAGCACGGCGTAGCCGAGTTGGCCAGCCTGCTCCTCAAGCGCGGCGTTGACGTCAAGTACGCAATCCATCCCGTGGCCGGCCGCATGCCTGGGCACATGAACGTCCTTTTGGCGGAAGCGAACGTCCCTTACGATCAACTGCACGAGATGGACCAGATCAATCCTTATTTCGCAGAAGCGGATGTGGCCCTGGTGGTCGGCGCCAACGATGTCACCAACCCTGCGGCAAAAACCAATCGCAGCAGCCCGCTCTACGGCATGCCGATTCTCGAAGTTGAGCGGGCCAAAGCAATCATTGTGTTGAAGCGGAGCATGCGGCCCGGTTTCGCCGGCGTGGACAACGACCTCTACTACAACCCCAAGTGCATGATGCTGTTCGGCGACGCCAAGGATAGCATGACGAAGCTGTACGCGGCGCTGAAGGCCTAAGCTTTGGATTTCCAGTTTGACGTAAGTCAAATAGCCGGTTATAGTGGTCAAAGCCGCCGATGAGCGAACTATCCGAGCGCGATTTGGTCATCGCTGCGATTAAGTCCGGCGTAACCGGTTGTTTCGAATGGGATGACAAAGCTGCGGAGCGAGTTCGCGGTGACATCGACTTGCAAGGCTTGACCCCGGAAGGAATCAAGACGCTCGTCCGGGCTTTTGTTGCTTCCGGCGGCGAGGTCAAACAAGTCAAAGAGACTCGGCCGCAATACAGTCACCGGGACTTCTACTTCAAGATTGTGTTTTCGGAACCCGGTTTCAAGCACGGTGTCTTCGTCGAGATGGAATTGACCGACCCGGATCCAGAATTGCCGAGTGTTACGATCTTCAACGCCCATCCACAAACTAGATAGACCATGATCT
>JAKEHV010000058.1 GCA_022614915.1 Gemmataceae bacterium | reverse complement strand
TAGTCGCGCAGGTGCTCCGGCGCGACCGCCGAATCTTCGACAAAGGAAATGGCCTTGGCGTCGCCTTTCTCGGCCATCGATAGGCCCAGGGCGAGCGTGCGTAACTTCCAGATTGCCGCTTGGGCCGCAGGCTCCGTGACAAGGCTGAAGTGATAGCCGAAACCGCGTTCGCGTAAGTCCTGTTCCAGCGCCGCCAGGTGCGGCGGCAATTCCGCGGCGCTTGCTCCGTACAACTCGATAATGAGGATAGCCCCGGGGTCGCCGTGGAGAAAACCGCGCAGGCGCAGTGCGTCGGAGTTGAGCTTTGTACAATCGAGAATGTATTTGTCCATCACCTCGACCGCGGCGGGTGAATGGGCCAGTATCGCCGGCGTCGCGGCCAAGGCTTCCAGCAAGTCGGCGAATTGCACGACCAAAAGCGCCTTCGCTTTAGGCAGCTCAACCAGCCGCAGCTTGGCTTCGAGGACAATGCCGAGCGTCCCTTCCGAGCCGACGAAAAGCTGCGCCAGGTTGAAGCCGTGGGGCGAACATTCTTGTTTGCCCTCGTGCCGGCAAACAGGAATGTTTGCCCCACGTCCGATGAATAAGTCGAGGTTGTATCCGCCCACGCGCCGCAGAATCTTGGGAAAACGGCGGTCAATCTCGTCCGCGTGCTCGGCCGCGAGTCGCCGAATGACGCGATAGCAATCCCCTTCGCGGTCCTGCTGCTGGCATTTTGCCTCGAGCTCCGCTTCGTGCAATGGCCGCATGAGGACGACGCTGCCGTCCGCGAGCAGCACGGTCAGCTCCAACACATGATCGACCGTTTTGCCGTACACGATGGAGTGCGTGCCTGAAGAGTTGTTCGCGATCATGCCGCCGATGGTGGCGCGGTTGGCAGTGGAAATATCGGGGGCGAAGTGCAGGCCGAAGCGCTTGACCTCTTGGTTGAGGTCTTCCAAGATACAGCCGGGTTCAACGCGTGCCCAGCGCTCGGTCTCGTTGACTTCCAGAATGCGGCTCAAATACTTCGAGAAATCGAGTATGACGCCCGCGCCGATCGACTGGCCCGCCTGCGATGTGCCGCCGCCGCGTGCGGTGAGCGGCACGCCGAAGCGGGCGCACGTCCGCACGGTTGCCAGCACATCGTCCCGGGTCTTGGGAATGACTACCCCAACCGGCACGATCTGATAGACGCTGGCGTCCGTCGAATAGAGTGCCCGGTCCAAGCGCTCGAAGCGGACCTCGCCGGCAATCGCTTGCATCAGGGCGGCGCGCAGCCCGGCGACGTCCACCGGCAAGTCGTGTGCGGCCGGCCTGTCCGCAACCACCGGCAACTCGGCAAGGCTCATGCGCCGGCCTTTCGACTGGATTTTTCGGCAAGCCGCTCTAAGCCATTGCGGAGCCGGTCGAGGCCTTGTTCCAAGACGTCCCCGCCGGCTGCAAACGAAACACGCAACGTGCCTTCGCCGCCCGAGCCGTAGGCGGCGCCATGGATCACCACGACGCCCGCTTCATGCAGCAGAAATCGGCGCGCTTCGTCGGACGATACGCCAAGGCCGCGAATATCGACCATGACGAACAAGCCGCCATCGGGCACAAGCGGCACGACGCCAGGTATGCCGCTTAAGCGCTGGAGCACAAGATCGCGCCGACCTTGATACTCCGCGGCCATGCGCCGGACGCATTCCTGGCTGCTTCGCAAGGCGTGGGCGGCGGCGTGCTGCACGAATGTCGCCGGACCTCGGCTGAACTGCTGAAGTACGAGCAACATCGCTTGGATCTGCTCCGGCGGCCCGGCACAGTAGCCGACGCGCCAACCGGTCATGGCGTAGGTTTTGGAGAGACTGTTCACCACCAGCGTCCGCTGCCTCGCCTGGTCGGATACTGCCGCCGGGGAAACATGCCGGCATCCGTCGTAGACCAGATTCTCGTAAATCTCATCGCTCAGGACAATGAGATTGCGCTCGGCCACGAATTCCATCGTGGAAGCAAGCTCGGCTGTCGTCAGGACAGTGCCCGTGGGATTCCACGGTGTATTCAGAAGCAACACCCGCGCGTTCGGCGTATGCGCAGCTTCCAGTGCGGCACGCTCCAACACAAATCGGCCATTGCGAATCGTGGCCGGCACAAAGACAGGACGGCCTCCCCAAAGCGCAATGGGCGAGGCATACGCGTCGTAGATGGGATCGGGAAGTAGGACATCGTCACCCGGCTGGATCAGCGCGCCAAGAGCAGTGCAAAGTCCGCAGGTAGCGCCGTCGGTGATGAGAATTTCGCGCGCGGGATCATAGGTCAAACCGTTATCCCGCTGGAGTTTTTCCGCCACCGCCTGGCGCAGAATGGGCTCGCCTTGGTTGTCCGGATATCCCGTATGGCCTTCGCGTAAGACCCGCTGCGCCGCTTCGACAATGTGCGGCGGCGTCGGCGTGTCCGGCTGGCCGCGCATAAGCGACACCAGCGACCGGCCCTCCGCCTGAAGCTGGCGCACTTCCGCGAGCACACGGTTCACGGCGGTGGGCCGCAAGGATGCGACACGTTCTGACATACGCTCAACCTTGCTTTTCAATCTGCTCCCGAAGTTCGCGTCTTAGGACTTTGCCCAGCGCGTTGCGGGGCAAGGCATCCACAAAAACCACGTCTTTGGGGCGCTGATAGTCTACTAGCCTGCTATTCCAAAAAGCACGCAACTGCTGCTCATCCAGCGCGGGATCGTCGCGCACCACCACGGCCGCCACGCGTTCGCCCTTGCGCTTGTCGGGAATCCCCAAAACAGCCGACTCGCGCACGCCGGGACAACTGTTGATGACGCGCTCCACGACTTGCGGATAGACGTTGAAGCCGCTCGTGATGATGAGATCGTTTTTTCGCCCGACCAGAGTCAAAAAGCCCGAAAAAGTCCCCTCGCCCCTTGGGGGAGAGAGGGTGGGGGTGAGGGGGGTCAGGAATCCAAGATCGCCCGTGTCGAACCAGCCTGAGGCGAAAGCCGACTTGGTCGCTTCCGGCTGCCGCCAGTATTCGCGAAACAGGTTTGGACCGCGCAGCTCCACCGCGCCGACTTCGCCCGGCGACGCCGCCACGCGCACTTCCACGCCGGCAAGTGGCAGCCCGACTGACCCAGCCGGCCATGGGCCGTCCAGCGGCAGACTGGTGATGACGAAGGCCTCGGTCATGCCATAGCGATTGATGACGTGCCGTTCCAGGATTGTCTCCAACTCCGGCAGCACTTCCGGCCGAATCGGCGCGGAGCCGCACGTGTAGAGCCGGACGCGCTGCCAAGCGCGCGCCGCCGCGCGGAATCCGGATTCCTCCAAGAACCTGTAATAAATCGTGGGCACGGCCATGAATACCGTGCAACTATTCAACCTGCGCCAGGTCGCTTGCGGCTCGAACTCGTCCAAAACGACGCAGCCGCCAGAGAGCAAGGTGAGCTGCGTGGCGAAAGAAAGGCCGTGGATATGGAAAAGCGGCAAGACATTGAGCACCACGTCGTCCGGCGTGAAGCGCCAACACGCTTGCAGAGCCTGAAGGCTGGAGGCGACGCTGGCGTGCGTGTGTACGACCCCCTTGGGCCAACCCGTCGTGCCGGAACTATAGAGCAACAGGCACGGATCCTGGGCGGCAATGTCCGGCTCGCGCAATGCGCCGGAATGCTCTTCCAGCATCTCCTTGTCCCGAACCAGTGCGCGCAAGTCCGGCAGTTCCTGTCGCAATGCCTCCACAAGCGCTATCTGTTCGTTTGCCACGACGACGACGCGAGCGCCGCTGTCCTTCAAGAAGAAGCGCAGCTCTTCCGCGGTGAAACGTGGGTTCAAAGGCAGCGACACGGCCCCGGCATAAAGAGTCGCCAGGTGAGCCACGAGAAACGCCAACTTGTCGGACGTGAGGAGGACAACCCGATCGCCTTTTTCGACGCCCAATGATTGCAGGTAAAAGGCGCCCGAGCGTGCCAGCCCATCGAGCAAGCCGTAGGAATAGGAGCGGTCACGGTGAGCGACGGCCGGGCAAGCGCTCCGGTCATCGATCGTCGCTTGCAACGCGTGCAGAAAAGGAACCGTCATCGGTTGTTACTTTATTCAGCCAGACGTGAATCCTCGCGTAGACATCCGGCTTAGCCTGCGGTCGGCCGCGGGCGAAAAAACTTCGGCTCATCCCCGTGTCTGGGGCAACTACTATAAGTGAAGTCGTTACGTCAAGCAAGGGACCACAACGCGTTCTGCACGAAGAGGTAAACAGTCTTGCCGAGCGGCATCAGGCCCCATTGGTGCTTTGCTATTTGCAAGGCAGAACCCAAGACGAAGCGGCGGCCATCCTTGGCATCGCGAAGGGAACGCTCAAGATGCGGCTGGAGCAGGCTCGGGCTCTACTGCGAACACGGCTGGTCCGGCGCGGGCTCGGCCCCGCAGCGCTTCTTGCCGCCTCGGCTTGGCCCGCAGCGGCCCAGGCGGCCGGCGTCCCACTGGCCTTGATCGGCATGACAGTGCAAGCGAGCTTGCGCGCGGCCGCGGGACCGGTTTCGGTCAAGGTCGCCGCTCTCGCAAAAGGGGTGCTAAGAGCCATGATGATGAGCAAACTCAAGGCGGTTGTTGCCGTGGTGCTTGCGCTGGGCTTCCTAATATCCGGGGCGACCATTCTCTCCTGCCGCACGGCGGCGGCGCAAAGCGACCAAGCGCCCCTTGCGACAACGACGCCGCCCACTTTGAGCGACAAACCGCCCACTGCCCAGGTGCAGGTGGACAGCATCAAGGGGACCTGGGAACTCGTGTCTTCCGTCTACGATGGCGAGCCGCGTCCGCCGGAAAGAAAGCAAGTGGCCAAAAGGCATTCTGAGACGCCCGCCGCAACCGGTAAGAAACGCTAGCGCTCGAAGTGCCGTCCCGCAAGCGGCCGCAGCTTGATGTTGCGATTGGCAATGGCCCCGCCATAGTCCTGCATACCCCCCCCTACATCAGCACGAGCCCGACGTGTGAGCGGACAGTTGCAAGTGGCAAGAACGGCTCGTTCTTGCCACCAAAATCGACCAAGTGGCAAGAACGAGAGAATGGACATAAAGATTTCAATGTGAATAACTTACAATCATGAGAATCACCGTTCTTGCCAACTCGTGCATAGGCATACCCTCTCTATTGTAAGCGGCAGCTAACTTCGGTCGCAAGCACCGGGTCGGCGACTGCTGGTCCAAGATAGCGCGCCGTTCTTTGCAGCCCGCTAAGCGGCGGAGTCCTCTGCTTAGTGAAGCGGGCCGGGGTTGTGGATTGCGGTGCCGGCACCTTGCGCGTCCCCGCCGTTCCTTCCTGCCGCCTCTCGAACTCATCGCCACGCTCGCTTATGCTTCCGGGAAGTGTCGGCGACGCTGGGGAAGAAGTCGCCCAAGGCGAAGGGCATCGCCCGGTTTCAGGAATTCAGAGCCGCGCACGTAAGTAAGCGGTGGATTCAGAGTTGCGCACGTAAGTAAGTGGTGAATTCAAGGGCGACAAGGTTCAGAACAAGGGGGACACATTTGACCGGTTGGAGCCGGCGGGATTGCTTGGCTAGATTGGAGCGGCGCGATCGGCGCACTGCGCTGCGCGGAGAGTTGCAAAAGCTTGGCGCCGGTTCGATCTGGTTCCCCAACTCCCGTTTGGGAACGCCTTCCTGGAAACTCCGTTTCGCTGATTGCATCGAAACAGAGTTTCGCGGAGCTGCGGTCCCAAACGAGAGTTTGGGACCCGACGGCCAAGTTCAGATAATGCGGTGGAGAAGAGACCAGTTGGAGGCGGGGTTCTTTTTCTACTTGGGACTTTCGGACTTTCTCACCTCAAGAAATCCGCTCTTGACGGCGATATGTACTAACGTATACTTTCATTCAAACCGCACAGGACGGCTTATCGGCGATTTTTATGGTGTCGGTGTCCCAATTTCGTCAGCCTGAGTTTCTTTCCGAGGGAGACTTTCCGCGCTTTCGCATTCGTTGTCCCATTCATGGCTTTATTCGGTTTTCCGAAAACGAGAGAAAGATCATCGACCACCCGATCTTCCGCCGACTGCGGCATATTCGCCAGCTGGCCTTGACAGACTTGGTATACCCTGGGGCGACGCATTCCCGGTTCGAACATTCTCTAGGGGTCATGGAACTTGCCACCCAGGCCTTTGACCAATTGGCGGCCAAGCGAGGCGCTTTGTTGGAAGACAGACTCAAGAAGGTCGCTGGTTTGGGGAAGAATCCATTGGCGATCGCTCGCCAACTTGTTCGCATGGCCGGTCTGCTCCACGACGTCGGCCATGCCTGTTTTTCGCACGCGGCGGAGACCGTGATCCATGCGGAGAGCGGTCACGAGGCGTTCACTTACAAACTGGTGGAAGAGAAAGAATTCTTGGGCGCGGAACTGGACAGCGCGTTTTTCGCCGGCTTTTCCGAATTGCTTGGCAAGGTACTGCGCGGAGGAGCAGCCATGCCGCCGCAGTTCAAGGTCCTAAAAGACGTCGTCTCCGGTGAGATGGACGCGGACCGATCAGATTACTTGCTCCGCGACTCGCTGCATTGCGGAGTCGAGTACGGCCGCTTCGACCATCCGCGCATGGTGCAATGCTTGGAACTGCACGAATCGGACGGCGGCGCTCTGGAAATCGGCCTCAGCCGCGACGGACTGCACACTTTCGAGGCCTTAATCCTCGCGCGCTACCAGATGAACACGCAAGTCTACTACCATCGCATCCGGCGCATTTTCGACTACTATTTGTGTCAGTACTTCACCGCCAAGGG
>JAKEHV010000451.1 GCA_022614915.1 Gemmataceae bacterium | reverse complement strand
GGATTACCGTCCCACGAAAAGTGAGTTGACAGGTGGTCGCGTTCCATACGGGCTTCGTGTTCTTGGATGCAGACTGAACAACAGGCAGATTGAACGCCCGGCGCAGCCTCGCCAATTCCGGGCCCGGCACGGAGCCAGTCCGCTCGTAAAGCTGAATGATCGCGGCGGCCGGCGTGCATCCCCATAGTCGCTGTAGCATCCCGACCGTGCCGCCGTGCGCCCTAAACGCTTTCTCTAGGTTGCCACCAAGTCGATTTTGCTCCGACGGCATCAGAACGGATTGCCAGATGTTTGATGCACTGCTCCACGGCTCGATCCGAGCCTGAAGATCGAACATTTTCTCCTTGGTTTCGGACGACGGGCCGATACGTTTCACTCGCTGAGAGTGTTTGGCCTTGGAACGGGCAGGTCTGGTCTCCATGCGCGCTGGTGTTCTCTGGTCCTTTCCCATTGTGTGCCGTCGTGAAGGCTATTCCAATGACCGACGACGAAAAACTGCGCCAAAAACGCTGGTCACGGCCAGCTTCGCCCGGATGGCCGCAGATCAAAGAGCTATTCTACTCCACCATGATATCTTGACGCATTTTGCGTCCAAATTTAGCAGTCAGTGCCTTTGCATTGCAACTTCATGGCGCGGCATGCAGGCCCACGTTGGCCGATGACAATGGTACCGCGCGGCTTTCAAACTTCTGCCAAGACTGCACGAACACGTGCTGCCAGATACACGCCCAATTCCATGAAGCCGGCCCAATTGCTTCTAGGCGACCCTGAATTGGGCTGAGAAAATCGGCAGACTCGAACGAGAGCAGTTGCGGTTCGACTGTTTTCAAAAGGACTTCGTGCACGCTGAGACGTTCTCGTCAGCGGCCCCTCGGCCAGTTGTGCAGATCGTCGATGTGTCCAATGGCTATCAATCCGATCATGTATTATGCCGCGGAAATGCAAGAAATTTAGGCGGATTTCATCCGCAAGCTCTGCCGTGGCTGCGGCCGAGAACTTGTAGGCAGAGATGCTACGCCGCTGTGGGATCGCATCTGGAAGTCGTCTGCGGAGGTAGGAGATATTCGCCCCTTTCCCCGAGCGCGCACGCCAGGCAGCCCGGGCATTGACATTTCTCGCGTCTCATCCAGGTTTAGATGTGCTTCAAAAAAAGAGGCGACGCCGGTTATGTTGGTCCAAGGACCGCCTACCGCATCCGGCCAATCCTGCTCGGCCGCGCGGAGTACTGTTTTAAAGGTCAACTGCAACGCTCGGAGAGCACGCCAGAGCGCGGGAAGACTCACCTGCAGGCCCAGCTGTTCGCGCAGTTCCTGAAGCGTCGCATCCGGCCGCTCCGCGACGACCAGTTGCTGCAAGCGATCCGCATGCGCCAACCACTTCAAACCCGCGAGCCGGCGCGACGTGAAACCTATTGACGGCCTCGAATCTCACCGGCCGCAAGCCAATAACCAATTGCTGACTGGAATCTGCACTTGCAAACGGAACGCAGCAAGAAATTTGCTCGATTTAGCCTCGATCGCATCCGCACTGCTCGGAGAAGCGGTAAGCCTATGACTTGCGTAGGGCAGCGAATCGGCTATTCTTCCGCCTAGAAGTGGGGTGCGCTGAGGGCGATTGCGCCACGTCGGACATGGACTGTCCCACCGCTTTGCTAGCATCGTGCCGCGACTTGCGGCAGACGCTGGCTCCATTGCGACGCACACCATGCCCGACCAACCTGCGATCCTTCGCCACTGGATTCTCCTCCGTTCGCTGGGCGCGCGGCGGCAGGGTGCGACGCTCCGCGACCTCGCCGCCGAGCACGGTACCAGCGAAAAAACCATCCATCGCGATCTAGTGCTGCTCCGCCGCCTCGGCTTTCCGCTGGTCCATGCCACGGGCGATCACGGCCGAAGGCATTGGAAGCTCGACGGCACGGCGGGCCTCGCGCAGCTCTCGTTCACGCTCGAAGAAGCCGCCGCCCTCTACCTCGGCCGCCAATTCCTCGAGCCGCTCGCAGGCACCGACTTCTTCCACGGCGCCCAGTCGGCCTTCACCAAAATCCGCGCGACGCTCGGCGACGCCCCGCTGCGGCATCTCGAAAAGCTGGCCGCCGCCTTTTACCACACGACCAACGGCCTGGCCGACTATGCCCACAAGGGCCAGCTCATCGACGACCTCGTGCGGGCCATCGAAGATCGGCGGCTGACCGTCATCACCTACCAGTCGCTGCGTTCGACCGAGCCGGTCACGCACTACGATGTTCATCCCTACTTCGTGGTCTGGCACAAGCAGGCCCTCTATCTGATCGCCCACTCCTGCGATCACGGCGCGATCCGGACCTTCAAGGTCGATCGCATCTCCGCTGCCGACGTGCAGCAGCTGCAATTCGCACGCCCGCCTGATTTCGACCCGCGCGTGCTGCTGTCCGGCTCCTTCGGCATTTTCGAGGGCGACGGCCCCAGTCAAACCGTCCGCATCCGCTTCAGCCGCCAGGCCGCCCGCCCCGTCTCCGAACGCACCCACCACCCCACCCAGCACCTCACGCCCCAGCCGGACGGAACCCTTCTGGCCGAATTCGAGCTGTCCTCCTTGGAAGAACTCACTTCTTGGCTCCTCTCCTGGGGCCAGCATGCGGAAGTCCTCGACCCGCCCGAGCTGCGCGAGCAAATCACGAAAACGCTAACCGCTGCGCTGTCTTCGTACAAACAAGTCCCCAACCCAAGAAGGAGAATCCCTAAATCTCGGCGCCCCACCAGCCCAGCGAAGCCAAGGCCTCGCTGACTGGCGGAACGCGCGAAACCGCCACCTGCTCGTCCCATAAGTGGCCGCGACCGTTCGACCGCGGAGACTTCAAGCGGAGTTGGTCTAAGCCAGTTGGCCGCTCTGCTTCAATGTGGCCGCATGGGGACTTGCAACAGGGGGGAAACTATTGAATCATGGCATACCTCTTTGAAAATTGCAATAGCCAGTTGGCTGCTCTGAAACGGACACGACGCCTCGTTCGTTCCAGTTTCAGACACCGAGGAGGTCAGAGCGTCATGAAACTGATCGACCAACTGGAAGCGCTAAAGTCCCGAATCGTTGGGCTGTGTCGTAGCAACCACGACGGAGACGACCTTTATCAGGACGTTTGGATTCGATGTCGCGTTTCAGTTACCGAGCAGTTTTGGAGAAATCCTCAACCTGCTCTGATCATGACGATAGCGCGAAACCTCCTTCGGGACCATCAAAGGCGGCGAGAGTGCGAGCGTAAGTTTCTCGCAGGAATCGCATCGAAGGGCGATGAACAATTCCTGACAAAATCCTGCGGAGCGGATGTCGAGGAACGTGAGGCTCGGCAATCTCTGCGTAGCGCAATCTGCCGCCTTCCCGATCGCTACAGGATGTGCATCGAATTAGTGCTGGAGCAGAGTGGCACAAGTGAATCGAATGCTGCGTTCTTGGGAATGGAGCCCTCAACTTTCCGCACGCGCACCCGGCGCGCTCGCGCCAAACTGCGTTCGCTTGTTTTTGCGGACATGTCAACACTGGGCCGGCATACAACCATTCAAAGTAACTGCAAATGAAGTTCCACCAGTTTTTTAGAAATGCCACGGGGCACGCACCGTATCCGTACCAAGTAGCTTTTGCCACAGCCGAAACGCTGCCCCACCTGCTGTGGGCGCCAACGAGTGCGGGAAAGACGGCAACAGCGATTCTGGGTTGGCTTTGGCGGCAGCGATATGCCAAGCAGGGGGCTCCGCGTCGCTTGGCTTATTGCCTGCCGATGCGGGTGCTGGTCGAGCAATCGAAAAATGCGGCGCAAGAGTGGTTGAAAGCACTGAAGCTCGAAAAACATGTCGCGGTCCACGTCCTGATGGGCGGCGTCGAAGCGGAGGACTGGTTTCTGGAACCGGAGAAGCCAGCCATTCTCATCGGTACTCAGGACATGCTGCTCTCGCGCGCGCTGAACCGTGGATACGCCGAAAGCCGGTTTCACTGGCCCATTGACTTTGGCTTGCTCAACAACGATTGCTTGTGGGTTTTTGATGAGCCGCAGCTCATGGCCAATGGCGTCAGCACTTCGGCCCAGCTGGCCGGCCTGCGGCAGTCGCTAGGCGCTTTTGGAACATGCCCCTCAGTTTGGATGTCGGCCACGCTGGAACCCGGCTGGCTCGACACGATCGACTTCCGCGGCAAGTTTACAGCCCCTGCGCTGGAGCTCACGGAGGACGATTACGACGAGAAGCTGCCCCTGCACAAACGAATGACAGCGGAGAAAAAGTTAGCCGAACTCGATGCCGCCTGGTCGAAGGACATGAAGGCAATTGCGAAAGCGGTGGCAGCAAGCCATGTCCAAGGCACGCAAACGCTTGTCGTCGTGAACACCGTAGAGCGCGCGAAAAACCTGTACGCTGCGCTCGGCAAGCTCAAACCGCTGCTGGAAAACGTACTTCTTGTTCATTCCCGCTATCGCCCGCACGAGCGCGAGGAACTGAACTACAAGTTGCAGCTCAAGGGGGATGATTGTATCGACCGGATCATCGTCGCCACGCAGGTTGTGGAGGCTGGCGTCGATATCTCCTCGCGAACACTGATTACCGAGCTCGCCCCATGGGCCAGCCTCGTCCAGCGAATGGGCCGCTGCAATCGTACGGGAGACGACGGCCCGGGGAAGGTCTTCTGGATTGATGTTCCTGACAAAGATGCCCCTCCATATGAAGCTGACGATCTGAAATTCGCCAGGGAGCAATTGAAAGTGCTTGAAGGAAAGAGTGTCTCGCCTCAGGCGCTCGATAAATTCAAGCGCAAGAACAAGATCGTCCTTCCCTTCGAGCACGAACATGTCCTCCGCCGCCGCGACCTGATCGACCTGTTTGATACCACTCCCGACCTTTCAGGGAACGACATCGACATTCAGCGATTCGTTCGCAGTGATGACCCGGAAATGGATGTCCAAATCTTTTGGCGAAATGTACCGCCATCCGGCTCGGGAGACGACGAACCTGCGCCGGAGCGCGAAGAGCTGTGCAGCGCGCCGATCGGACAATGCAAGGGATTTCTGGATGACTCGAAGCACGATGGTTACATATGGGACCACTTGGACGAGCGCTGGCGGCCACTCCGCGACCCCAAGCGTGAGCTACGGCCGGGCATGGTCATCTTGGTTCCGAGTGCTGCAGGGGGATACTCCGAACTCGGCTGGGATCCTGACTCGGGCTCATCGGTGGCTCCGGTTCCGCCTCGTCGCAAGGAATTGCCGGAGGCGACCGGCAGCGACCAAAGTTCCTGCGGGCCCGCATTGACGCTCAATGCACATACGCAGCACGTTTTCGATGAACTGCGAGCAATTCTGACGACGTGCGGACTGTCGGAGGAATGTAGGCAAACGCTAGAAAGGGCTGCCAGGTGGCATGACGTGGGCAAGGCGCATCCCGTGTTTCAGGCAACCCTGAGAAAGGTCAACGCGGACCTCGACGCGCTGCAGTGCTGGGCGAAATCCGGAAAGCGCGGCCGGCTCTCGCACGAGCGGCACCACTTTCGCCACGAACTGGCGTCTGCCCTCGCGGCCCTCCAGCACGGGGTGTCGTTTGAAGTGGCTTACCTTATCGCCTGCCATCACGGCAAGGTACGCCTGTCGATCCGCTCGTTTCCTGATGAATGGCCGCAGCCGGACAACACCTGTATCCGGAATGCCCAAGAGCAATTCGGGCGCGAACCGCTTTATGCGGCAGGCGTCTGGGATGCCGACCGGTTCGGCCCGGTCGTCCTGAGTGATTCGGAAACCTGCCCGGCAACTACTTTGGATCTGTCTACCATGTTGCTCGGCGGAGACCACAGTTGGACGGCGCGGGCCCTCGCACTCCGCGACCAGCTCGGTCCGTTCAAACTTGCATATCTCGAAGCGCTCCTGCGGGCCGCCGACCTCCGCGCCAGCCGCAACGAAAGACTGGAGGGTGCCCATGCCTGAAATCATCCTCACCGGCTGCACGCCCGAACCCTTAATGAACTACCTCAAGGCCCTCGGCGTCTTCCGGCTGGTCGCGGAACAAGCGGACCCCAACGCGCGCATGGCGTGGAAGAGCGGCGTGGCATGCATTGCCTGTGAGTTTGATCGCGAGCAGATTAGCCAGTTCTTTCTAGCTAAGTATCACCCGACTCCCATTCTCGCTCCGTGGAACGGCGGAAGCGGCTTTTATGGAGGCGGTGCCGAACCTCTCAAAGCAATCGAAAAGTCAAAATCGCCGCGGTTGGCGCAATATCGCAATGCCATCAACGCCATTCGGGATTTCGCCCCCAAGGCGAAGCCCAAGGACGACGACAAAAGGTCGCTACTTGTTAAATGCCGATCAGAGTTGGCTGACGAGCTGATTCCGTGGCTCGACGTCTGTTTCGTGCTCGGCGAAGAGCGGACGAGTTTCTTTCCGCTCCTCGGCACCGGCGGCAACGATGGGCGATTGGATTTCACAAACAACTTCATGCAGCGCATCGCCGAGATCATGGAGTGCGGTTCGAAGGACAAGCCGTCTGAGGAATCGGGCAAGTGGCTGGCATCGGCGCTATTCGGTGACACGTTAGTGGCGCTGGGGAAGTCGGCTATCGGCCAATTCAACCCGGGTGGAATTGGCGGCGCGAATGGAGTGCAAGGCAAATTCGAGGCTGATTCGCGCGTAAATCCGTGGGACTATGTTTTGATGATCGAGGGAGCGCTGCTCTTCGCAGGGTCGATGGCCCGCCGATTGGGAACTGCGACCACAAGCCGCGCCGTGTTTCCGTTTTCGGTTGAATCGGTCGCCGTGGGATATGGTTCCGCTTCCGCCAGCGAAGAGACAACGGACGGATCAAGGGCGGAGCTTTGGTTGCCGCTTTGGGCGCGAGATACAACGCTGGCCGAGGTGAGACAACTTTTTGCCGAGGGTAGGGCGCAACTCGGCAAGCAACAGGCCAAGAACGCAGTTGAGTTCAGCCTTGCAGTCTGCCTTCTCGGAATCTGTCGTGGAATTGCCAGTTTTGTCAGATACGGTTTCTTGAAGCGCAATGGTCTGGCGTTCCTCGCGGCGCCAATCGGCCGGGTTCCGGTCACGCCGCGCCCAAATGCCAAACTTCTCAACGATCCGCCTCTAATGGCTTGGCTAGACAGCCTCCGCCGGGCCTGTTCCGACAAAGACAAAACCCCGGCGCGATACCAAGCGGCGCTTCGCGGCATCGATCGCGCAATCTTTCGGTTCAGCAATCGGAGCGACTCCGGCGATCAGGCAGACCGGCGGGAGTTTGTCAATGTGCTGGTAGCTCTTGGAAATGCCGAACGAACACTCTCTGGGGGGCTGGCATTTTGCAAGGACAAATTCCTGCGCCCATTGCGAGGACTATCAGCTCGCTGGATCGATCAGGCAAATGACGGTAGTGCGGAATTTGCACTTGCAGCGGCGCTCGCAGGCATTCGCGGCGAATCGGACGTGGGGCCGATGCGGGTGTATCTGGAACCAATTGCTGTTCGGGGCAATTCAATTGACTGGAATGCGGGAAGTACCAGTGCCGTCTGGACCAATGTCCCGGTTTCGGACAATCTAGCTGCGGTCTTTCGTCGGCGGCAACTGGAATCGTTTCGCAGCGGATTCATGGGAGTGCCGCTTCATTCGTCGCGCAGTGTACCACTAGCGGACGTTTTGGCGTTCCTTCGCGGCCACACTGACGACGAGCGCCTTGGTGCACTCACTCTGGCCATGAGCGCCGTTACCCCGACAGCCGAAGAAAATCGGCCATTCTCCGCTGATGGTGCGAGCTTCGCATTGCCATTTGAGTTCGGGGTTTCGCGCCTCGTCGTTGAGCCATTGGCGATAGCACCGACAACGACGCACTGGCGGTTGGATAACGATTCTGGTTCACCATCGACGCCCGATCCAGATGCATTTGATTATCTGCACGCGCGCAACCCACAAGCAGTTCAGCGTTGTGTCGAGCATGCCGCGCGGCGTCTAAGAGCGTCAGGTTTTTCTGTCATGGGCTATCGCAATCGCCTGCAAGCGGGCAAGGAGTTATCCATCCCATCGTCTATCGACCCTACTCGCTTGCTTGCCGCCATGCTATTCCCGTTGTCTCGCCAAGACCTGGAAGTGATCGCCAATTCGGTCCTCTATCCCCCTGAATCCGAGGAGTAAACAATGCCTGCACTTTTTAGCGAGCTATCAGCCGCTCCCCGCGTGCTTGTCGAAGCTGCATTGCAGCCGGTCGCCGGCTCGCGCATCCAGCCGACAGGATTCCCTGATTTGGGGCCGGCAGTTTACGACGCGCCCGACGGCAACGGCGGGATCGTGGCGACCTTGCTCGTGGAGTCGGCCCAGTCCATGGCGAATCGCCTGGAGGCCGTTTGTTGGGATGACGCCAGCGATGACATTGCGACTGAACTGAAGGGTTTGCCGTTCGTGCGGGTTGCCCTGGAAGGGCCGCTGGCCGAAGGTGAGAACACTACGTCGAGCCTGCTTGAATTCCATCGACTCAATTCGCCGTACATCATGTCGGGATTTACAAAGGATAGTACGCCCTTTATCGATGTGATGCGCCAGGAACTCGGTCTGAGCACCGTCGCAAAGGAAGGCGCGGAAGCGACCGAGGGCGACGACGACGATCGCGAAGACGTGGCAGGAGTAGTCAATCTCCGCAAGCTCGCGGCTGTCTGTTTCAAATACGATCCGAATTCGCTCGTTCACGGAGTCTTCCTCGAAAAGATCGCTGGTCGGCTGCGGCATCCCCGTGCCCTTTCGGCATTCATCGAGGCGACCGGCGTCGGGCGTGCCGATAGTGGCGGCGTGAAGTTCGATCGGGCCCTACCCAAGCCAAAGGTCGCCGGTGTCGATGCGGCTGGGGGATATGGCAATGTTCCCTTCCATCGCACTGAGTTCACGGCCGGAGCGATAACCGCTTACTTTTCCATCGACCTAGCGCAGCTCCGGGGTTACGGCCTGAAACCCGAGGCGACCGACTTGTTGGTTGCTCTTTCACTCTGGAAAGTGCGCAAGTTCTTGGAATCCAACATGCGATTGCGTTCGGCGTGCGAACTGGAATTGAAGGACGGAGTCGGAAATATTCGCGCCAAGCGGCCAAAGGACTACCCGCTGCCCAGTTCGTCCGCCCTCGCCGAGGAAATCGGAACACTGATTGAGAAGTGCAAGCCGCACTTCGCGAAACCGCCAGTGACCGAACTGACGTGGAATGGAGGCAAGCCTGCGAAGGAAAAGAAAAGCAAGACCAAATAGGGAGCGGCCCATGTCGATTACGATCAAATTCACCTTTCCAGCAGGTCGGTACCATGCGACACCGTGGGGTCGCCATGTCAACGAGGGGATTGCAGAGTGGCCTCCATCGCCATGGCGCATCCTGCGAGCGTTGGTTGCGGTCTGGCGACGTACGCGACGCGATATCTCTTCGGGCGACGTCGAGCGAGTGATAACGCAGATATTGGAGCCGCCCCAATTCTATTTGCCCCCGCATCGCGTCGCTCACACGCGGCACTACATGCCATGGGAAAAAAAGGGGCCGCAAGATCGGACAATGGTGTTTGATACCTTTGTGTCAATATCGCGGAATGAGTCTCTACTTGCCAATTGGCCCAATGCAAGTCTTAGAGAAAATGGCCGCGCGATACTTTCGTCGCTTGTTGAAAACCTATCGTCGCTTGGCCGCGCAGAATCGTGGATCGAAGGCACGTTGACGGAAGACGTCGCGGACTGGAACTGCACGCGAACAGGCGAGGCCCTCAATCCCGTCCAGGTTATTTGTCCCGATCCGTTGACAGCGCTAGAGAACGAGCACTATCCGATTCACGAGGCGAAAGCTTTGAAGCGGGGATTGAAACCCGAGTCGCTGCTGTTTGATTGTCCCGCGTGGCATTTGTGCCTCGACACGCAGACGATTCACGCCGAGCGCTGGCCGATGGTGCCCGGCGCGCGCTGGCTTAACTACATGCGCCCCGTCGAATGGGCACCCGCAAGGCACAGTAGGCGATCAACCGATCGATCTCCGCCAACGATAGCTCGCTTTGTTTTGGACGGGCCGGTACTACCTTTAGTTACGGAAACGCTACACGTCGCCGAGAAGCTTCGCGGAAAGGCGATGGGACACTTCCAAGGTTGGTGCAAGAGTCGCGAAAGCCGCGCGTCACCATTCCGCAGGCTCAATGTGCCCAATGAAGATGACCCGCGATACTCGTCGGAGGTATTCTCGGGCAAGGACAGGAGTGGCGAGATTCTGGATGCCCGCCGCCACGCGTACTTCTTGCCGATATCGGAGGGCGAGCACCGAAGGCGAATCACGCACGTGTTCGTCTTTGCCCCGTGCGGCTTCAATGACGGCGAGGTGGCAGCGCTTTCCTCGATTCGCTGGCTGGGCAAGGCGGAAGACAAGCTGCGCTGTCAGCTTATTGGCCTGGCTCGCGAAGACAATTTCTCTGACGCGCATTTTGGTGTGTCGCGGGAGTGGATATCGGTCACGCCCTACCTCGGCCCGGCACATATAGGGTTGCGCTGCCAGGGACGATACATGCGAAAAGCACTGCGCCGAGAGTGGAATCGTGTTTCGGCCCAAGTGAGCGCTTGGAAAGGTGTGCGGCTTATGGAAGTTCACGAGCTGACGCACGTGGAAGTCCAGAGCAGCGGGCTTCCCATGCCCTTCGAATACCGACGGACGCGCCTCAAACACGGCGGTGCGTATCGCCCGTGCCGCAACATTCGACTTGTTTTCTCCGAAGCAATCCGTGGCCCGCTTTCGCTTGGCTACGCGAGCCACTTCGGAATGGGCCTATTCGCCGCGGTCGCTCAGTAGCGGCTGCGTTATTGCTCATTGACAATTTGGTCGAACTTTT
>JAKEHV010000450.1 GCA_022614915.1 Gemmataceae bacterium | reverse complement strand
GAATCGCCTCGCCGAAAGCTACGAAGCGGGCGAGGTCCGTTGGATCAAGCTTGGTCTTGTAAGCGTCCCAGAGGAATTCAAAACTCCAGTTCTGCCGCTCAAAGCCGTCGTTCAAAGCCGCTTGCAATTCTTGCAACACGGGCGCTGGGTCTTCGGCAGAAAGCGCTCGACCTACCGCCATGTACAGCAGCAATTCCGCGCGCATCTGATTCTTGGTTTCAGCATTCAGAGCGCGAGCTTTTTCGATCAGTTCTTTTGCTTCATCAACGCGCCCTTTGGCCAAAATCAGCCCGGCGAGATTGCTCGTCACTGTGGCTTCGTTCGGTTCAAGTTCGAGGGCCTTACGGTATAGCCGCTCCGCTTCATCGTAGTTATTCCGCACGTTTTGCAGGAACGTACCGAATCTGCCGAAGTTGATCGCCTCATTGGGCTGGAGTTCGACGGCCTTACGATACATCCGCTCCGCCTCGTCGTTGTTCCTTCGGACACAATGCAGGAATAAGGCGAAATTGCCGACAATGTTGGCAATCTTGGGACCAAGCTCAAGGCCCTTGCGGTACAGCTGCTCCGCCTCATCGTTGTTCTTGCGCACATTCTGCAGGAATAAGGCGAAAGTGCCCACGATGTAGGCGTTGTTGGGTTGGAGTTCAAGCGCCTTGCGGTATAGCCGCTCCGCCTCGTCGTTGTTCTTGCGCACGTAATGCAGGAACCAGGCGAAGTTACCGATGGTATTCGCGTCCTTGGGGTTGAGTTCAAGGGCCTTGTGGTAGAGCTGTTCCGCCTCGTCGTTGCTATTGCGCACGTAATGCAGGAACCAGGCGAAGTTGCGGATGTTATTCGCGTCCTTGGGATTTACTTCGAGGGCCTTGCGGTAGAGTCGCTCCGCTTCTTCGTACCTCTTGCGCTCGTATTGCAAGAACCACGCGAAATTGCCAATTAATTCAGCGCTATTCGGTAATGTCTGAATGGCTAGCCTATAGCCGGCTTCCTTGCCTCCGGAGTCTCGAATTTGATTGATGTGTAATTGCATGGACCACCACGCAAGACCAGCGCGCGCATAGACCTTCTGCGTTGCCGTAATCATGTCCGGGTAATCTGCCGTTTGCATATCGAGAATGGCGTTCTGATAGCTGAGAGTACGCTCCCTGGCCCGATCTTCGAGGACATGGTCGAGCGGCTCGATGCTCATGCGGGCGCCGAGCAAAATCATGAAGCGGTCGAAGTCCGGAACCGGCACGAGAACGCCGTTGTGCTGGTGGACGAGTTTCTTGATCTGATCGCTCGGTTCGCTCATTTTGTCTCGGCCTTCGAAGTAACACCAAATGAATCGGCGCTTGATCTCGTCGGGGCCGAAGGACTCGAGAAGGCCCATCAAGCTCTCGTCATTGCCGCCGTAGCCGATCACTATCGGCGTGTAATGCGCGAACAAGGAGCGCAGGGCGGCGGCCCAGCTCTCGTGCAGCCGGCGCAGGCCTCTGGTTTCGTTGAGCGGGGCGAACAGCAAGTCCCGATGGATCTTGCAAATGAGTGGGCGGCGCATCGCGACGCGCACATAGCCTGCCAACAATTCATGCCCGCAAACCAAGGGAAACACATCCGTGTAAATATGGAGTGCATCGGCCACCAGGTTGTCGAAATTCGTGGTCACGACAGCCCGGTGGAGAGTTCTCTCCATTATCTTGGCAAGTATCGAATAGCCGGGACTGGGCTCAATCTGCTTGGCTAACGAGATGAGTTGGCCGTTTTGCCAATCCTTTTTGTTGCCGGACATGACGCTTTCTAGATACGCGTAGCCCTGGTCGGGAAAATTGCGAAAGCGCCTCTCGTAGACGCGCGGATAAAAGCTGGGGGCTTGGTCGAGCCGGAAGCCGGTGATGCCCAGGTTCTCCTCTGTGGTCCACTCTTCGAACGTGATGCGGTTGTCGCGGCATTCCAACAAATGGAGTTCCTTGAGCCACCAATCGACGAGTTGCGCGCCCGTGGGAATGCCGGATTGATACGATGCTCCCGCGCCGACGATCCACGCAAAAGCGTAGTCGGGCATGGTTTCGTGCACGTTTTGGAAATGCGTCAACAGTCCCTGCAGGGACCAGCGTTCGGGTTCTGGCGCTTTCATGACAAACCCCAATGTCGGTAGTCAAAAAGGGCAGTCACCATAATAAACGCTTTGTTGACCAATTCCATTCTTTTTTTGTGAGTAATGCCCCGAACAGGGACGAGCTATTGGGTTGCGACCAAAGCGCTTGCTAGTCGCGCATGTGCAGAGTCGGCCGTGTCGACTTCGTGAATAATTGCACGATCTGCGTGAGACATTTCATTTGTCCTCTTATTCGCCGATTTGAAAAGCGGTGGGGGCACAATTGCGACAAGTCCTGTATCCAAACTGAGTTGCGACATTTCAACGCACTTTTCACTTTTATGCGATTTGAAAGAAGCTCCAGGCACTCAGCGGTAGCGCACGCTCCATGGCCGGCCCTCGCAGGTCTTTTCCCAGCGGCGTTGGCCGGTCTTGTCGATTTCGACGACTTGCCGCGTGGTCATGCTGGCGGCGAGCGTGTTGCCGTTCGGCAAACGTGTGGCGCGGAAGACGCCGGGGATGTTGGCGGTCCAGAGCGTCGTGCCTTGGGCGTCGATCTCTTTGACCTCGTTCGTGGACATGGTGGCGACGAGGTAGCGGCCGCCGGGCAGGGCTTCGACCGAGCACCAGTTGCCCGTTGCGCCGGCGACTTGGATGGTGCGGATGTCCTTGTTCGTGATCGGGTCGAATTCCACGATCGTCCCCTGAGCGGTCATGGCGACGACGTTGCCGTTGCGCAACTTGCGCGCCGAGAAGATGTAGAAGTTCGGACCGCGATTGCTGACGTAGACCTGTTTCTGGTCGGGCGTCACTTCGAGCACATTGTTGTAGGTGGCGATGAAGGTGTTGCCGTTGGGCAAGCGCTGGACGGCGATGGGGTTGCCGGGTGGGCGATATTCCCACTTGATCTCGCCAGCCAGGTCGCGTTCGGTGACGCGGCGGCCGTTGCTCTCGGCGATGAGCACCCGGCCGTTGGGCAGCATTTGCGCGTCCATGGGGCCTTGCGGCAGGCTGAGCTTCCAACGGGTCTTGCCGTCGCGGCCGGCTTCCCAGGCCTGGCCGCCGGCCTGGCCCTGAGCGGAATCGTATTCGCACACAGTGATGAGGCCGAGCGGGGCGTCGGCTTCGGCATAGCGCGCCAGGTCGAGGCGCGAGGAATGGGCGGTCCACCACGCCGCCCAAGCTTTGGCGACGAGCTGGCGTTTATCGGGTCCGCCGCCGCCCACGGTTTCGGTCGGCGCTTTGGGACCGGCGAGGCGATAGAGGGTTTCCTCGATTTGCCAAACGAGTTCCGCCGGCGCTTCCTCGACGAGCGCAATGAGCTTGGGCACGCCGGCCGGATCGCGCGCGGACAGCAGTCCTTGCGCGGCGCGGAGGCGGACGACTTGCACCGGATCATCCAAAAGCAGATGCAGGCCGGCGCGGTGGTCCTTCGTGCCGACGCGGCCAAGAACATGGGCGGCGGCGGCGCGGCGGGCGGGCATGGGGTCGCGCAGGGCCTCGTGCAGCAACGGATCAAGCGCCGGCTCGCGCACGCTAAGCTGGGTCAAGGCGGCAAACACTTCGTCTTCCACCGCATCGTCGTCCGCGAAGGGGACGTAGGCCAGGAGCACGCGCACGGCGGCGGCGGACGGATGCTCCCTCGATTTGGGCGGCTG
>JAKEHV010000449.1 GCA_022614915.1 Gemmataceae bacterium | reverse complement strand
TTTGCCGTCGCCTTCCTGGCCCTTGGAGTTCACTTGCGCGTAGCTGTCGCCCGGTTGCGCTTGTTGATTGCGCAGCCGCGACGCGACCACAACGCTTACGAGTGCAATAAACGAGCCGGCCACAATCAGTCCAACTTTAGTCTCACGAGTCATATGCCTCCTCCGTTCCAGAGGTCAGAGGTCAGGGGTCAGGAGTCAGGAGTCAGGCGTCAGGGGTCAGGACACCTGATTCCTGATTCTTGACTCCTGACTCCTGACACCTGATTCCTGCTCTCAACTTCGCACTGCGGGCGCGAGGATTGTTCCGGGTTTCCTTGTCGCCGGCTAGCACGGGTTTTTTGGTCAGTACTTGCCAGATCTCCTTTTGGCGAAAGGCACGCTTTACCAACCGGTCTTCCAATGAATGAAAACTGATGACTACGGCTCGGCCTCCGCGTTTCAGACAGTCCGGCAAGGCGTCCAAGAATCTTTGCAAGGCGCCCAGCTCGTCATTTACCGCGATCCTAAGCGCCTGAAACACGCGCGTCGCGGGATCGATCGGATGTCGCTTGGAACGCGGCACACAGCGCCTGACGAGCTCCGCTAATTGCCCGGTTGTCTCGATCTTCTCCAGTTGCCGCATTTGCACGATCTTGCGGGCGATGCGCCTGCTGTGCCGTTCTTCGCCATATTGCCAAAACAGATCGGCCAATTCTTTCTCGTGCAAACGATGTACCAGGGCGCCGGCCGGCTCGCCGCGTGCAGGATCAAGTCGCATGTCCAAGGGGCCGTCGCGCTGGAAGCTCAAGCCGCGCTTGGGGTCTGCCGTTTGGTCCGAGCAGAAGCCCAAATCCGCCAGCACCGCGTCCACCGGTCCAAGTTGCATAGTTTGCAGAACTTCCGGCAAATCTTCGAAGTTGCGGTGAACGAGCGTGACATTCATACCTTGAAGTTGCTCGCGCGCCAACGCCAGCATGCAAGGGTCTTGATCGAGGCAGACAAGGCGTCCGCTTCGCCCTAACCGCTCCAAGACGAGCCGAGCGTGGCCTCCCGCTCCGACTGTGGCATCGACGACGATTTGTCCCGGCCGCGGATCGAGCCAGTGCAGGACTTCATTAGGCAGGACCGGCACGTGCAGTGGCATGGTGAGTGGTGAGTCACCAACAAAAAAGCGTGAGAGAAAGAGTCCTTTCTCCCACGCTTCAGAATAGACCGCCGTGCGCGCTGAGCCAACGGCGGGCAGAATAAAAATGGGGCTGTCGGCAAACCTTGACGGATTGGGGGATCGATCACAAGTTATGGTCCGTATGCAGCTGCTCCTGCTTTCCGGACTGCGACAGCCCCAAGTTCGTTAACACTAGCCCGACGCGCGAGCGAGGGACTCTTAACAGCCCCTCGCTCGCGCGTCGGGCTAATGTTAGCGCCTCACACCGTGAGGCTTATTTCCTGAACGCTGCTTCGGCGACCGCGTCGTAGCTTACGCCATGGCGGGCGAAGTATTCGCGCCAGCGCACCGCGTCCCACAATTCCAGCCGATCGCGCACTCCTAATAGCACCACGTCCTGTTTCAAGCCGGCGTGCTCGATCAAGCGCTCGGGCAACAGAATCCGCCCCGCCTTGTCGATGTCCACTTCTTCCATTTGCGCGAAAAACAGCCGGCGAAACACGCGCGCCTCGGCATCCGTCGCCGGCGTCTGATCCAATTTCGATGAAAGCTGCTCCAGCGCTCCTTGGTCGTAAAGCCAAAGGCACTGATCTTGCCCCGGCGTCACGTACAAATGCGTTTGCTCCTCCAGCTGCTCGCGAATACGCTTGGGCAACACGAGCCGCTTCTTGTCGTCCAATGTGCGGGAGTGTGTGCCCGTCAGGAGCATGGCGGCCTCTTACGCATCGGCGTCCCTCTTGGCCGCATTCCCACTTCAATCCATTTCAATCCAAATCCTCCCACACTATACCCAAACGATTTCGCTTTGCAATAGGCTGGGTGAGTTTTTTTGCGAATTCTGACACGATGAGATGGCGCCGATAACCTTGTCCCAATCATCGCTTGCAAATACATTTACCGTTTACAAAAGGCTCTTCGAAGTGCGAGAATTCCATGGGAATGCAATGCGCCATTACCGGCAAGAAACCTGTCCTGGGCGTCAAGTACACGCGCCGCGGCAAAGCGAAGTACTTGGGCGGCGTGGGCCGTAAAGTCACCGGCAAGACCAAGCGCACCTTTAAGCCGAACCTGCAACGCATCAAGATCGTCCTCGACGGCAAAGTGCAAACCAAGCGGGTCAGCGTCAAGGCAATCCGCAGCGGGCTCGTGCAGCGGCCGACGAGAAAGAAACCATTCACGATGCCGTCTCTTTAGTTCACCGCTTACTGCGTGCGCGGCTCTCTGACCCCTGACTTCTGACCCCTGATTCCATGACACGCGACGAAGTATCCTGGATCGCTCATCTGGCGCGCTTGGAATTGAGCGACGCGGAATTGACTGAGATGACGCGCCAACTGAGCGCCATCGTCGACTACGTCAATCAATTGCAGGAGGTCAACACCGACGGTGTCGAGCCGCTCGCGCATCCCTTGGACGTGCACAACGTGTTTCGCGCGGACGAGCTGACGCCATCCCTCTCGGCCGACGCCGCCCTGGCCAACGCCCCCAAGCGCAAAGACGACTTCTACGCCGTCCCCGCCGTGCTCGAATAGAATCTGCTCATGCACGAGCACACCGCCGCCGAGTTATTGCAACTTCAGAAGCAAGGCCAAGCCTCCGCCGAAGAGATAACCACCGCCTTTCTGCAACACATTCGCCAGCGCGATCCCCAAATCCACGCGTTCCTGGCAGTGGACGAGGCCGGCGCTCTGGAGCAAGCCCGGAAAGTCGACAGCAAACGCAAACATGGCGAAGCGCTCGGCGCCTTGGCGGGCATACCGATTGCGGTCAAAGATGTGCTCGCTAGCGCCGGCCAACGCACCACTTGCGGCAGCAAGATCCTCGCCCACTTTGTCCCACCCTATGACGCGCACGTCGTCGCACGCTTGAAACTGGCTGACGCCGTGCTGCTCGGCAAGACCAATCTCGACGAATTCGCGATGGGCTCTTCGACGGAAAACAGCGCCTATCAGATAACCTGCAATCCCTGGGACCGTGAGCGCATCCCGGGCGGCTCGAGCGGCGGCTCGGCCGCCGCCGTCGCCGCCGGCATGACGCCTCTCGCCCTGGGCACCGACACCGGCGGCTCCGTGCGCCAACCTGCAGCCCTGTGCGGCGTCGTCGGCCTCAAACCAAGCTATGGCCGCGTCTCACGCTACGGCCTGATCGCTTACGGCAGCTCGCTCGATCAGGTTGGTCCGTTCGCGCGCGATGTAAACGGCGCCGCGCTCTTACTGGAAACCATTGCAGGCCACGATCCGCGCGACAGTACGAGCGTGTTCCGCTCCGTGCCGCCGTACACGCAGTCGATCGAGCAGCCGCTCAAGCCGCTCACCATCGGCGTGCCCACGGAATTCTTCGCTGAGGGCTTGGACGCCGAGGTGGAAGAGGCGGTGCGGTCTGCGCTCAAGGTCTATCAGGATTTGGGCGCCAGGTTGATCGATGTGAGTTTGCCGCATAGTCGTTTCGCGGTGGCTGCCTATTACCTGGTGGCGACCGCGGAAGCGTCGAGCAATCTGGCCCGCTACGACGGCGTCCATTTCGGCCATCGCGCCGCCGAATTCGACGGCCTCATCGACATGGTCTCAAAGACGCGCGGCGAAGGGTTTGGGAAAGAAGTGAAACGCCGCATCATGCTCGGCACGTATGCGCTTTCCAGCGGCTACATCGACGCCTATTACTTGAAGGCGCTCAAGGTCCGCCGGCTCATCAAGAACGACTTTGATAAAGCGTTTGCCGGTTGCGATACGATCATGGGCCCGACCGCGCCCACGCCGGCCTTTAGGATCGGCGAAAAGGCCGACGACCCCTTGGCGATGTATCTGTCCGACATTTACACGATCAGCGGCAATCTCGCCGGCTTGTGCGGCATCAGCGTGCCGTGCGGCTTCACCAAGAGCGGGCTGCCGATCGGCCTGCAGATTCAGGCCGCGCCTTTCGAGGAAGAGAAACTCTTGCGCGTGGCCCGCATGCACGAGCAGGCGACGCATTGGCACCAGGCGCGGCCGAAGTAGAGCCGCACACGCACTTGTAGCCACAACCGGCCTCGGTTGTGAGCTGGCAAGCGACAAGCGAGGCCGCTTGTCGCTACGATGTCGGTCCCAGCGCTTCTGCAATCTCTGCCATCGCAAGGGTGCGGCGTTCGGGATCCTGTGCAAGCGCGTTTTTCAGCACGGCGCGGAAGGGATCCGTCATTTCCGCCGCCAGTTTCTCCGCGTCGAGCTGTTCGACTTGCCGCAATACCTCGAGCAGGTGCTCGCCGCGCACCGCACGTCGGCCGGTCACCATCTCGTACAGAATCAGGCCGAGCGCGAACACGTCGCTGGCGGGTGAAGCGGACTGGCCACGCGCCTGCTCCGGCGACATATACGCAGGAGTGCCGAACAGGCCGCTGGGATTGCTCTGCGCACTGTCGACCGTATCGACGGCCGGCGCCACCGACGAGGCATAGCGGCGCGCCAAACCGAAGTCCATGATCTTGGCCACGCCGTCGCCCGAAATCATGATGTTCGCAGGCTTGAGGTCGCCGTGCACGATGTCTTTGGCGTGGGCCGCGGCCATGCCCTGCGCGATCTGCCTGCCAATGGCGCTTGCATTCTGGACCGTCAGCCGACCGGCTTCGATCACTTTGGCCAGTGTTTCCCCTTCGATGTATTCCATAACGATCATCGGAAAGCCAAGGCTCTGATCGACCGCATGCAAGACGCAAACGTTGGGGTGCAAGAGCGCGGCCGCCACGCGCGCCTCGGCGAGCAGTAATTCCGCTGCCTTGGGTGAATCCGATTGCAGCACTTTCAGCGCCACGACGCGATCCAGCGTCAGATCGCGCGCTCGAAACACCGTGCCGAACGCGCCGCTGCCCAAGGTTGCTTCCAAACGGAAATGGCCGAATTCGCTGTTCGGGCCGAGCGTGCCGCCGACGTCGAGCGTCGCCTGGGCGGGCGTCCAATCGCCGGGACAGAGGCCGCCGGATTGCAGGGCATCGAGAACGCGCAACATTTCATCCGTGCTGCGGCCCACGCTCAGGTTGTGCACGACTTGATATTGCAAGACGCCGTTGGGATCGATGAGGAACAAGCCGCGCTGGGCGACGTGCTGGCGCGGCACGTACACGCCATAGGCCCGGCACGCGCTGCCGTTCTCGTCGCTCGCCAGGGGGTAACTAAGGCCGCCCAGCCCTTTGTTGGCCGGCGGGGTCACCAGCCAGCGCTCGTGGGTCGCCAGCGCATCGGTGCTGACCGCCAGAACGGCGCAATCGCGTTTGTCAAACTCCTCGATGCGACCGCCGACCGCGGTGAGCTCGGTCGGTCAGACGAGGGAAAAGTCTTTGGCATAGAACAAGAGCGCGAGCCAGCGATTCTCGAAATCGGCGAGCGAAACCTGCCGGGCGGTTCCCGGACCCTGTGTGCACATCAATGTGAACGTGGGGGCGCGGCTGCCGATCGCGGGACCGGACGGCGGGGCAGCGGCAGCCGAGGTTGACAAAGCCACAAATCCTCCCAGTTTTTCAGCGACAATCACCCAAGAAGTATGATAGGATCTACCCCAAAAGAGATTCCCTCGTTTTAACTTTGCTGCCATGGATGCTCGCAAGGACGCGTCTGGGGCGAGTTCCACTCCAACGCCGGCCTGGCCGAACGGCGTGCCGTGGCCTGTCTGCGCGCAAATCGCCGCCGTTGCCTTTGTCCTGGGGCTGTGCGGCGCGCTCTTTTTACTAACGATTGCACGCCAGGAGCGGCCGGCGACCGAGCCGCTCTTTCAACCCATCGATCTTAATCGGGCCAGTCGCGCGGAACTGATGTCATTGCCCGGCGTCGGCGAGAAGTTGGCCCAGCGCATCGAACAGCATCGGGCCCAACACGGTCCGTTTTTGTCCATCGAAGAACTTCAGAAAGTGCCCGGCATCGGACCGGCCATTTTGGAAAGGCTGCGTCCTTGGGTGCAATTGGATGAAAGCAAGCGCTTCTCGTTTTATCATGACCCGCAGCCATTGCGCGTGGATCCCCTCACCCCCGACCCCTCTCCCTCCAGGGCGAGGGGAGTTGAAGCGAAGAAGCCAGCCGCCTTGACAGCACCAGTCAATGTCAACACCGCGACTCTGGAAGAACTGCAGAAACTGCCGGGGATTGGCCCCAAACTGTCGCAGCGCATCGTCGAAGAACGGGCCAAGCGATTCTTTGAAACCGCGGAGGATCTTGACCGCGTGCGCGGCATAGGCAAGAAGACTGTTGACAAGCTGCGTCCGCACGTCAGGTTCGGTTTGGACGACGAAAAGTAATCTTTTGCCATTTCTTTTGGAAACTTTGCAAAAGCGATTACGCTTTTCCCGCGTGCACCGCATGCGGTTTTTTTACCAAAAAAGCGCAACGGCTTGGTGAATAATCGCTTAGTAACCGCAAACGACGCTGCTCGATTTCTTGGCATTTAGTTTGCACTACTAGTTCACGACAGGACCCGCAGCCCCATCCGACCCCGAAGCATGGCGGCGGCCCCAAAAAGTTCGAGGCGTCCGGAACAGGCCTCCGGCTTTATAGGCGCGGCCCCGCCATGCTTCTTAGGCTTCCCGCATTCCCAATACGGGCAGTCCTCCCCGCTGCCCCCGACCCCCGCTAACCCGCGTCGCCGACCCCGACGCGGGTTTTTTCTTGCGCGCGGTCTACGATGCAGGCTTGTTAGCAGTTGGTAACAAGTTGGGGGTATGCCTATGCACAAAGTGGCAAGAACGAGTGTTTTCTCTATTTGCAAGCTTGTTTGAATAAACAGTTTATGACAATTCTACCGTTCTTGCCACCAGGGTGTAAAAAGTGGCAAGAACGAGCCGTTCTTGCCAACTCAACTCGATGCTTGTTAGTAATTGCTAATAATCCCGTTTCTTTGCGATAAAGTTCCCGCGCGTGCGAGTCGAATACATGCACGGAGGGTGTGTGTGGGTGTCGCGCGCGACCTATCCTGTAACTTCTGTGGAAGCAGGTAGTTATGGAGTATTATTGTGACTTCTCAAGGCGTGGTTCAAAAGCCGGCCACTGTGATGGGGGTGTGAGCGACTTGCACAGGAATTTGCACAGAAACGCGTCTGCCCTCACCCACTTCTGAATCATGCCCTTCTCAATAAGTCTGGGCGAGGGGCCTCAATGTGTGCGTGTGTGTAAAACTCGCGGGCGCAAGGCAATCCATTGCCAAAGCACCCAGCGGACAAAGGATTCGGCATGACAGATACTGCCGCGACACAGCTTGGCTTCCTCAGCGTTCTGCGCGAACCTCAAGGCTACATCGGCGGTTACCTCGTCACCAACTTTTGGGGCCGGCCACTGGAGTTTCGACTGTCGAGCGCCGTGCAACCCAACCGGGTGCAACAAATCCTCTACGGGCACACGCTGGAGTCCTACGTCTGCGCCGACCTCATCGGCAAAACGCTCATCGACAAAACCGCTGCCGCCGCCCGCTGCATCCTGACGGATTGCGCCGCCGTGCTGGACCTGCGCCGGCGCTTGGATACGCCGTTGGCCCTTGTGCACTCCGCCGACGCCGAACCCGCCTTCGCCACGCACCCGGAGTTTTCTCAAGACGCCGCGCTGTGTCGCGAATTGCGCGAAAATGCCGGCAATTTCGATTGGAACGAACCGTTCGGCCGGGTGCGCGCGGCGTTGGCCGAAGCGCGCAAACTCGGCGTAGCGGCGCGCCACTGACCGGTTATAATCACCGACCATGGAGACCAAGTCTTCGCGGCGGCTGGTTTATGGGGTGATTATCGCCGTGGCCGTGGCAGCAGTGCTGGGCCGCGTCTTTTCGGCCCAGCTCGTCTTGGAGCCGTCGCAGCACAAAGACGTCAAATCCAAGGGCTATCGGGTGTGGCCGAAGTCCACTCCGCTCGACATGCCCACCTTTAGCTCCAACGACCGCTCGCGCTGGGCGACCGCTCGCGCCCTGGTCGAAGAAGGAACGTTTGTCGTTGGCGCCCGCGATCCGCACAAGTTCTACGCGCTCTACGGGCTTGCGCTCGCCCACCAGGACGCCGTGTCCGCGGCGACGGCGGTGTGCGCGGGCTACACGCAGCGCTTGGAAAGTGATACGGGCGTCATCTTCCAGCCGGGCTATCAAAGCGTGGACAAGGTTTTGCATCCCGACAAACTCGAGTTCCTCTCAAGCAAGCCGCCTCTGTTGGCCGGTATCCTTGCGGGAATCTATAGCCTCTTGTACACCGCGTTCGGCTGGACTCTTGCCGAAAGACCGTACACGATCGTGCGGATCGGGCTGGTGGTGGTCAACGTCTTGCCGTTCGCACTGTATCTGCACTTCATCGCCCGCTGGGTGGAGCGCTTGGGCAAAACCGACTGGGGCAGATTCTATGTGCTGGGGGCCGCGGCCTTCGGCACTTTTGTCACCCCCTTTCTGGTCACGATCAACAATCATACCATCGCCGCGTTTTCCGTGATGTTCGCCTTGGCGTGCGTGCTCGAAACCTGGTTGCGGCAACAAGAATGGCGCGCCCACATCCTGTTCGAGTCGCCCAATTGCTGGCGGCATTTCGCCGGCGCCGGCTTCTTCTCCGCTTTCGCCGTCGCCAACGAGTTGCCCGCTTTGTCCTTCCTCGCCGTGCT
>JAKEHV010000448.1 GCA_022614915.1 Gemmataceae bacterium | reverse complement strand
CCGACGACGCCGGCCTGGTCCGCGCGCTCCTGGATAAGCATCCCGATCTTAAGGCCAAGATCAATGAGCCCATCGGCCCATTCGATTCGCCGGCGATTGTCTGCGCGAAGAGCCGCGCGATGCTCGACTTGCTCCTCGCCGCGGGCGCCGACATCAACGCCAAGAGCAACTGGTGGGCGGGCGGGTTTGGCCTTTTGCATTCTGCCGATCCCGACTTGTGCGCCTATGCCATCGAGCGCGGCGCCGTCGTGGACGCGCACGCCGCGGCGCGACTAGGCATGCTGGACAAGCTGAAAGAACTTGTGGCGCTCGATCCGGCACTCGTGCACGCGCGCGGCGGCGACGGCCAGACGCCGCTCCATTTCGCCAGCACGGTCGAAATCGCGGCGTATCTCTTGGACCAAGGGGCGAACATTGACTCACTAGATGTGGACCACGAGTCCACACCCGCCCAGTACATGGTCGCCGACCGGCAAGACGTTGTCCCCTATTTGATCGGCCGCGGTTGCAAGTCCGACATCCTCATGGCGGCCGCGATCGGCGACGTCGATCTCGTCCGCCAAAAGCTCGACGCCGACCCGGACTGCATCCGCGTGTGTGTAAGCGACGAGTTTTTTCCGATGATCGGCCAAAAGTCCGGCGGAACGATCTACCAATGGACGCTGGGCTGGTACGTGTTCGCCCATCAGGTCGCCCGGAAATTCGGACACCCCGACGTCCTGCAATTGCTCATGGAGCGCAGCCCACCGCCGGTGAAGCTGATCGCTGCCTGCTGGCTTGATGACGAAAAGACCGTAGAAAACCTGCGCGCGCAGCATCCCGACATCGCCCGAGAATTCACCGCCGCGGATCGCCGCCAGGTTGCACACGCGGCCCGCAATAACGAGACGGCAGCGGTTCGCCATCTGCTTGAAAGCGGCTTTCCCGTAGGCGCGACCGGGCAACACCAGGCGACGCCGCTCCATTGGGCCGCCTTTCATGGCAATCTGGGTATGACCAAGATTGTGCTGCGCTTTGCACCCGCGCTTGAAGCGACCGATGCCGATTTTGGCGGCACGCCGCTCGGCTGGGCGATGCACGGTTCCCTACACGGTTGGCACGCTCAAACTGGAGATTACGCTGGCACAGTCGAGGCATTGATGGACGCCGGCGCCAAGTGTCCAGCGACAATCACAGGGAGCCCGGCCGTCCAGGAAGCGGTCAGCCAAAAACGATAATTGTTGGCTCTCAAGCCCACCAGAGAATTGTTGTTAGCAATTAGTAACAATGAGGGGGGGTATGCCTATGCACGAGTTGGCAAGAACGGTGATTTTGATGATTGTAAGTTATTCTTGATTAACTCTTTATGTCCATCCTGTCGTTCTTGCCAACTGGTCGATTTTTGTGGCAAGAACGAGCCGTTCTTGCCACTTGTACAATCTTTAAGTGTGGGAAACTGTCCACAGCGAAAAGAGGCGCGTGAGAAAGAGCCGTCGCTCCGGAACTTTTTGAATCGCAAAGTCTTAATAAACAGGCAGTTGCGTCGTTTTTCCGGACCGACAAGCGGTAGGGTAGATTTGTCGCTCCGGAAATCTTGTCGCTCCGGAATGCCATTTTAGGATCAATACCGAATCTCCAAGCCCGCGTTAAATCCGGTCGCCCAGAAATCGGTACGGCGGAAGGGGATGGCGGGGACGGCCAGGTCGCTGGGCGGGCAAGTGCCGGGGGGGCAGAAGTTGGGCACGTTTTGCACGTTGACATTGAGGTCCACCTGGTCGCCGGGGCGCATGACGTTGGTCCAATAGAGAAAGTCGTAGCCGACAAAGACGCGGATATTGTTCGTCAGATGATATCCGACCTTCAGGCCCAGCTCGGGGACGACACTGAAGGAACTGTCAGAATGATCGCCGATGTTGGTGACCGTGGCCAGAAGGCCGCCGTTGAACTGCGAGATGGCGCCTTGCGGGGTCAGGACGGTCTGATTTCCGCGGATGCGAATGCGGTGGTCGGTGACGCCGATGCCAAGCTTAAGGAGGCCTTCCAAGAACCAGTCGCCGCGGCGCATCCGGGCATTGACGCCGAGGAAGCCGCCGTAGAAACGGTTACGGGTGTCGAAGGTGTCGTTGACGACGATGAGATTGCCTGGATCGAAGACAGGCAGGCCCTGGATAGCCTGGAACGAGACAACGTTTTCGGTGATGGCGAGGCCCTCGTCCAATTGCAGGAAGCGTATGCCGGCCAGGGCTGACCAGCTGCGGCGGCAGTTTTCGAGCAGAAGACAGCGGACAGCCAGGTCGGCGCCTTGCAATTCGCTGCTGGTGTCGACGGAGACGTTGCCGCGCAGGATGAAGTTGTCCGTCGCCAGGATGCCGGGTGTGGAGATGAACTCGCGGTCTTGGACGCCGAAATTGACGTTGAAGATCGGGCGCGTGAGCACGTCGCGGGAGTCGAAGAAGCCGTCGTTGCGCTCGCCGAGGAAAAAGTAGCCGCCCTCGATGGCCCAGCAGGAGCAGCAGTCGAGCCAGAGGCCGCCACGGATGCGCAGGCCGGAATGCGGCCCTTGATCGACGCGCTCGTTGCCGAACAGGATGGTGGTGTTGGGGTCGCCCAGCGTACCGCGGACATCTTCGGGGACAGTGGCGGGCGCGGTGGCGACGAGCGGCGGCAGGTTCTGGCCGCGGAACCACCAGAGTAAATACTCGACGCTGCCGTAGATCATTTCGTTATTGCTGGAGACCTCCTCGACGATGATGGTCGGCGTCTTTGGGCTTTGGGCGAAACGCGCGCCCGTCTCACGCGCGCTAGGGACGTACAAGGCGTTCGCAGCCCCGGCGTTGACCTTCGCGCCGGCCGCAGCGGGTGAGACGACCGTTGGCATCGTGGGCAATACGGTCGAGCGCTGCATCATGCGCAGCCCGGTCACCGCGGGTGTGTAGTCCGGATACATTCTGGGCAAGGTCCGCGACGGCAGAACGCGGGCCGCGCCGTGGCGAAGATGTGATAACGGCGAGACATGCTTCGTAACCAAGTACCCCGAGCCAAACGGGTGCGTTTGCTCGGGCTCCGCTCCCTCGACGGAGAGCGCAGACGGAACCGGCGAAACGTTGATAGTCCCTTGCTCGCGCGGCGGGCTCATGGCCTTGTCATCGTGCACTTTGGCCCGTACCACGCGCGGGAGGCCGGCTGCCGGCGTGGCGACTTGCGGTGCGCCCAGGGATACGACGGGACGAGACGAAGCGTTCACTGGACGCCATGCCGGATCTTGTGCGAAGGTGATTGTCACTCCGAATCCCAAAGCCAGGAATACTCCACTCACCAAGCGACCCGCGTTCATAAGGGTCTCCTTCCGTAGGCGAACCTGCCTGCTTCGCCTTATCCGCGCCAATACGGCGAAGCAGGCTGCTTCGCCCACATTACCGTGCGACACGGCAAAATAGGGAACCGCGCAAAAGCCGTTATGTTCCTCAACATCCCCATCGGCCGGAAAACGGGTATTGCAAGAAACAAAAGAGGGAGTCGCAAAGGCAGCAAGCCTCGTGGGGCGGGAAAAGTAGTCAAAGCTTTCGAAGGTTCTCCAGTTTGCCAAATGTCGAGGACGGGTCATTGGGCCCGTTCGGATGGCAGACCGCGAAGGTGAGCTATTTTTTTGGACTTGAAGGTGGCTATGATGCCGCGCAAAGACGAGCTCTCGATGGAACAGAGCGCGCTTTGGAGGGCGAAAGTCATGGACGGACAGAGAATGAGGCGCTGGGTTTTGCTCGCGAGTTTAGCCGGTTGCGGCTGGCTCCTTGGCAGCACGGCCCAAGCCGAACTGCTGGTCAGCGCGCCGAAGCCCGGTGAGACGCGACTCGGCCAGCCGGATCAACCTTTTGGATTCTTGACGGAACGAGCTGGAGAAGTTCCGCGCCAAGAGAATCACTGGGCGGTGCTGTGGGAAAACCTGCGCGGCATCGGCCAAAGCCTTGACGAATTGCGAGTACAGGCGACGCAAGAAAGCGTATTGGTCTCATTGATCATGATTGGGGGCAAAGGCAAGAAGGATATGCCGCCGACGCCTGGCGCTCCTCCTCCTCCCCCACCACCGCCTCCAGCTCCCCCGCCGCCACCGCCGGATGTGCCACCGGGCGATCAAACGGGAGAGCCGCCGACCGAAGCTTATCCGGAACCGGGCACGCTAGTTTCCGGACTGATCGGCTTGGGATGCGCTTCCGCCTATTGGTGGCGTCGGCGGAAAAACGGCAAGGCAACACCGCCGACTGCATAAACGCATGAGACAATGCAGTTTTGTGGGACAGGTTTGCAAACTGTCCGTCCTCAGCGCACCGAGGCGGACGGTTTGGATACCTGTCCTACTTTCGTTCGTGGGGATTGCAACGTGTCCGCCCTCATCGCACTGCGGCGGACAGGTTGGCAACCTGTCCTACTATAATCAAGGAGGTTTCTTGGTGATGGGTAGTCGAGTCCCATGCTGCTCTTAAGCTGTTCGCAATTATCGCGGGCGTACGACGCCGAGCCGCTGTTTCAAGACCTAGGCTTCGAGCTCTATTCGGGGCAGCGCGTCGGGCTGGTAGGGCCCAACGGCGTCGGCAAAACTACGTTGTTGCGCATCCTGGCCGGCCTGGATCAGCCCGACACCGGCGCGGTCCGCAGTCACGCCGGCGCCCGTGCGGCATTGCTGCGGCAACAGCCGGTGTTCGAGCCAGGCCGCAGCCTGTTCGAAGAAGCCCGCTCCGCCCTCGAAGACCTGCTCCGCGCTCATGACGACATGATTCAAACGGCCGAAGCGCTTGCTCACGCTTCCATCCCCGCCGAGAAAAAATCACTCGCCGACCGTTACGAGCGACTGAACGAAATGCTCCGCTTTCACGACGCCTACAACGTCGATCACCGCGTCGAGCACGTTCTGGACGGATTGGGTTTTCGGCCAACGGAATACGATCGGCCGATCGAGACATTTTCCGGCGGACAACAAAGCAGGTTGATGCTGGCCAAGCTGCTGCTGTCCGCGCCGGACGTTTTTCTCCTCGACGAGCCCAGCAACCACCTCGACATTGCCGCTACGCGTTGGCTCGAAGATTATCTCGTGCAACAACCCGAGGCGATGCTGATCGTCAGCCACGATCGTTACTTTCTCGACAAGGTCGTTACCAAAGTCTTCGAGCTGAATGCCGGCGGCATGCAATCCTATCCTGGCAACTATCAGGCTTACTGGCGCTTGCGGCGCGAGCGCTTCGAGCAGCAGCTCAAGACCTGGCAAGCCCAGCGGGAATACATCGAGAAACAGGAAGAGTACATTCGACGGGTGCATTATGGGCAATTACACAAGCAAGCGCAGTCGCGGCGCAAGGCCCTGGACCGGCTGGAGCGCGTCGAGAAGCCGGCCTGGGTCGAATCTCCGCGCATGCACTTTGGCGAAGTGCGCCGCACGGGCGACGTGGTGCTGCACGTCGAAAACCTGGCGAAGGCGTATGATCGGCCGCTCTTTCGCGATTTGAGCTTCAGCCTGCGCCGCGGTCAACGCCTCGGCATCCTGGGGCCGAACGGCTCCGGCAAGACAACGCTCTTGCGCCTCCTCATGGGCGACGAGCAGCCGGATGCGGGCACCATAGATCGCGGCCATCTCGTGCAGTTCGGCTACTACGATCAACATTTGCAAGCGCTGCCGGGCGACAAGCCGGTGCTGCGCGCGATCTGGCCCGAAGGCGATGCGGAGGCCACCGAACAGGCCATGCGGGATTTGCTCGGACGCTTCGGCCTGGTCGGCGATCAGGTTTATCAGACCGTGAAACAATTAAGCGGCGGCGAGCGCAGCCGGGCCGCGCTGGCGCGATTGGTGGCGCTGGGCGTCAACGTTTTGGTGTTGGACGAGCCAACCAATCACCTCGATTTGTGGGCCTGCGACGCGCTGGAACAAGCGCTTTTGGATTTCGACGGCAGCGTCCTCGTCGTCAGCCACGACCGTTATTTCCTCAATCGCGTCGTCGATGTGCTCGTTGTCTTGGAAGACGACGGCAGCGCACGCGTGATCTTCGGCAACTATGATACGTATGAGCGCATGCGAACCTTGCAGCCGTTTCCTCTTCCCACTCTCACGAAACGAGGGGAGACTGGGGCGGAGCCGGCGCGGGAAGCGCCTGGGCCGGCGGCAAAGGCCAAACGTAAGCGGCGGTTTCCCTATCGCAAGGTGGACGAGTTGGAGGCGGAAATCGCGGCCGAGGAGACTCATCTTCTTGAACTGGAAAAGCTGTTGGCGTCGTCGGAATTGTACCGCGACGGCGACAAAGTAAAAGAGACAATGCAAGCGTTCGAAGACGCCAAGGTATCTTTGCAGCAGCTTTATGAACACTGGGAAGAGGCCGTGGAATTGAATGGTTGAGGCGTCGAAAAGTGCGGAAATGCCGATTCAGACGCAAATCGCAAGAAAAAACGCCGCTGGACTTTACGTGTGCTTGACGACCCCCCGCTGCTTCACTAGCTAATGAGTACCTTTGACCCAGATCGGCGCAGAAAGTCGCGTTTTTCCGGCTTTTTCCCTGCCAGAAAAGGCCGAGCGCCTTGCCGGCGGCGGCAAGTCAAAGAGCGAGTTGCCCCCTTTTCCCACAGAGGATTTTGCAGTTGACAGAAGAAACGGTCGATACCAAAAAAACTAGTGCTAGACTCTCCGCAAAGCTTGAATAGTCCAACATTGAGGCTTCGAGTTGAGGAAACGGTAATGCTCGCCGGCACAATAGAATGGTTAGAGGGAATCGAGGAACCAAAATCACCCTGGCGCCTATGGGACGACGGTCTCGTGCGCATGGCGCGTAAGACGAACGAGGATGGCGGCGCGGAAGACGACGGCGACAAAAAGGGCGACGCCGAGAAGGACGATGCCGAGGATGAGGACGAAGAATTCGAGGATGACGACTTCGAAGATGAGGATTTTGACGACGAAGATTTCGACGATGAGGATTTTGACGACGAGGATTTTGACGACGAAGACTTCGAAGACGATGACTTTGACGACGACGATCTAGACGACGACGAGGATGACGAAGACGAAGACGAGGAAGACGAAGACATAGGCGCCGAAGATTAGCTTCGAAGCGGTACAGCCATGGTCCTCCATAATGTAGTCGCCTGGATGCGGCGCGAGGCGTTGCATCGCGGCAAGAGGCGGTTCGCTCGGTGGCTAGGCAGAAGTTGGGCTCGGCTCACGTACGCCACCAAAGTCGAGCCGACCTGGCTGGAAGTCAATCATCTCCCGATTCCCATCGCCGATTTGCCGCCTGCCTTTGCCGGCTTTCGCATCGCCCACCTGACCGACTTTCACGGCGGCCGCCGCGTTACGCCCGGCTACTTGGCCGAAGCTGTTGAACTTGCGCACTCGCAAGAGCCGGACGTGATCGTGCTGACCGGCGATTTTGTGCACAAGGGATTTCGGCACGTCGATCCAGTGACACAGGCGCTCGGTAAGCTCCGGGCGCCTTTAGGTGTCTACGCCGTCTTGGGCAATCACGACTATTCCGTGCGCAGCTCGCTGGGAATTCGCCGACACCAGTATTTGCACCGCGCAGTGGCCGACGCCTTGGCGCATCACGGCATCCGCGTTTTGCGCAATGAAGCGCTGCCGCTTGCGCGCGGCGAACATCAACTGTACCTCGCGGGGGTTGAGGACCTATGGAGTAAGGTCTGTGATCTCGAGCGAGCCCTGAGCAGCGTGCCGACCGGCGCGCCCTGCGTGGTATTGGCACACAACCCATGCACCGTCGAGAAGCTCGGCAGCCGTCGCTGCGACCTCATGCTGTCCGGCCACACACACGGAGGCCAAGTTTTGTTGCCCGGCGTCGGCCGCGTGGCGCTTGGGCCCAAGGGACGCCGCTTCGCCGCCGGCATCTATCAAGTCGCGCAGACCGCGCTTTACGTCAACAAGGGCGTCGGCTTTGGCTTACCCATTCGCTACGGAGTCCGCCCCGAAGTCGCCGTGCTCACATTGCAATCCAAGTAGTTCATGAACGACGTCTGAATATTCGCGCGAGAATCTTGCGCAGCAATTGCGTTCCCAGGAGCCCTTCGATATACTGCAAACGGTTCCCAGGGCTAAAGTGATCGCGCGCACGGGGAGCGTCTCACCAGGCCCCACAACGTCGCTCGATGGGTGTCGTCATGGCGCATAAGGGGAAGCATGAGGAATCAAAACCCAAATCCGTCAGCAGTGCGTTGGTGCGGTCTCCCGACCAGAGCCAACTCGATTTCGAACTCGATTTTTTCGGCGCCATATTGGAACGCTGTCCCGACTATGTCGACGTCTTGCGCGTGCAGGGCAACAACTTGACGCTGAAAGGCCGCTTCGCCGAGGGCATGCAAATCGACAAGCGCCTGGTGTTGTTGCGGCCGAGCGACGCCCTGGCGCATTACAACCTCGCGTGCAGCTTTTCCCTTCTCAAGAAACCCGATCTGGCATTGAAAACGCTGCGCCGCGCGATTGAGCTCGGCTATCGGGATTTCCGCTACATGAAAGAAGACCGCGACCTGGACTTTATCCGTCACGATCCGCGTTTTCGCCAACTCCTCCGCGAATTCGAGAAATGACCACTCCACAAGGTCAACTCTTTTCGGACCCTTCCGCCAATCGCGCCCGCGACAAGTTTCGCGCCAAGTCCAAGGCGCTAGTGGATAAGGTGTCGTCCGTGTCCGATGCCGTTGCCCGGCTTGTTCACGACGGCGACTATCTTGCCATCGGCGGCTTCGGTGGGGCTCGGCTGCCCACTGCGATCGTCCACGAGATTGTCCGACAAAAGAAGCAAAATCTCCGCTTCGCGGGCCATACCGCCACGCACGATTTTCAAATCCTGTGCGCCGGCAACCTGACTGGGCGGGGTCAACTTCTTGCCAGAGTGGAAAACGCCTATTCGGTCGGCCTGGAAGCGCGCGGTCTTTCGCCTCACGCCCGCCGCGTCATCGAGTCCGGCGCGGTCGAATGCACGGAATGGTCGAACTATGCCCTTGCGGTCCGCTTCAAAGCCGCCGCCATGGGGCTGCCGTTTCTGCCCTGCCGATCCATGCTGGGCACGGACACCTTTCGCCAAAGCGCTGCCAGGACCATCACCTGCCCTTTCACCGGTGAGACGCTCACAGCACTGCCGGCCCTGTACCCGGATGTCGCCGCCATCCATGTCCACGAAGCGGACCGGTTCGGAAATTGCCGTATTCGCGGCACCACCGTGGCCGATCTCGATCTCGCTCGTGCCGCGCTGCGCCTCATCATCACCTGCGAACGCCTCATCCCAACGGAGGAAATCCGCAACGATCCTTCGCGCACGGATATTCCCTTCTATTGCGTCGACGCCGTCTGCGAGGTCCCGTTTGGCAGTTACCCTGGCAACATGCCCTACGAATACTTTTCCGACGAGGCGCACCTTAAGCAGTGGCTGCAAGTGGAACAAGATTTGGAAGCGTTCAAGGAGTTTCTTGAGGAATACATCTTTGGCATGCGCGACTTTCACGAATATTTGCAACTTTGCGGCGGGTTACCGAGGCTGCAAGAGCTTCGAAGACAGGAATTGCTGCTTCATCTTGGAAAATAGAAACACAAGAAACCTAGCCGTTGACAACTACCGTCTGGGCAGAGTCAACTAGCAACGACTCTTGCAATAGAAGAGATGCCTCATGTTGTCGACCAAACGCGCGATCTTGCTTTTCCTGCTTGCGTTTACCCTGTGCGGTTCTGTTTCCAAGGCTTTAGAACCACCCGTGGATTTGGAAGGCGATCCACTACCGGAAGGAGCACTTGTCCGCCTTGGCACAACTCGTTGGCGTCACGGCGATGTAATCGCAATCACCCTGCACGCGCCGGACGGGCATACAGTCATCACGGCGAGCACGTACGGCGTGATCCGCGTTTGGGACGTTAAGTCGGGCCGCCTTTTGCGAAGTTTCGGCCAGGCCTGGAACCCTGTGCGTGGCGACGGAAGCCTGTTTCACGCGAGCGAGGGCCCTAATGCTGCGGTGATGATGCCCAACGTGATTCTCAACGCGCTCGCGCTATCCAATGACGGCAAACTGCTGGCCGCCGGAACCAGCGGCGGCCAGCTCACCATTTGGGAAGTAACTACCGGCCAGGAGCGTGTCAAATCGACGCAGATTTCCGAGCGCGCGATCGCCGCGCTCGTCTTTGGACCCCAGGACAAGTACCTTGTCGCCAAAACGAACGATCAAATCGTGCGATTTTTGGATCTAGAAGGCAAAGAGTTTCGCGCCTTCGATGCTTGGCCCGCCGGAGCACCGAAAAACATGTCCTTTGGCGTGTCGCGCGATTTGCTCGGCTTTTGCAAAAAGGACACCAACCTTTTCGCAACCTCGAGAGGTGTCGAGAAAGGCGTGTCGTTCCTGTCGGTAAAGCAATGGAATTTGCAGACTGGGACAGAACTCCCAGAATTGCGCATCGGCCCTTATCCTTCCGAAGTGCTCGCTGCTTCCGTTGACGGCAACATGCTGCTCTTGCTTAAAGACTACGCGCTAATTCTCTGGGATCTCGAGGCCGGCAACGAGATCCGCAAGCTCCATTCCGACGAGAAAGGCAACCCGGTCAGCATGGCTGCGTTTTCTCCGGACGGCGCCTGGATCGCGACAAGGCGCATCTTCAGCAAAACCATTCAACTATGGCAAGCCGCTACCGGCAAGGAGGTTTGGCGTCACAATGACCAGTTTGATTTTGGCTTTCGGGGCTACGCCTTCAGCAATCTCGCTTTTTCTCCAGACAGTAAACGCTTGGCCTCGGGCACGGCGGCGACCGTCTTGCGACAATGGGACGTTGCTTCCGGAAAAGAGCTGGAGTCCACGCCGGGCCATGCGGGCGCTGTGTTCGCGCTTGCCCTTGCCGAGGGCGGCAAACGCGTCGTCACTTACAGCGAAGACGAACGGCTCATCACATGGGACATCGCGACGGGCAAACAGCTGACGAGCACACAACGCCGTCTACCGTACTATTTTTCGAACACCACCCACTTTGCCTTGGCGCACGACGGCAGCGCGCTTTTCCTCGGCGGCCGCCAATCTCCGGACGCGCAATTCTACTACTGGAACCCCGACAAAAAGCCAAACCCCAAAGAGCGCGCCGACTGGAAGGCGCACCAGGGCGAAGCGTTCGGCGTGGCGCTTTCTCCCGACGGCAAGACCGCGGCGACGCGCGGCCGGGAAAACACCACGCGCTTATGGGACGTCGCAACCCGTAAAGTGATTCGCAAGCTGCCCGAACCGGTTCCACTCCAAGAAAAACCGAACAACGCGGTGAGTGGCTATTTCGGCAACGCCACGCCGACGCTGCTCTTTTCCGCCGATGGCACGAAACTCGCCTCCTTGCTGCCCAATCCAGCGCTTAGGTATTACGACCCGCGCCGAGCGAACATGATCACTTCGGTGCGGGTTTGGGACGCCCAAACGGGCAAGCTCACTGTCCCTCATGAAATGGCCGTCGCCGGCATCGCTTGCTTCGCCATTGCGCCCGATGGCCGAACCGTGGCCGCGGGCTGCTATGACGGCACGATTCAGCAGTCGGAAACGCTGACCGGCAAGATTCGGCTAAAAATGCCCGAAATGCCCAAAGGCGCTATTGTCGCGCTCGCCTATTCGCCGAACGGCTTACTGCTTGCCGGCGCAGGGCAAGACCATGTCGTTCGCGTCTGGCATCGATACAGCGGTAAACTCGTGGCCACGTGCGACGGCCATCGTGGGCCGGTGACGTGCCTCTTGTTCGATCGCGAATCCAAACGACTCATTTCCGGCAGCCGCGACACAACCGCTCTGGTTTGGAAGATGCCCGAGATGCCGGAGCAATCCGTGAAAGCTCCGGCCGATGACGATTTGAATCGACTCTGGAAAGACCTGGCCGGCGACGATGCCGGACTAGCGTTGCAGGCCATCTGCACATTCGCCTCACAAGAAAAAGCAGCCGTTTCCTTCTTCAAGGGACATTTGAAGCCGATTCCCCCGCCCAATGCCGAATTACTTGCCAAACTTATCGCCGATCTGGACAGCGACCAGCTGGTCGTGCGGCAACAGGCAACTCTGGCCATCGAGAAAATCGGCGACGTGGCCGAGCCGGCGCTCGAGGAAGCCCTGCGCGGCAAACTGCGCTTGGAAACGCAGCGGCGCATCGAGAAGATTCTCGAAGGCTGGCTCATCGAACAAATGCCCCGACCCAATGAACTGCAACATCTGCGAGCACTCGAAGCGTTGGAAAGGATAAAGAACACCGACGCGCACAATCTGGTTTCCGCATTGGCGAAAGGCGCCGCCGGGGCGAGATTGACGCGTGAAGCGACCAGGACGCTGACGCGTGTGACCTACACCAAGGAGTAGATCGAGCTGCTGGAGTTTATCGTGTCTTACAACCCCATGGAACTCATGATCGCCTGCGCCGCCCGTCTCTTGGAGGACGGCAAGACCGTTGCCGTCGGCACCGGCGCTCCCTGCGCGGCGGCCATGCTCGCCCAACGCACCGCGTCTCCCAATCTGGTCATCTTCTTTGAGGCCGGCGGCGTCGCGCCGCAGCTTCCCACCATGCCCATCAGCGTCGGCGACTCGCGTACGTTTTACAAAGGCGCCATGGCCACTAGCATGGCCGACGTCATGGAAACGTGCCAGCGCGGCCTTATGGACTATACGTTTCTCGGGGGCGCACAGATTGACGCCTACGGCAATCTAAACTCCACCGTCATCGGCACAGATTACAAAAAGCCCAAAGTGCGCCTGCCCGGGTCCGGCGGCGCCAACGACCTTGCGTCCTTTTGTTGGCGCATTCTCGTTGTGACCAGCCACGACAAACGCCGTTTCGTCGACAAACTCGATTTTCTTACCACACCGGGTTACTTGACTGGCCCCGGCGCACGCGAAGCCGCCGGACTTGCCCCGGGAACGGGACCCTATCGCGTCATTACTGACTTGGCAATCCTCGGTTACCACGATCAGACTAAGCGCATGGAAGTCATCAGTTTGCATCCCGGCGTCACTTTGGACCAAGTCCGCCAAAACACCAGCTTCGAAGTCGGCGTCCGCGAGCCGTTGCAAACCACCAAGCCGCCGACGGAGCAGGAATTGAAGATACTTCGTGAGGAAGTCGACCCGCACCGCTATATCATTGGGAGGTGTTGACTAGTTGCTCGGCAAGCCTCTATAGACTTCTGGCTGGAAGTGTCCTTATGCGAAAGAAACTGACGATTACCATCGACAAAGAAATCTATGAACAGTTGCACCGGGTTCTCGGAGCGAGGAAGATCAGCAAGTTTATTGAAACGCTGGTACGTCCTAAGATCCTGCGTCAATACTTGGAAGCAGGCTATCGCGCGATGGCTCTCGACGAGGAACGAGAAGCTGAGGCAAGAGAATGGGCCGAAGGCACGTGCGGGACGTTGTCCGCCTAGCTCTCGGATCGCGTTTTTGCTACAAGAAAGGAGTGAGCAGCTCACACAGATCACTCGGTACTCGAGTACACTGAGCTGCACGCCACTGGAGTTTCCCATGCCCGGCAGGATGATCGCGGTGTTGGCCGTGTTGGCGGCGGCGTGGCTGGGCCTGTCCTACTGGGGAGCGTTCGACGAGCCGAGTCTGCCGGCACAAACGCAATTCGCCGCCGACCGCCTGCCGCAAGAGGTGAAAGTGCCTCCGTTTGACGGCAAACGCGCGATGAAGTATCTCGAAGCCGTCTGCGCTATGGGCCCGCGCATGAGCGGCACACCGGGCATGAAGAAGCAGCAAGAGCTGCTCCGCGAGCATTTTGCCAAGTTCGACGGCGAGGTCAAAAACCAGGTTTTTCAGGCCAAACAGGTCACGCAAAAAAACGCTGTCGAGATGACGAATCTGGTGATCTCGTTTCCGCCGCGCCGCGACCGTCGCATTATACTTTGCTGCCACTATGACACCCGCCCCATCGCCGACCAGGAACCCGATCCGCGCAAGTGGCGTGAGCCGTTTCTGAGCGCCAACGACGGCGGCTCCGGCGTCGCCTTTCTCATGGAACTCGCCCACCACATGAAAGACCTCAAGCTGCAAGTCGGCGTCGACTTCGTCATCTTCGACGGTGAGGAGTACATCTTCAACAAGGACCGCGACAAGTATTTCTTCGGCAGCGAACACTTTGCCAAGACCTGGCTGAACAACAAGAAAGATCCGCAGTATGTGGCCGCGGTCCTGCTCGACATGATCGCGGGCAAAGACGCGAAGTTCCCGGCCGAAGGTTATTCCTGGGCCCACCATCCGGACTTGGTGCGTGAGATTTGGGAGATCGGCCGCGAGCTGCGCTTGAACGTCTTTCAGCAGCGCATCGGCGGCCGCGTCCTCGACGACCATTTGGCGCTGCAAGAAGCCGGCATCCCGGCCATCGACATCATCGACTTCGACTATCCGCACTGGCACAAATTGTCCGACACGCCCGCCAACTGCGCACCCGAACCGATGGAACAGGTCGCCAAGGCTTTGTGCACGTGGATGCAGCGGTTGAAGTGATTCCTTTCACTCGAGATCATTCCCAGCGCTCAGCCCTCATCGATCTCATTGAGAAGTTCACGGGCCGTGGTAACATCGACGCCGGCATCCTCTTCTTCGAAGCGATTGAGGTCGTCGACCAGGGCGAAGGCTTCGACACAGTATTTATCGAAAAAGCCCCAGGTCATGTGTTGTTTGCGTCCCCAGGTGACGCACGTCAGACCCTTTGGCGTGTAGCCCGTGACAAATACATAATGGCCGCCGCCTCCACCGGCACGCCCCGCAGTATCGCTCCAAGGGATGCCTTGAACAAACTCATTTCGTGCCGTGACCGGTAGCGCCAAGCCGATGCCAATGCCGACTTGGAGGAAGATCGAGGACTTGATTTGCCTTCGCTTGCTTCGGTCGATTTCCGCGAACATGTCAATGGTGTACTTGCGCCGACCCGCGATCCAACCGTCATTGCGCCAGCTCTTAAGGGAATCCAAGAGCACCAAGCCGTTGTCGGCCCCGCCCGTTTCGTTGAAATATTGTTTTTTGATTTCGTTGTCGGTGATGTTGATGATTTTTCCTTGCTCGGAGAATTCGAAACGCAGTGTTTGGTGAGCGCGGCCGGAGATCACGCAGCAACTCAATTGGTTGTTCAGGTACATCTGTTGCGAGATTCCCGCCAGTTCCGGAAACTCGAGATCGAAGTCAAAGCTTTCCGGCAGTTCGTCCGGCTCTTCGAACACGTCCCCAAATCGAAAAGTGCGCGGGTCAGTGACCGGCTCTAACTTGCCGCCGCGCAAGACGTCTTCGAGCGCCATGACGATCCCCCTTTAGTGCCAAGGAATTTAACCTAGGCGTGAAGTTATTCTCTCGGCATGGCGAAGTCAAGTTTCATTCTCCCAAGACTACTCACGGAGATAGGATTTCTGTTGATTCCAGCAACTTTCCGCTTTAGCTTGGATTTTTGGTCTATGTCCCTCGGTCGGTGGGTCAACCTTGTCAAATACTTGGATCGTTGGGAACCGGCGGACGAGTAATACAAGAGCGCTCATTTCCATTTCAATTTTTGGCGAGGCGAGACGGCAATGAACAAATCTATCAGGTGGGTCCTCGCAATCGGCGCGCTCTTACTAGTAGCCGATTCCGCCCCAGCCCAGTTCTTGGGACTGAATCGCGGTTTCTACGGCCCGTACGCCAATCCCTATTCAGGCCGCTACGCCGGCCCCGCCTTTGGATATCGCTCGGTGTTCGGCGCCTATTCCGCGCCGTTGTATGGGGCTTACTCGGCGCCGTTGTATGGCGCTTACTCGGCGCCGGTGCTCCGGGTCCGGGAATCCAAGCTGCGCGAAAGTTTGCAAGGGCCTCTCCTGGGCTCCAGCGCCGCTCCCGAGATTCGCATCAGTGTCGATGTGTCGGGCAAACATAACGCCGCCATCGCCAAAGCGCTGGCCCATAGCAAATCGTGGTCGGACATTACCATCGCTTCGGACGACCCGACGTTGCGCGTAGCGCTCTACGCGCCGGTGCTCTTGCGCGTGGGCGGCGCTCCGGACAATCCCATTGCCGCCAAAAGCGACGCCGAAGCGCTACCCAAAGACATGGTGGCCTGGAACTTTCCGAGTTCCTTCCGCAAAGTCCATGAAGACTCCACCAAAGCGATCCTCGTGCTCTCTCCGCAGGCCGCGGGCACGTTTACTGTCGTCGCAGCAGTCGTTGTGCCAAGACAGGAAAAAGAAATCAAGGTCGAGGAATTAAAGGCGCCACAGAAGAAAGGTGAGGAAAAAAAGAACGGTGAGCCCGTTAAGAAGGATGAAAAGGAAGATAAGAAACCAGCGGAAGAAAAGAAAAAAGAATTGCCCGAGGCCAAGCCGCCGGTGCGCTTTGTGACGTTCACCATCCAGGTGGATTCGGTAACGCCGGTAGCCCCGGTACAGCCGCAAACGCCGACCGAGCGTCCGACGAACCTTCAAGAAGCACTGCAAAAAATCAAGGCCGCGGTTGAGAGAGATAAGGCCGCACTGGCGGATAAGATGACGTTATTCCGCATCAAGCTGGCTGAGTTCTCAAGAAAAACTCCGAGTTTTCAAACCCTAGAGAACTTATCTCAGATTCTCGGCCAATCCAGAAACCTGGGCGCTACGGGTGCTGCCATCCTTGAGCTCAGGGAAATCATGATCACGCAAATGATGACGCCCGCCGATCTCGTCACGCTCGCGAATGATCTCGCCAAACTGATGCCTTGATGAGTTCGTAGCGAAATTCGCAAGAATCCGGTCATTGTCCGCGACATTCCCGCATTCTTGCGAATGCGGCTACATTTACAGCGGTTGACGACAGCGCAAAACTTGCCCCATTAGAACCGTCACATCCGATCTTTCTCCTGTTTCCCTTACAATCTTGCCGCGCCGGTGCCGATATTACCCTCCAAGTGGCCCAAGCTGCGCTGTCGGCTATGGCCGGAAGTAATAGGGGGAAGTATGCGCCGAGCCGGATTGCTGGGTCTGGTGCTGGTGTTGTGCGGAGCCGGCCAACTCACCGCGCAGGAGATCACTCCCACGCTGCACCACGTCTTTTCTGGGCCTGCCCATTGCGACGAGCCGCAGCGAATCGTCATCAAGCTTCCGCCGCCCAAAGTGGAGTATCGGGATAAGGATTGCTCGGACACGCACGACGGCCGGCGCAGATTCTGTCTCTTTGGCCATTGCAACAAGGAACGCCTTCACCACCGAGCGCCTTTGGGCGAGGCTCTTTATGCACCAGTGAATTTGCCCTCCATGGTGTTGCAAGCCCCGTCCCAAACGTCGTCGTTCACCCAGCAAATCACCCACGATTTCGGAGCATTGCGGCAAGCGCAGGAACTCGATCTGCGCGCTGCCGGCTTGGCTGCTCAACTCGCCGCCCGCGACGCCATGAGGAGCGCCGAGGACGAATGGATTCAAGACATGCTCGATCGAAGCGAGGGCAAGCTGAAAGCGTTGGGCGGCGCCCTCAAAGCAAGCCAAGCCGGCGCTCTGAAAGCAGCCGACGCGACGAGCTTGAACGAAGCCTTGAAGCAAATCAATGACCGCCTTAATCGGCTGGAGGAACTTGTGCTGCAACACCACCAGGCGATCGATGCGCTTCGCAAACAGCAACCTGCCAAGGATGCCAAATAGCGCATCCCCGTCGATTGACATTGTTCGCGCATTTCTCCTGCTTTTACCGGACTTCGTGGCTTCTCTTGCACCCAACGGTTTAGGCTTCGTGCTCACGCTGGCGCGGACCGGCGGCGAGACTATTCTCTCTTGGCAAATCCACTTGAAATCGCTATCCCCACGCTCTCCAATAAAAGGATAACGGACGCCCGTTTGCGTAGGGAAACCTAATCCCGCGACTAGTAGGTTGACGATTACGAAGATACCGGAAAATCGGATCAGGCGGATTTTGCCGTCGCAAGCGGGTGGAGACGAGTCATGCGAAGCCGACATTGGGCGCCCTTGGTGCTGCTGCTCTTGAGCGGCTGCCGTCAAATGGGACTTTCGGGTCCGTGCGGCGAACCAACCGTGGTGGTAACGGAGTCCACAGTCGCCGGTCCAGCTGCGTGTCCTCCCGCCCAGCTGGGACCGCCGTGCTTCGAAAAACCGGCGCCCAAAACCGTTTTCCTGCGCGGTCCGCAGCAAAAAATCATCATCGAGCGCGAAAGCCCGGCCAAAGACAAGGGAAAACTAGGTGCGCCTTTGGGTGAGCAAGAGCGCCCCGAGCGCGTGGGCATGATGCAAGACGTCATCCTGGTGCCGCGCACCGTGTACGTGCCTTACGTCGCGCAGACGCCCACTCGAGCTGCGCGGTTGCTCGGCGCCCCGCTGGCAGACGACCAAGAGGAGCAACCGCTGAAATCGGTTGGCCCCAAGGAGAAAGTCAAGGAACAACTGGGCGCGCCGCAGCCCTGTCCGACGGAATGCGGCCCCACGACCATCATCGAAATCCGCCAAATGAACGAGCGGATCGATCGCTTGCATCGGATTCTCGAACGACTGTGTTCGCCGCATCGGTAATCCATGACACGATGCCTTTACCTCATCCTGATCGCTGCGACGCTGGCGAGCGTTTGCTCCGAACCGGCCGCGGCACAGACTCCGTCGGCAGCCTTCCTAGCACCGATCGATGATCCGGGCGCGATCAACTCCGCCGGTTTGTTCGCCGCCGACGGAGTGGCTCCAGGAACTCCCGCGTGGGGTTCCATCAAAGCCGATCTCGATTTCCTGTTCCTGCAACCGCTGTTTCCCAGCCGCTCCGTCCGACTCTTGGTGCCGTCGCCCGCGGGCGGTTCCGTCCTGGGCGACACCAGCGACCTGAGCAACGACCTCTCCTTCTCGCCCGGTTTCGAAATTGGCTATCAATTCAAGAACACCGGTTTCGGCGTGCAGGTGACGGGCCGCATTCTGCACTTGACCGGTCGCTTGGAGCGAACCGTCAACGACACGCAAGGCGGCGCCATCGCTCAGGCCACCGCCTCCAGCACCATCGACCTCGCCGTCGTCAACCCGATCGAAGGCTTCTTGAACATTCCTCTCTCCGACTGGTGCGAGCTTCGACACCCGTACCTGCGTGAATCATTGTTCGTGCTTACCCTCGGCGGCCGCTACGCGCATCTCCAACAAAACTACTCGTCCACCGTGGTGACCGGGCCCGGCTTTCAAGGTTCGCTGGTGGCCAAACAGAACTTCGACGGCTTCGGCATTACCGGCGCTTGGACAGGCATCTTTCCCGTGGCCGAACGCTGGGCGCTATACTCCCACGTTCGTGGCTCCGTGCTCTTCGGTGAAAACGACCGGGAAAGCAGCATCACCATAGTCGCGCCCGGCGCCAGCTCGGGCACGACAGCTCGCGAATTGAAAACGGATGTGTTCCCGATGGGCGAATTGGAACTGGGTGTGATTTACGGCGTCCCGCTGAATCGGCCCGGTCCGGCCCCAAATCTTGCGCCGCTGTTGTGGGTCAAGACCGGATTCGTCGCGCAAGCCTGGGGCGACCTTGGCTTGCTGAGAATCAACGAAGTCAACGGCCATCAATTCTCCGACAGCAGCCTGGTTCTCCTCGGGTTCTCCGTGCAAATCGGCCTGGATTATTGAAGTAAGAGACTCACTTCATTCCCAGATTCCGCACCAAAAACGCCCACGCGTCCGCCGCTTCCTCGATCGCCTTGCTCACCGGCCGGCCCGCGCCGTGGCCGGCGCGCAGCTCGATGCGAGCCAGCACCGGCCCCGAACCCGACTGCGCGTGCTGCAGCGCGGCGATGAACTTGAAGCTGTGCGAGGGCACCACGCGATCGTCGGTGTCCGCCGTCGTCACCAGCGTGGCCGGATACTTCACGCCCTTCTTCAGGTTGTGATAGGGCGAGATGCGCAACAGGGCCAGAAACTCCTCCGGGTTGTCCGAAGAGCCGTAATCGTCCACCCAGTAACGGCCGGCGGTGAACTTGTGGAAGCGGAGCATGTCCATGACGCCGACCGCGGGCAGGCAGGCCCCATAGAGCTCCGGCCGCTGCGTCATGCACGCGCCGACCAAGAGGCCGCCGTTGCTGCCGCCTTGGATGGCCAGCTTTTCGGGCCGCGTGTATTTGTTCGCGATCAGCCATTCGGCAGCAGCGATGAAGTCGTCATAAGCTACTTGCCGTTTGGTCTTGACCGCGGAGCGGTGCCAGTCTTTGCCGTACTCGCCGCCGCCGCGGATGTTGGGCATGGCGAAGACGCCGCCCATTTCCATCCACACCAAGCGGGCGATCGAAAACCCCGGCGTCATGGAAATGTTGAAACCGCCGTAGCCATAGAGCAGCGTGGGGTTGTTGCCGTCGAGCTGGATTCCCCTCTTGTGCGTGATGAACATGGGGACTTTCGTGCCGTCCTTGCTGGCATAGAAGATCTGCTTCACTTCGTAGTCGTCCGGGTTGAACTTGACCTTAGGCTGGCGGAAGAGCGTGCTCGCGCCGGTCTTCATGTCGTAGCGATAGACGCGGCTGGGAACCGCGAAGCTGGTGTGCATGTAGAAGGTTTCGGTTTCGTCGCGGCGGCCGCCGAAACCCCCTGCCGAGCCGATGCCGGGCAATTCCACTTCGCGCACGAACTTACCGGTGAGGTCGAAAATCTTGACCTGGCTGCGGGCGTCTTTGAGGTAACTGCCAACGAGCATCTCGCCGGTCACGCCCGCCCCTTGCAACGTCGCGTCCGCCTCCGGAATCAGCTCCTTCCACTGATCGCGACCTGGCTTGGCTAGATCGATGGCCACGACCCTGCCCTTGGGCGCTTTGAAATCGGTCTTGACGTACAGCGTGGCGCCGTCGTTGTCGAAAACGGCGTTGACGCTTTCGAAGTCGTCGATCACCGGCGTGATCTTGGCGTCCGCGACAGTGAGGTCTTTGATGAAGACTTTGTTCTTGCGGCTGGTCGTGCCGTCCCCGACCGAGATGACCAGGTATTTGCCGTCCTCGGTGACGCTGCCGGAAACCGTGAAGCGCGGATCGTCGGGCCGCTCGTAGACGAGTTGATCGTCGCTCTGCGGCGTGCCGAGGCGATGGTAATAGAGCTTCTGATTGAGCGACAGGGCCTGGAACTTCTCGCCCTTCTTCGGCTCGGGGAATCGGCTGTAGAAAAAGCCTTTGTGGTCGTGCGTCCAGGAAAGATCGCTAAACTTCACCCAGCGGACCTCGTCGTCGAGCTTCTTGCCCGAGTCGACATCGAGCACGCGGACAACGGACCAGTCGGACCCCGCCTCGGAGACGCCATAAGCCAGCCGCTTGCCGTCTTCGCTGAAGTCGAGCGCGGTCAGAGCGACGGTGCCGTCCTTGGACCATTGATTGGGGTCGAGGAGCACGCGCGGCGCGGCGTCCAGCGTGTCTTGGACGTAATAGACGGACTGGTTCTGCAAGCCGTCGTTCTTGCTGTAGACGTAGTAGCGCTTGGCGATCTTGGTCGGCGCGGAGTATTTCTCGAAGTTCCACAAATCGGTCAGGCGCTGTTTGATCTTGTCACGCTCGGGAATGGTCTTGAGATAGGCTTCGGTGAATTTGGCCTGCTCCTCGACCCAAGCCGCGACTTCGCTGGAAACGCGCACGTCCTCTTCCAGCCAGCGGTACGGGCAGTGGACTTTGACGCCGTGGTAGTCGTCATAGTGGTCCACGCGTTTGGTGCTGGGGTATTGGACGGGCTGACCGGCAAGCACATAAGTCACGGCAAAGAACCCACATAAGAGCCAAGAGCAGTAACGCATAATGATCTCCGGCAAGGATGGAAGCTCGCAGGTGGTGATTTCGTTGCAAGGCATTCAACGAAACTAGCTTCGCAACCATCTGAATAGAAAGGGGTTGCAGGATGCGTTGCATTGTCACACGGACACGCCCCCTGGTGCAACGGATTTCTCGCCTCCGACCGTTTCGAAACACTGTTTACTCCCGCTGGTTGTGCCCGTCGTCGGACAGGATGTTGCGACCCATTTGCCAGTTGGCGAAAACCATAAGTGCTTCGAAAAACCACAACTCGATGCGTACAATTGGCTTACGGCAATGCTTGACCCCATTTGCCACGCAAGGGCAGAGCCCATTGAAGTCCCCGTTGCGGAGTGTGGTTTTTGGCCGTTCGGGCTTTCTCTAACGCCCTTGTTTCAGTTCGCAAAAAAGTGAAACGTCCAGCGAAAAACTGTAAAGCATTTATCGAAAACATGTTATGCCAAAACTTAGGGGGTCACTTTTCAGATTGGTGCATAAGCCGGAAGTTGAAAAGTGGTCTTCGACAGGTAGATTGTGCCATTCTTCACGAAGTCGGTTTCGTGAAAACATCGTTGCTACCGGCTTGACGCAACCACTCACGGCGCAGGATGTAGATTGACGCGGCATCGCAAGTTAGCGGCTTGGCACCTCCCAAATCAGCGCCTTGTCATCATTCCCGCCGGTGATTAGAAGCATACCGTCGTGAGAAAATGCAAGCGACTCCACGCTGATTTTGTGGCCTTGGTAGCCGATGAGCTCGTTCGTCTTAGCCAGCCAAAATCGGACAATCGGTTGCCCGCCAATGATGGCGAGCACATCGTCCTTGGGCGAGAAGGCAAGGCCACGAACGACGCCAATTTGGAAAACGTTAATCTTTTGCACCATTGCGCCGGAGTTGGCGTCCCAAACGATGATATTGTTCGAGACTCCGCCGGTCGCGATGAGCTTGCCGTCGCGGGAAAACGCTACCGCCGTCATCGAGCCGCTGCCTAAATGACTGAAGCTGTCAATCAATTTCTTGTTCTTAAGATCCCAGACAACCGCCGAGCCTTCATTGCCACCTGCGGACGCCAGCAGTTTCCCGTCGGGGGAAAAGGCAAGTGATTCGGTGAAAAAGCCGCGCCCTTGCTTGTGCAGCTTCAACACGTCCATGGTCTTTTTCGACTTCCAATCGATCAGATGAATGACATTTGAGGTCAAAGCGAGCGCCAGCAATTCGCCATCGTTGCTCATGGCCATGCAATAGAGCCCTTCGGGAATCGGAATCCGCCCTGTGCGCTTGCCGTCCTTTAGACTCCAGATGCCAAGGTAGTTGCCTGTTCGCTCCCGCGCGATGACCGATTGGCTGTCCGGACTGAACAGAGCCGGCGAGCCGGCATGGTCCTCACGAAGCGCTAATACTTTCTCTGCCGTCTTAACGCTCCAAACGATGACCTGCCCCCCGGCTGACAACGCGAGTTTGTCATCAGCGGAAAACGTGACGGAACGCACTTGTGACGTGTGCCCGGCTAACTCGGTCTTGTACTGGGGTTTGGCGATGGCCGGTGCCGTCTCGATGTTGGCGAGGAGAATCAGTCCCGCCGCCCATAGTGCTAGACAACGAGTCATAGTCGCACCTAACTGCTATTCAACCCTGAGCGTGAAAGTAAAGTCATGCCACATCTCGTCTTGGCCAACCCAAGACCAACCGCCTGCTAGAGCCGGCAGTTGCAACGAGTCGAACGTGCCTGCATGGCCCCAGAACCCGATCAGGTCGAATTGGGCGCCACACATCCACCGTTTCCGCCGCGGAATCCAAAACACAGAAGCTGCCGTCGAGCAGGCTGTTGACCCTTCGACGACAGCTTCAAAACATCGTAGTTCCCAGTCTACACGGACCTGGCTGTCGAAGCCTGGACACTTATTGGTCCATGTTGAACACTTCGCCGCCACGCGCCGAGCTCATCGCGCGCCAAGTGATGATGGAGATGCTCTGACTGATGTAGCGAGCGCTGCCGTCGCCCAAGACGATTTGAACACCTCCCGAGTGCCGGCTGCGCGAGGCGAGGATGCCGGGATTGGGGCCCAGCGTGCATGGCAAATTGGAGAGCGGTTCGCTGAAGCAGCCATTGGCCCCGGCGCCCGTGTTCATCTGATCGGGGAAGGTTGAATTAGGCGGCAGGTAAGTTGTGTAAAACGCGGCTGGTCCCCACCAGGTGAAGCCGCGCAGGTCCTGCCGCGAACCCTGCAGGACTTCGGCTACCAACATGGTGTTGCTGGTGCCGTCGCCGGAGGCCAGGTCCTGAATCCTCATCTTGCCGCGGTCGAAGTTGCTGGAGGTGCCATAAAAGAACGGGGCAATGACGGCTCGGACCGCGGGGGCCGGCGTCAGGATGTCGGCATTATTGTAGTTGGTCGTGCCCATGTTCACCGCGTAATTGTGCGAAGTGATGCCGCCACTCCCGCCGCCCGCGATGGCGCCGCTGCCGATGGGGGCGTTGGGCGTATCGCTGGGACAAGTCAGGATGGAATATCGTCTGCGCGTGACGTTAAAGGCGTTGGTAGTACCGTGACCGTAGCGCGGCCACGGCTGGGGGACCGTGACTGTCGCTGGCCAATCGACCTTCAAAAGCGTGTCGTGGCCGCCCCAGTTTTGGTAGAGCTTAAAAACGTTGTCTTGTTCGATGTACGGCATGATCAGCACCTGCCAAGTTCCCCAGCAGCAGCCAAAGGGGCCTTGGAGGGGCGGCAGTTTCTTCATCGTGTCATTGTGATTGTGCATGGCCAGGCCTATCTGCTTCAGGTTGTTTTGGCATTGCGAGCGGGCCGCCGCCTCGCGGACCTTTTGCACGGCCGGCAGTAACAGACCGATGAGGATGGCGATGATGGCAATCACCACCAGTAACTCGATCAGCGTGAAGCCAGTTCTGCGTTTCGACATGTGCAGCTCCTTCATGAAAAGGAAAAAAGAACAAAGACGGAACGGCATCTAGTCTAGCTTAAAGGCGAAACTCGTTTTTCCCGGCTCGACCCTTTCCGTAAGTATTGACTTTTCGTTGTACTTCGCGGGAATGCGATCTTTCGTAGCGGTTTCCTGTCCTGGCAGTCCGCCCGGTTCGTCCGAGATGGCGGGCGTCTCGATAGCTGAAATCTTTATCGTATAGTCACCCGGCTCCAGCCCCCTGTCCGCCGGAATGCTGAAGCGGCCGTTGGTTATCATGCCGCCGCCGGAAGTTTTGACGTCTTTATGCGGCACAAACTCAATCGTTCCCGACTGAATGGGCGAGCCTTTGTAGTAGACTGTGCCCGAAATCGCCAGACGGCCGCCCGGACCAGTGCTCCCGCCGCATCCGGCAATCAATACAATCGACAGGCCCGTGAGTGAAATGCCAGGGCATAGCGCACGTCGCATAGCTACATCCCGACGGAAAATGGGCGACACAAATAGGATCGGCTAATACTCGTGAATGTACCAAGGACGATATTCCCTTACAATTAAAATCAACATTTTCTTCTCATCTTTTCCATGCAATCGGTTCAGATCCTCAGGAATTGCAGTTTGGCGACTTTCCCTTCCTGCCGGCGGTCGGCAAGCGAATAACGGAATAGATCGTTCATTTGCGCCGCAGTGCAAACTTTCCGTCGCCGCCGCGCAATACCATTTCCAAATCCGTGAACCGCTCCATCTCATACGCCCCGACTTTTCCCTGCCAACCTTGCCAGATGGGATTCATCTTCTCGAAACGATCCAAGCGAAAGTACAACCGATGATCGGTGTAGGCCCAAAGGCCGCCGGCTATCGTCTCCTCGCCGCCCGACTCGGTCCAGCGCAGTTTGCCGTCTTTGCGGAGTTCCAGCCGGATGATGGTCTTGCCGTGCTCGTCGGCCACCTCGCCCTCCCAAGAGCCGGCCAGCACTTCGGGGTGCGGCAAATCGCGTAAGTCGATGTCAGTGCGCGAAAAGAACGGGCCCGTGAACAAGGTCACCACGAAGAAGATCCCAAGCGCGATGAAAGGCAGATTGATGCACGCGGCCCATTTGGCTCGGCGGCGCGGCAGGCCTTCCAAGCGCTCGCTAGAGAACAGCACGCTGCCCAGAAGCAGAAACGCCCAGATTTGCAGCGGCCAGAGGATCATGCCCCAAACGGCCGCCATGAAGGCGCGCAGCGCGTCCTGTTCGCGCTCGGACAGCGGCGGTTCTTCGTCCTCCAGGGCGGCGCGGTGCAAAGCTTCGATGGTCTCTGGCGCCGCGAAAGCAGTCTCTTCGCCGCTGGCGTCCTGCCAAGGTTTCCTTTCTAGAAACGCGCGGGCATCGGCGGCATCCTTGCCGGCCACTTGCACCTTGACGCCTTCAAAGGCGCCTGTGAAAGGCGCAGCGGACGTGCTGGCTTCTTCACCTTGGAGGAAAGCCGCAATGCCAATCTCCGCCAGGCGATTGCGCGCCAAGTTTGCTTGGGCGGCATCGGGGAGGACGGCGATGGTGACGAGGTCATCCGACATGTCGACCAGACTTCAGTTTCTTGGCGGCGGTGCGGAAAATGTACCCGTCGTCTTTCGAAAAACTTTCCTTAACGAGCGAAAGAATCAGGCGCGGTGATACTCAGCCAGATCATGCCATTGATCCGACTTGTCCCACAAAGCCAATAGACCAACCGTGTCGAGAAACACAGCGTTCATGGCTGATGTTCGTTATGGCGCGCTGCTACGTCGCTTTGGCCAGACGCAAAGCGCGCAGACAGAATAGCATACACGTCTTCCAAAGAAGCGGGCGCTTGCCCGTTCCTGACAAGGCGTGGTTCGAATTCCACTTCGGCGTTCTCGGGCAAATCAACTTGCTCTTTCGGGCGAAAGACGCCGTTCTCAAAGACTGCATGAACTGTCTTCATTTTCTCCCTCTCGTCCGCATTTTCGGCTTACTGTTAAACTATACGTTAGAGCTGCGAGCTTGCAGGGCCTTCATTCACGTCAACCACGCCTGCACCACGCGCCCGCCCACGTCCGTCAACCGGAAATCGCGGCCCTGGAAGCGATACGTAAGCCGCAGATGGTCGATGCCGAAAAGGTGCAAAAGCGTGGCGTGGAAATCGTTGATGTGCACCGGGTCGCGGGCGATGCCCCAACCCAGATCGTCGGTTTCGCCGTGGATGTGGCCGCCCTTGACGCCGCCGCCGGCCAGCCAAATCGTGAACGCGAACGGGTGATGGTCGCGGCCGGTGGCGTTGGGATTGCCGCCGCGATTTTCGCCGAGCGGCGTGCGGCCAAACTCCGAAAGCCACAAGACGAGCGTCGAGTCCAATAGGCCGCGCCGCTTGAGATCTTTCAAAAGCGCGGCGACCGGCTGGTCCGCCATCAGGCAATTATGCGTCAGCTCTGCGTTCAAGTTCGAGTGATGGTCCCAGGAAGCGTGATAGATGTTGATGAAGCGCACGCCGCGTTCGACCAAACGTCTCGCCAAAAGGCAATTGAGGGCGAACTGGCGGAACTGCCCGCGGCCGCCGCCGCGCGTCGCCTGAATTTCCGGTTCATGCCGATCCAGGCCGTATTCGTCCAGCGTTTGCCGGGTTTCTCCACTGACATCGATCAACTCCGGCGCGGCGGCCTGCATGCGAAACGCCAATTCATAAGACGCGATTCGGCTCTGAATCTCCGGGTCGCCCATTTCCTGATGGCGCAGGCCGTTGAGCCGGCTGATGGTTTCGATGGTCCGGCGCTGCATGTCGGGAGTGAGACCGGCAGGGTTGTTAAGATTCAGCACCGGCTCGCCCTGATTGCGGAAAAGCACGCCCGCGTACGTCGTGGGCAGAAAGCCGCTCGACCAATTCGACGTGCCGCCCGAGGTGCCGCGCCCCGCGGTCAGGACGACATAACCCGGAAGGTTCCGCGACTCGCTGCCTAGGCCGTAATTGAGCCACGAGCCCATCGACGGCCGGCCAAACGTCGGCACGCCGCTGTTCATCAGCAACTGACCGGGGTGATGGTTAAACGCTTCCGTGTGCATCGACCGCACCCAGCAGATGTCGTCGGCGCACGTCGCAAGGTTCGGCAGCAAATCGGAAAGATCCATGCCGCAGTGGCCGTGCTTTTGGAAGCGACGCGGACAGCCCATGATTTTCGCAGTCGCCGGCTGCGTGAACGCGAAGCGCACGTTGCGCCACAGCGACTCCGGCAGCGCCTGTCCGTGCAATTCGTTCAATCTCGGCTTGGGATCAAACAGGTCGATCTGGCTCGGCGCCCCTTCGAGATAGATACAGATGCACGCCCTGGCTTTGGGGGAGAAATGCGGCGCGCGCGTCGTGGCAGGATTGTCCGGCGACTGCGCTAAGAGGCCCTCATCGCGCAGCATCGACGCCAGGGCCAACGTGCCGATGCCGCTGGCCGCGGAGGTGAAGAAACGGCGACGAGACAGAAGAGAGTGTGCGGAATGCATGCGCGGAATCTCTGCGGACTTAGTCGGATCGCAAGAGGGGAGCCAAGGAGATTTTACCGCAAAGCGAGAAATGAAGCGAACGAAAACGGCTCTCTTGGAATCGAATCGTTTGCTTTGCTTTGTAGCGGAATTTGCAGGATGGCTGCCGCGCCGGAACTCTTGCGAGTTCCGCTACACAGTGCTAATTCGCCACGCGCACCGTGCCGAGGCCATTGTAGCCGAGCTTCTTGGTTTCGGATTGCATCTCTTGCACGATGCGCTGGCGAATACTGAGAAAAGCCGCCGCCATCGCCGGATCGAATTGCTTGCCTTTTTGCTTCTCCAGCTCCGCGAAGGCGACTTCGGGCTGCATGCCTTGGCGATAAGGACGGTCGGAAGTCATCGCGTCAAAGGCGTCCGCGACGGCGACAATGCGGGCCAGCTTCGGCGTCGCCTCGCCTTTGGTGCCGTCCGGATAGCCTTGGCCGTCCCAGCGCTCGTGATGCGAGCGCACAATGGGGATGACGGTTTCCAGGTCGGGGATTTGCTCGAGAATCTTCGCGCCCTTGGTGGTGTGCGACTTCATGATCTCAAACTCGGCCGGCGTCAGCTTGCCGGGTTTTTTCAAAATGGCGTCGTCGATGCCGATCTTGCCGATGTCGTGCAGCGGTGTGCCGATGCGAATAATGTGCAGTTCGTCGTGCGATAGATCCATCTCTTGGCCGAGCAGATTGGCGTACTCGCAAACCCGCTGCGTGTGGCCGCCGGTATAGGTGTCGCGCAGCTCGACGGATTGGGCCAGCACGGTGATCGTCGCCAGGAATAGCTCGCGTTGCTTGCTGATGAGCTGGGCGCTTTCGATGCCGGCGGACACGTGCGCGGCCAGCGCGTCGGCCAAATGCAAATCGTCTTTGGTGAATGGCGGCTGCATGGGCCCGCGGTCCAAGTGCAAGATGCCGAGCTTCTTGCGCGGCGTGCGCAACAGCACGCACAACACCGAGGCCATGGTCCCCTCGGCAATGCTGCGCGAACCGATCAATTCCGGATCTTCCTCCACGCTGACGCAGAGCACGGACTCGCCGCGATTGAAGGAGCGCGTGGCGAGATTTTGGCTGAAGCCCGGCCGGCTGGGGACCTGGCTGTGGCCGCTCGCTAAGGCGCGTAGCCGCAAGGGGCCCTGCGGCGTCTCCGCGAGCACGATGGCGCCGCGCTGAGCGTCCAGCGTGCTGACCGCGTCGTTGAGGATAGTGTGCAGAAGGTCTTCTTCGTGTTCGAGATGGACCAAGTGGTGGCCGGCGCGGAGCAAAGCAAACAGCTGTTCGCCGGGGCGGGGGCAGCTATTGCGGTCGAAGGCGAGTCCGGCAAGGGCGTCTTCCCAAGTATGGCACGAAGTGGCTTCCACCATCAAGTTGTCGGTCCGTTGGGTGTCGTCCTCCTCGCGACCCTCCTTGATCAGCTCCACCACGACGGTGACGTTGCCGAAACGCAGGATGTCGTGGGCGCGCACAGGCCATTCTCCGGGACCCAGCCGCGTGCCATTGAGAAAAGTGCCGTTGGTGCTGGCCAAGTCGCGCACGCGCCAGCCGTTCGCCGTGGAGCGCACTTCGGCGTGCCGCCTGCTGACCGACGTGTCGTCCAGCACGATCTCCAAGGTGGCGAGCCGGCCCGCGCGAAGGATGCTCTCCGCTTCCCAGACCTTGCCTTCCACTTCGCCGTGGATGCCGCGCATGCGAATGCGCCGTAGCTTCACAGGCTGCTCCTCTGGCCATACAAGAAATTGCGCAAGGGTTTGCTCACAAATATAGGTTATGTTTGTCCAAAAAACATTAATCAATAGACGTAAACCTGTGTTTTTCCGGCACCTAAGAAAAACGCGCGAAACCTCTTCTTTTTCTACACTTGCTTGCCTTGCGGCTATCATTTTACTTTCCGAACGGCCTTTAGCCCATTATTATCTCTTTGTCAGCTGCCCCGCGCGACACATGGAGCTTATGTCTTGGGGCGAACATTCCTATTTGGCGTCACAGTGTCTACAGGAATGTCGCCCCACCATATAGCTGGATCGAGGAATTCATGGTTGGCAAAACTTCTTTTGGCGCAATCGGAACCGCACTGATAATCTGTTTAGGCGCTGTTGGCGTGATCACAGCACAGAAACCGCCGCCCCCAACGCCGCCGAGCGCCCAAGCGCCGGTCCTCGCGATGCCCATGCCGCTAGGGGTGCAGCGCGGCGCCACCCTTGAGCTTGCGCTCACCGGCACTAATCTTGCCGGTCCGACCGGATTCTGGACTGCATTCCCCGCGAAATCGACGATTCCGACCGAGGATAAAAACGGCCAAGACAACGCCAAGCTCAAAGTTCGCTTGGAAGTTCCAGGTGATGCGCCCATCGGCGCACACGTTGTGCGCCTGGCCACCACGCGCGGCATCTCGAACCTGCGGCTTTTCTGCATCGACGATTTGCCCCAAGTCGTGGAGAACGACAAGAACCGCTCGTGGAACGACGCGATGCTGGTGCCAGTGCCGAGCGTCGTGGCCGGCAAGGCGGATGCGGAAGCAAGCGACTACTTCAAGATCAGCGTGCCATCGGGCCAGCGCCTGAGCTTTGATTTGTTAGGCCGGCGGCTGGGCAGCGCCATCGATGCGCAGCTGTCCATCTACAGCGCCAAGACCAAACGCGAGCTGGCCCACGACAACGACTCTCCCGGCTGCCAGACCGATCCGCGCCTTACTTATGTTTTCAAAGAAGCCGGCGAATACCTCATCGAAGTGAAAGATGTGCTCAACCGCGGCGGCGCGGACTATGGCTATCGCCTGCGCATCGGTGACTT
>JAKEHV010000010.1 GCA_022614915.1 Gemmataceae bacterium | reverse complement strand
GGAGTTCGTTCTTCTCGCAAAGCATCGGCGAAAGCATGCCACCCAGCACAGTCAGCCGATAGCGCCGCGCAGTGATTCCGCTGGAGAATCACACGTTCCCTCTCTATACTCAGCTAACGCTGAGTTTTTTCGTTACTGGAGACGCTCCATGCACCGCTCGCTCGCGCTCGTCGCCGCTTTGGCCTATTCGCAAACAGCCGCCGCCCAGCTTCCTCCGGACAAGGCCCTCCAATCCTTCAAAGTCTCCGATGGCTTGGAAATCACCCTCTGGGCCCACGAGCCGGATTGCATCAATCCCACCTGCATGGACATCGACCACAAAGGCCGCGTCTGGTATTGCGAATCGATCAACTACCGGCAAAAGCTGCGCGGCGAAAAGAAAATGCGCGTGCCCGAGGGCGACCGTATCGTCATCCTCGAAGACTCCGACCTCGACGGCAAAGCGGACAAGCAGTTCGTCTTCTATCAAGCGCCCGAAGTCCACTGCCCCTTGGGCATCGCCGTCTATCCGTATCCCGACGGCAAAGGCCAAAAGGTTTACGTGTGCCAATCGCCCAACATCTGGGTCTTCGAGGACAAAGACGGCGACCTGAAGGCCGACGGCCCGCCCAGCGTGCTCCTCAAGGGCTTCCAGGGCCTCGACCACGACCACGGCGTCCACAGCGTTCTTGTCGGCCCCGACCATCGCCTTTACTTCACCGTCGGCGATGCGGGCGTCAAGGACCTGCAATCCTCCGACGGCAAAGGCCGCAAGTGGACGTCGAACTCGACCGATTGCCGGGCCGGCACCGTTTGGCGCTCGGATCTTGACGGCAAGAACCTTGAGCTCATCGCCCACAACTTCCGCAACAACTACGAATGCTGCGTCGACAGTTTCGGCACCATCTTCCTCTCCGACAACGACGACGACGGCAACCAGCAAACCCGCATCTGCTACGTCATGCCCGGCGGCAACTACGGCTACCACCCGCGCGGGCCGGGCCAAACCCACTGGCACGAGGAGCAGCCCGGCGTGGTGCCGAAAATCCTGCGCACCTACTTCGGCTCGCCCACCGGCATTTGCATGTACGAAGGCACGCTGTTGCCCAAGAAATACTGGGGCCAAATCCTGCACACCGACGCCGGCCCGCGCCACCTGCGCGCGTACCACCTCACGCCCGACGGCGCGGGCTACAAGGCCGTCCAGGAAAACATGGTCGAATCCAGCGACACCTGGTTCCGCCCCTCGGATGTCTGCGTCGCTCCCGACGGCGCTGTGTTCATCGCCGACTGGTACGACCCCGGCGTCGGCGGCCACGGCATCGGCGACTTCACCCGCGGCCGAATTTACCGGATCGCGCCGAAGGGGCATAAGCCCAAGGTTCCCGGGGTGAATGTGGAGACTGAGGAAGGCTTGGTCGATGCCCTGTCCTCTCCCGCGTTGTCGGTCCGAATTACGGCGATGACTAGGCTTCGAGCACTAGATCATCCGTTTTTCAACATTGATATCGTAATGTCCAAAAACAACTTGTGGCTCAATACCCGTGCCTACTGGCAGGTTTTGGCTCTAATCGAAAGAGACCCGTTATCAACGAGAAAACGAAAGGGACTTCGCGAGCTATTATCGCTTGCCTCGAAGGAGAAAGATCCTCGCATTGACGCCTTCATCCCACGACTTTACGGGGAAGGTTTCCAGGGAGGGTTGCTCCGGTACGTGCTCGAACAGGTTGACAGGGACAAGATCGAAGAGCTTTTTAATGATTATTCCTTGACTGCTTGGCGTGAGTTCTTGCTTACATTTCGGCATCTTGAACCAGGGCAGGCTAAACCGCTAATCATGGCCCTGGCGAAGAGATACGACGGCAAAGACCGCTTTTACCTCGCCGCCATCGGCATCGCTGTCGGCCATCCCGGCATCAGCAAGGAGATCGATCAGCGCCGCGATGTCATCCTCGCCGATTTCGAGAAGCACTTTCCGGACTGGAACGACAAGGTCGCCGGCCTGGTCTGGGAATTGAGGCCGCCGGGAATGGCCGGCATGCTCGAAAAGCGCCTCGCGGACACCAGGCTGCCGGCAAACCAGAAGCTGCAAGTGGTCGATATCCTGGCGGCATCGAGCGACGCCAAGTCCGGCCTGGCGCTTTTGAACGCCTTGCCGGCCGAGAAATCGGACGACGTAAGGCAAGACATCCTGCGCCACTTGCGCGAAAACCTCGGCGGCAAATGGTCCGGATTGCGCCAAGGGCCTGAGCTCAAGCGTGCGATCATGACGCTGCTGGAAGATCCCAAGCGCCAGCCCGAGGCGTACGCGCTCATTGCCGCCGGCAAGGAGAAAGAGTTTCTCAATCACGCGGTGAAGGCGGCGATGCAGGACAAGCTGTCGGACACTCGCCGTGAGGCCATCCGCGCGCTGGGCGCCTTCACGGAGACGCAGGTGGCGCAAGTGCTCGGCATTCTCGTGTACTTGGAGCCGCCGTTGCCGGATGATTGGAAGGCGGAAGCCATCGCCGCCCTGGGCAAGCACGGCACGCAAGCGGCGCGCGAACGGCTGGCCGAGTTCGTTGAGTCGAAAAAGATGTCGCTGCCGGTACGCCAGGCTGCCGTCGCCGCACTGTCCG
>JAKEHV010000447.1 GCA_022614915.1 Gemmataceae bacterium | reverse complement strand
ATGGTGATGGATCATCCGACCGTGGAAGCGATCTCCAAAGCCCTGGGACCGATTGAAGGCATCGTCGGCCTGTCCTTCTTCGGCAAATACGCCATGACCATCGACTACCAGGCCAAGACGATGACCTTTACGCCGAATGACTATGAGCCGGTGGACATGATCGAAAATCTGATGAAGATGCTCCTAAGTTCGAAGAATAAGACAAAAGTGCTCGCGCCGGGCGGCATCCTGGGCATCACGGTGGAGAAGGCGAAGGAAGACGAGGAAACGGGCGTTGTGGTGAAGGCTGTGCTGGCGGACAGCGCGGCCGCCCAAGCGGGCATCAAGGCCGGCGACCGGCTCGTATCGGTCGACGGCCGCTGGACCGACACAGTGACGGATTGCTTCGCGGCGTTTAGCCTGATCGCGCCGGCCACGCCGGTGCAGGCCGTCATCCGCCGCGACGGCAAGGAACAAAAACTGCAATTGGAATTGCGGCCAGGAATCTAGTCTCTTCAAGGATCACATCATGAAGATTCTGCGCCTGTTCTTATTCGGATTCGTCATCGCCTCCCCGGTATTGTTCATTGTGGTGCGTGCCGGTGAAGCGCCTAAGGGGCGAGGGGACAGCATTGCCGACTTCACGTTGAATAACGCCGGTGGCAGCGCTGTGTCGTTGTCCCAATTCAAAGACAAGAAAGCCGTGGTCGTGCTGTTTTTGGGAACGGAGTGTCCGATCAACAATTACTTCGCGCCTCGGCTCGTGGAATTGCACAAGGAATTCGCCGATCAAAGCGTGCAATTCTTGGGCATCAACTCCAATCGCCAGGACACGGCCGCCGAAATAGCCGCGCACGCCAAGAAGTACGCGTTGCCGTTTCCGGTGCTGCGCGACGAACACAATGTCATCGCCGACCGCTTCGGCGCCCAGCGCACTCCGGAAGCGTTTGTCCTAGACGCCGAGCGCCGCATTCGCTACCAAGGCCGCATCGACGATCAATACGGCATCGACATTCAGCGGCCCAAGCCGACGCGCCGCGATTTGGCGGAGGCTATAATGGAAGTCCTCACAGGCAAAGAAGTTGCCGTGCGCGAAACCAAGGTCGCGGGCTGTCTTATCGGCCGGGACAGCAAGACGAAAGCAGACGGCGCGATTACCTTTGCCAAGCATGTCGCGCCGATTTTTCAGAAGCACTGTCAGGAGTGCCACCGCCCGGGACAAATTGGCCCCATGGCGCTTTTGTCGTATGACGATGCGGTTTCCTGGGCCGGCATGATCCACGAAGTCGTGTCCGACGGCCGCATGCCGCCCTGGCACGCCGATCCGCGCTTCGGCAAGTTTTTGAACGACCGTTCGCTGCCAAAGCACGATCGCGAAACGTTGCTGGCCTGGATCGATCAGGGCATGCCGCGCGGCCAGGAGAAAGACGATCCGCCGCCGCGCCAGTTTCCCCAGGACTGGAAGATCGGCAAGCCGGACGTGATCATCCACATGCCGGTGGAGTTTGACGTGCCGGCGCAGATGCCCAAAAACGGCGTTCCTTATAAGCACTACACGGTGCAGACCGACTTCGACGAGGACAAGTGGGTGGAACGCGCCGAGGCCAAGGCAGGCGCCCCGGAAGTGGTGCACCATATGCTCGTGTTCATCGTGCCGCCCGGCGTGCGCTTCGTACCGGGTAGTCCGGAAACGCCGGTTTTGACCGGCATGGCCCCCGGAGAACAGCCGTTCTTACTGAAACCCGGCGTGGCCAAGCTCATCCCCAAGGGCTCGCGGTTGTTGTTTCAAATGCACTATACGCCTAACGGCAAAGCGCAAAAGGACCGCTCGTCCATTGGGCTTGTGTTCGCCAAGGCGCCGCCCAAGATAAAGGTGAACACGCAGCCGGTCTTCAATCTGTTTTTCCGAATACCTGCCGGCGCTGACAATTACCAAGTCGAGGCGACGCACACGTTTGCGCAGGACGGCTACATCCTCGGCATGATGCCGCACATGCACCTGCGCGGCAAGGACTTCAAGATTCAAGCTATCTACCCGGACAAGCGCGAGGAGACGCTGCTTTACGTGCCGCGCTTTAACTTCAATTGGCAAGTCGTGTTTCGGCCGGAACCACCGCTCGTGATGCCAAAGGGGACGCGGATTCACTGCGTCGCCCACTTCGACAATTCCAAGAGTAACCCGAACAATCCCAACCCGCAGGCAGCGGTCACCTGGGGCGACCAAACCTGGCAGGAGATGATGATCGGTTGGTTCGATTTCGCATACGATCACAAGGAAGAAGGAAAATGATGATTTATCGCTTCGCGCTCGGATCATACTGGGCGTGCTATGACTCGAGCCCGAAGCGATGAACCAAATCCGAAGGAGTCGTCATGTCTCAATCTTTGAAACTCTCGCGCCGTCATTTCCTTGGCGCCAGCGCCGGGACCATCTTCTTGGGCAACACGCTGCCGACTTGGGCCGCCGGCAATGCAAGACAAGCGTTGCCGACGCGCGTACTCGGCGCCACCAACGTGCGCGTCCCCATCCTCGGCTTGGGCACCGTGTCCGTCGGCCAGAACGGCAATGAAAAGGAAGCGGTGCGCCTCCTCAACCGCGCGATCGACCTCGGCATCACCTTCATCGACACCGCGCCCGGCAGCACGCGCACCGCACTCGTCACCGGCTATGGCCGAGCGCAACGTTATCTCAGCGGCGTCCTCCGTGAGCGCCGCAAGGACATCTTCATCGTCACCAAGTGCCTTGAACCAGACGGCAGCCGCACCCTGGAGCTGTTGCGCTCGAACCTAAAACAACTCGGCGTCGAGCAGGTCGATTTGACGTACACGCATTCCATTGGCCATGCGGTCTACGACTTCGACCAGCTCGTCGGCGACAAAGGGCCGATGGCGGTTTTGGAACAAGCCAAGCGCGACGGCCTGACGCGTTTCCTCGGCATCACCGGACACAATCGCCCGGAAAAATTCGCCCGCGTCATCGCGCGCCGCAACATCGACGCCATGATGAACGCCGTCAATATCGTCGACCGGCACACCTATTCCTTCGAAACGCTGGTTTGGCCGCAAGCGCGCAAACAGAACGTCGGCCTCATCGCCATGAAGGTTTACGGCGGCGGCGTCCGCGACTGCAAAATGCCGGAAAACTTGCGGCAAGAGTCGTTTCGGTTCGCGCAGAGCGTGCCCGGCGTGGTGCTGACCGTAATCGGCATGAACACGGAGAAGGAAATCGAGCTCAATGTGGAATGGGCGCGGAACTACAAGCCGATGACCAACGACGAAGCCGCCGAGCTGCGCCGCCGCACCGTGGAGCTTGCGCGCGAATGGGGCCCGCACCTGGACCGGCTCGACGCCAACGGAGAACGCACTAGACCACTGATCAATACGTGAGCGTGATTTATCGTTTCGCGCTCACTGCATATACAGGGATGACTCGAGCGCGAAACGATAAATCAGAACCTTCAGCAATTCATGAACTACTGCGGCGTCGTTCTGGCGGGCGGCAAGGGGACGCGGCTCGGCGAATTGACCCGCGTCGTCAACAAGCACCTTTTGCCCGTCGGCGACGAGCCGATGGTCTACCATCCTCTCCGCAAGCTCGTCGGCGCCGGCGTCCGCGACATCCTCCTCGTCTCCGGTCCCGAAAGTCTCGGTGATTTCATCCGCCAACTCGGCTCCGGCAAAGCCCTTGGCTGCTCGCTCACCTATCGCGCTCAAGACGAACCCGGCGGCATCGCGCAAGCGCTCGGGTTGGCTGAGTCCTACTGCGGCGACCGGCCGTGCGCCGTTCTGCTTGGGGACAATGTTTTTCACGATGCACTCGGGCCCCTGTTGCAAAGGACAATACAGAACTCCGACCACGCCTGGATTGCCTTGAAACAAGTGCACGATCCCTCACGTTATGGCATCGCGGAACTTCAGGGACATCGCATCGTCGCCCTGGAGGAAAAACCGCGCGAGCCGCGCAGTGACTTGGCTATCGCGGGCATTTATGTTTTTCCGCCGGAAGTCTTCGCGCTCATCCGGCAAGCCAAGCCGAGCGCGCGTGGCGAATGGGAGATCACCGACATCAATCGCGCGTTTCTCGAGCAAGGCCGATTGCAGCACGTCTTTCTGGAAGGCTACTGGACCGACGCGGGCACGCCGGAATCGCTGGACCTGGCCAAACAACTCGTAAAGTCCACGCCGCCGCTTTTTTAGGGGATGGACGAAGTCCAGACATACGCCTGGAAGAGCACCAGAAGCCCGATCAACACTGCCAGGATCAAGCTGTGCCAGAAGACGAAGCGCAGAATCGGCCCTTCCTGGTTGTGCTGGCCGGTGGCGACGGCGGCGACGACGATGCTTTGGGCATCGATCATTTTGCCCATGACGCCGCCGGTGCTGTTGGCCGCCGCGAGCAGGATCTTCGCTTGCTGATCGCTGAGCGGCAAGACGCCGGCGCCGGTCTCAGAAGTCGCCAGTTGCCCCGCGGTAATAGTTTGCAGCGGACCGAATAGCGCGTTGGATGAAGTGTCCGAGCCGGTGAGCGCGACGCCGAGCCAACCCAGTAGCGCTGCGAATAAGGGGTACAGCCAGCCGGTATGTGTGAAGGCCAGGCCGAGCGTAGCGTCCATGCCGCTGTAACGCGTGGTGAAGGCGATGGCCAGCATGCCGGCGATGGTGACCAGCGGCCAGCGCATCTTGTAGCACGTGCTTAAGAACACATCGAGGAAGCGGCGCGGCGTGAAGCCGAGCCATAGTCCCGAAAGGATTGCGGCGAAGAAAATGCCGGTGCCGGTCGCCGACAGCCAATTGAATTCATAGACGGCGGGCTCCGGTTCGCGTTTACTGACAACCGGAT
>JAKEHV010000446.1 GCA_022614915.1 Gemmataceae bacterium | reverse complement strand
GTCTTGCCGCTGCCGGTGACGCCGAGAAGGATTTGCTGCTTGAGTCCAGACTGGTAGCCTTCGACCAGCTTGGCGATGGCATGGGGTTGGTCGCCTTGGGGGGTAAAACCGGGGTCGAGTTCGAAGGCGGGCATGGACCATCCACCCTGCATACAATAGTCGTTGTCAACGAGATTTGATTATTGTACCGTGTCGGTCAAAAGCAAATGCGGAACAATTGCCTTTGGCGCGTGGATGGATTCGGTTATGATTCCGTATAGAGGTATTCGAATCCGCGACTAGGCAGACGGAAATCGATCCATGAAACGAAGTACTTCAAAGGGAGCAGTGAAGAAAACGGCAACCAACAGCAAGGTTGAGCCGACGCAAAATGGCATAAGGGCCTCTATCCATCTTTTACATATCCCCGACAGAGAAGCGCGCAAACGCGCCCTCCAAGTGCTCATCGACACAAACGAGATGTGGCTTTCCTTGATTGGCGACAAATACGGGCTTTCAACTGCGCAGGTCGACGCCCTGAGAAGAGCAAAGGTCCCTTTCATTTGTGTTTCAAAGACCATTGCCGATGGCCAAGCCGATTAGCGCAGCAGCACTTGCCAAATTCGCCAATGACGACGTCCGTGTTCCGATGGATGTCGGCGCTTTGGCATGGAAGTACACGATACTAGTTCCAGTCGAAGAAGTGAGCTTCACGGGTGAGCGAAGGACTTTGGCAACGGTGGACGATCTTGAAACCCTTCGAGGGGTTTTGTGCGACAGCTTCCTGGGGTTGTCGATCCTACCGCCGATTCAAGGACACGGTCTACGGGATCCGCTGAATCCAACCTCACTCGAAATCAACAAGAACATTCCTTTCGTCGTGTATGCCAGCCCCACCAGCCTGTCCGATAAGTATTTCGAGCATCTCCAAACCGAACTCCAAAAGTGCCTGGATCAGGGCGTGATTCTGATCGAACGCCAAGAGGTCTTCTTGCTCAAAGCCGACGTTATTCCTTCGCTTGCATAACCACCTTTAGAGAATCCGCCATCTCTTTGGCGATCCGTTGCCGCAGCCCCTTGTCCATCAGCGAGCCGTGATCCTTGCCGGGGAAGACTTCGACCACGGCGTCGCTGCCCAAATCCTTCAGCGACTTTTGCAACAGGATGGTCGCGCCTTCAAGGTAAAACGTGTCCTGGTCGCCCATATAGACGTGTATCTTGCCCTTCAGCTTCGGGCCCAGCGTATCCCAGTTGCGCTCCAGGATAAGGCGGATGTCGTAGCGCTCCCACGTTTTCGCGGCGGCGTGGTCGATCTTCCCGGTGGCGCGGTCCCACACGGCGACCGGCCAGCCGTCTTTGCCCTTGGGGCCGAACACGGCCTCGAATGAAAAAAGCTGGCCGCCGCGGCGAAACACATGCTCCATTTCGGCGAACGGTTTGTATTCGAGCATGACTTTGTCGCCGCGCCGCGCTAACGGCCGTGTTTTCCCATCCGCATCAAAGAAAATGTTGTCGTCCTTGTACACGTTGACGCGCTGAAAATCGCGGAAGTCCACGGAGTCGGGCGCGGTGGACCAGCAGCCGCCGAAAAACTCGGGATAACTGATTTGCAGCCACAGACTCGACCAGCCGCCGGAGGAGTGCCCGGTTACGATGCGTCCGCCAGGAACGCCCAGGCCGTGATGGGTCTTCTCGATGTGCGGGATGAGTTCCTCGACCAGCGCTTTGCCGACGGGGCCGTTGTTGTCCGAATCGGCAAAGACGTGATGCCCGAGCCGGCAGGACGGATCGAGTACAACGTAGATCACTTCGACGCCGCCTACTGCCGTGCGCCCTTCGGCGAACTGCGCTCCGAAGTGATCGCCGCCGAAACCGGGAATCTCGTAGACGACCGGGTATCGGCGCTTGGGATCGCCCGCATGTGACTTGGGCAACGCCACACCCGCGCGCAGTCGCAATGGTTTGCCGTGGAATTGGCTCAAGAGTTTGCTTTCGATATCCACCAGCTTGACGCGCTCTTTTTCCTTGAATTGCCGTGGCTGCAAGACCTGGTCAAGCGTGAGCCCGACGGTGGGCGTGTCTTTGCCGTTGACCTCGACAGCGACAAACTTGCTGTAGCCGTTGCCGGGCGCGCTGAGCGGATTCTGGCCGCCCAGGTCCAAGTCCATGATGGCTTGGAAGTGGTATTTCCCCGGCGGCAATTCGGCCAAGGGCTTGGGAAAGTGCACTTGGGGCTCAAAGGTGAGTTTGTCACCTGGCTTCCAGTCTTTCACGTCTTGGGCGAAAAAAGGCACGGGACTGTACCAGCTTTGCCGATGCGTGGTCGCGGCCGGCTGCCTGGCGGCAATCAGAAACACCCGGCCGGCAAAAGGCTGGACACTGACTTTGTCGGTGAAGGTCAGCTCAAACGCTGCCGGCACATGCGACTTTGGTTCGCCGGCGCACACTGGGCGGATAAGTAGTGCATAGAGACCGACAGCAAATCCGAGGCGATTCCACATACGGCACGTGCGATGGAGTTGGATGACAATCGGACAATCGCGCGGGCACATTACCAAGCGCGGCCATTTCAGCATGGTAAAGGGGCGCGTTCCATAGTGCCAATCCCTTTCTCCAAATATCCCAATCCTCTTGCCGAACCGTGGCCACGACACGAAGAAAGCGGAAATAGTGAGGCTGCCAGCTTCGTAAGCCATAGGAAAACTGCATGCGCTATCTGATCACGGGCGCGACCGGCTTCGTCGGCGGCCATGTCGCCGAGGCCTGCGTCCGCCGCGGCAAAGCCGTCACGGTCTTGGCCCGGCATTCCAGCGATACTGCCCATTTGCAGCAGCTCGGCGTAAACATCTTGCGCGGCGAGCTGAGCGATCCGGCTACAGTGCGGCACGCCCTGCAAGAAGTCGATGTCGTCATCCACTGCGCGGCCAAGGTGGGCGATTGGGGACCGGCGGAAGAGTACCGCAAGGTTAACGTCGATAACCTGCGCGTGCTGCTCGACGCCTGCAAAGGGCAAGCTCTGTCGCGCTTTATACACGTCAGCAGTCTGGGTGTGTATGCACCAAGGCACCATTACGGCACCGACGAATCGGAACCGCCGCCTCCGCGCCACCGCGATTCCTATTCGCAATCGAAGGCCGAAGCGGAGCAGGTCGCGCTGCAGTTTTACAAGGACTTCGGTGTGCCGGTTGTCATTCTGCGTCCGGGTTTCGTCTATGGCCCGCGCGACAAGACCGTCATGCCCACGATCATCGAGAACCTTCGCAAGGGTCTCGTGCGCTATCCTGGCGCACGCGGCCGCCGCGCACTCAATACGATCTTTGTCCGTAATCTGATCGACGCGGTCTTTCTGGCGATCGAGCGCGACCAGGCCGTCGGCCAGATCTACAACCTCACGGACGGCGAAAACGTGTCTAAACGGCAATTCATGGAGAAAATCGCGGACCTCATGGGCCTGGCGCGGCCCAGGCGTACGCCGCCCTACTGGATTGCTTGGCTGGCCACCTGGCTCTGCGAAAAGTTCGCGAAACTAAGAGGCGCGAAGGAAGCCCCGACCTACAACTTCACCAAGCTCAAGTTCATGGGCTTGAACCTGGATTTCAGCATCGAGAAGGCGCGCCGCGAACTCGGCTATCAGCCACGCGTTGGTTTCGACGACGCCATCACCGAAACCATCGCCTGGTACAAGCATAAGGAATCCGAGTGAGCAATAAAGTTGGTCGAGAGAATAGCGAAAAAGAAGTTTCGCACAAGCCCTTCGGAACTCATTGGGCTGAAACCGAGAGAATTCCATGTGTATCAGGGAATGTTTGCGGTTTCGCCGCCGCTAATCGTAGCCAGTGCCCGGTAGGTCGGAAGAGCAATGCTCTGCGATACGAAGCGAACCGAGGCGTCCGCGGCAGAAAAATGGACTCCACCTGGATGATGACTTCGAAAAGACCATGTATTCTGCCAATTCTGTGGTGGGTAGAAATCGCCGTTCGGCTTTCGCACATTGGGCGGAATCGCACAGGTGCCATAAGCATTGTTGGAGTAAGGCCACGAACACCATTTATTCTGTCCTGGAAGGTCTTCCCCAAGCATAAAAGTGTTGCTTGTCCCATCCATGATCTCATTCAGTCTAAGACGGCGCCTGAAATCAACCCGGAAAAACATGCCATCGCCTTGGCTCAAGCCATCAAATGATCCATTGGTCCCCTTATTTCGCCAGTCTGTCGGGAAAGTCGGACCGGCCACGCCCTGGAGATCGTCGCCCCAGTTGGCGCCACTTACACCTTTGTAGTTTGTGACCCCAACAGGAAAGCCCGACAGATTTCCGGCATCGAATTGAGGCGCGGTTTGATCGCTCGGATCGCTTGGGCAGTGAAAGATACCGATGCTAACATCGGCAATGCGACTTTCCTTGAGCGTCTTGTTTGGGATCCCACCCTGCTCAAAAATGCTTCGCTGTTCCAGAAACGGCAATAAACGGGCGAGGAAACTCCATGCGCGCGAATTCGGTCCTGTTCCAAACTCCGCCCCGAATTGACCGTACGGTAGGCGCTTCTCTGTGTCATGGAACTGATGAATAGCCAAGCTAAGTTGCCTAAGATTGTTAATACACTGTGCCTGGCTCGCCCGTTCACGAACCTTTTGAACGGCGGGAAGCAGGAGGCCCAGAAGGACAGCAATGATCCCGATGACAACCAGTGCTTCAATCAGAGTGAAAGCAGCATGTCGCTGGAAGTGTCTTGCAATCATGAGTGCCTCCGTTCCAAGAACTATTGAGAGTCAACTATGCAACTGTGCGAACGCTAGCACTTCCTCTCGAATCATCATGAGAACTTTGCGCGACAAAATACCATACGCT
>JAKEHV010000445.1 GCA_022614915.1 Gemmataceae bacterium | reverse complement strand
GCTCTTGGCGTATCCGTTCGCGGCCGCGCTTTTATCGGAATGGGTCGACGCCGACCGGCTCGAGGCGGCGCGAACGGCGCGCCATTTCCTCGGCGCGGTCAAAGCCAAAGACGCCGCTCATGTCAAGAGGCTGCTCGCCGAGGATGCCACGATTGACTTGCCGGAAATGCTCTACATGTTTCTGCACTTCAACTTCATGGATCCGGTCGCCGGTTCGGCGACAATCGTCGACGACGTCGCGCAAGTGCGCTTCACTTTGACCAAATCCACACAGGCACAGCCAGCCATCCAGTTTCCGACGCCGAAAGGCAACGAAGGGCAACTCATGTTCGGCGTTTTGAAATCCTTGGCGGACCAGTTGGAAGGCGTACAAGGGATCGTCCATCAAAAGCGCGCCGGCAAAACGTGGCGCGTGATTGGGGTCACGACGCCGGCACTCGGCAATTTAGGCCAAAAACTCGATTTTACGTCACGCAAAAAGGCGCTCGCGGCCGTCGTGCCCAAGGAACAAAAAGCATTCGATGATTTCACACCCGTTAGCGCGGCTGCCTTCGCCGCCTCCTGGCCCAGAGACTTCGCATTCAAAGACCGGCCCGCGGAAGACGTCCTCCAACGCTTGGCGACGGACGGCGGTCTCGTTCTCAGCAAAGCCCATGTCCCGATCGGAGCGCCCCGGCCGCTCGACGCCGCTGTCACCATCGATTTGCAAAAACGCGCGCGGCTGGAGGCCATCGAGGAAGTGTGCAAGCAGTTGAACTATCACCCCAAGTATGAACCGGGCTACTTCCGGGTTCATGCTAAGCCGAGGCCGTGGCCAGCCGCGTTTGCCGGACCTTTTCTCGTGGCCGTGGATGATCTCGACGAATTCCCCAGCACGGCAACGGCGACGTTGCATCTATCGTGGTTGGCAGCGGATCTTCCCCCCGCTGTCGCGCTCTTGAACCGGACCGACGATCGCGCGCTCGAGATTGGACAAATCACGGCCGCGGACGGGCGCGACTTGTATCGAGCCGGGGCGCAAGTTTTTTTCCCCGCGGCGCGGCCTCTCGCCGGATTGCCGGACCAGCGCAAGCTGGTAGGCGGAGTCCGGAGCATTCCGCTCAAAAACTTGTTCCGGGGCATGGACACAATCCCGTTGGTCCAGGGTAAACTGCGCGTGCTCGTGCCTAACGAGGTCCAGACTTTTCGCTTTGACCAGCCGACGCCGGGCGCGAGCGTGAAAAGAGGCAAGGCCGCCTTGACGTGCCAAGGCGTGCGCGCGGCCGCCATGCCCAACCGGCACATCCTGCAGTTTCAGTGCGATGGCCTGGCGCAGGCGCCGCTCGTCTGGATCGCGGTCGACGCCGCCGGCACTACGACCCAAGGCGGCGACATTCCCGGTTCCCGCATTAGAGCGTTTGAGATCGAGGTGTTGCAGTCGGCGGCCGTTTACATCAAGGCCGCCACAACAGTCGAAGAAATCTTCTACGACTTCACGCTGCGCGACATTCCGCTCAAGCAGCGCGCGCCGCCTCGTCTCGACCCGCTTCGCATACAGGGAAATTCTCCCGTGTCAGCTCAGGTTTCCAGTCTGCAACGTCCCAAGGCCGGTGTTCAGGTCGCCAGCGTCGTCGTAATTGACGTGCTCAATCACACGCAAAAGGACATCGACAATTTTGAATTTGTCTTTGTGTACCGCGACGCAGCCGGCGCGTTGCTCAAGGAGAATGTAGTCCGGCACGCGAAACTGGCGTTCAATGCAAAGAGACTCGATGTGTTGGTCGCCGCCCACGCGCGCACATCGCTGGTTGTGCCCGACCTGGATATGCCCGAAGGCGCAACTGCTTGTTCGGCGACGGCGCGACGATTGGGCTTCGCGGACGGCGGCAATTGGCCGGAGTAACCCTCCCTTGCCTCACGTGGGACAGAACTCCGCTTGTGTCCGGTCAGAATCGGAGTTCTAACCCACGTGGAGCGCGAGGTCTACGATTTGCGTGAGGGCGCGGCAAAAGCGACGGCCCCAAGAAACGCCACGCTCGTGACAATGTACAGCGCGATCAGCCCGAGATCCCAGCCCTCTCGTCCGGTTTCGAGAAACAACGCGAAAAAGCGCGGGGCATAGTGCTGCGCCAAGGCAGCGCCGACGTAGCCGCCTACGAGCGCGCCCAGCGCGCAGGCCGCCTTATCGCGCCGGAGCGCCCAGGACACCAGCCGGCAGAGCGCGCCGAGCACGAGTCCGTGGCACACCGCGCCGGCCAGTGGCGACAACGATGCATTCAGCGGCCAACCCAGCGCCACAAACAACAAACCGAGCGGCACAAACAGGTATGCTGTTTGCCGCCAGCTTGCCAGCGCTGCGCCGGCGACGACGGGAACGAGAAAGATCATCGTGACGATTTGCCACGGGGGCGGGCTGAAGATTCGCCAGGAAAGTGCGACCATCGCGCCGACGAGCCAACCCGGTGCGAGCAGCCGTGCCTCCGCCCGCACGACCATGGCCAAAACGAGGACCACCAAAGGCAAGACGGCCCAATAAAAGCCCGCGTCGCGCACGCCTTCCATGCCGAACAGTAGGCGTGGCAATAGACCGGCGAACTGCAAGTGGGCGAAAATGCCGGCGGCTGCCATAACGTACACGACTGCAAGAACCGGCCGGCGTTTCAGCCAGCGATTGGCCCGTTCCATTGGTCCGGGGGGACGGGCGCTGATCGGTTCGCCTTGTAACAAACAGCCCAGATCGTCGGCAAGCGCTTGGGCGCTCTGGTAACGACGTGCCGGCTCCTTTTCCAAGCACTTCATGCAAATGGTTTCCAGGTCGCGCGGCGCTTGCCGCTGGAGTTGCCGGACCGGAACCGGTTCGCGATCGATGACCATGAGCATCGTCTCGAGCGGTGAGTCGGCGCGAAACGGCGGCCGCCCGGTCAACAACTCGTACAGCACCGCCCCCAGAGAATAAACATCCGTGGCCGGGCCGATTTCCTTGATGCGGCCGCCCGCCTGCTCCGGCGCCATGTAACTCGGCGTGCCCATGACCTCGCCGGTTTTGGTCTGTCCGGCGTCGCCTTGCAACTGCTTGGCCAGGCCGAAGTCGGTCACTTTAGGAGTCAGCAGACAGGAGTCAGGGGTCAGCAAACAGGCATCATCGTTTGCGGTGGCCCCTGTCTCCTGATTCCCGACCCCTGACCCCTGATTCCTGACTCCTGCCCCCGAACCGCTGACTGCCGACTCCTCTTTCAACAAGATATTAGCCGGCTTCAAATCTCTGTGAATGATGCCGTGCTCATGGGCGAAGTGGACCGCTCGCGCGACTTCGGCGACCAGGGCCGCGGCAGGTCGAAACGACAGGCGGTTGTGCTTGATGAAATGCGCCAAGCTGCCGCCGCCGACGAACTCGAGCGAGAAAAACGGCTTGCCTTCGTGTTCGCCGATCTCATAGATCTGCACGATGCCCGGATGTTGCAAGGCGGCGACCGCCTCGGCTTCCGCGCGAAAACGGCCCAACGCCTTGGGGCCGGCGTGTTCGCCCGCGAGGATCATCTTGAGCGCGACGATGCGCTTGAGGCCTTTTTGCCGCGCCTGGTAGACGACGCCCATGCCGCCGCGGCCCAGCTCTTTGACGATCTCGTAACCGCCGATGGTTTGCGCCGGCCCCTCCTCGACGAAAGCGGACTCCGTAAGCGGCGGCGGCAAAGTGGCCGACTCGCCGGGAAGAACGGAGATGGTCGCCGCCATCGGCAACGGCGCGCCGGGCAGCACTCCCCGCGCCCCTGCGGGGAGAGGGGCCGGGGGTGAGGGGCGATCCGGCGCGCCGCCGGCAATCGCCTCCGCCCCTAGCGCCAGGCAGGCGTCCACATCCGCTGCCTCCAAGTCGGGAAAGCGGCGCAGCACCTCCTCTGGCGACGCGCCTTCCGCCAAAGCGCGCAGCACTTCCGCGACGCGTACGGGCAGGCCGCGCACGGTCGGTTGCCCGGACTGCACCTTGGGATCAACCGTGATGCGGTCGCGCCAGTCGTGCGCGTTTTCGTTTGGCATTTGCATGAGAGTTGCCATTAAGATACCAACTCGTATGCATCCCCTCACCCCCTAGCCCCTCTCCCTGAGGGCGCGGGGAAAAAGATCGATCCTTCCGCACCTTCGCAGGAGACAGTCATGAAGTCCACCAGAGCTTGTTTTGCCGTCGTTGCCGCCGCGGCCTTGTCGGCGCTGTCTGCCGTCTTGTGGGCCGGCCCGCCTCTTGCGCGCCTGCCCGACGATTGTTGCAACACGTTTTCCATCGTCGCGCACGATCCCGAAACCAAGGAATGGGGCGTCGGCGTCGCCTCGAAAGTCTTGGCGGTCGGCTCGGTCGTGCCCTATGCCAAGGCGGGCGTCGGCGCCGTCGCCACGCAGAGTTTCGCTAATCCCACCTTCGGCCCGCACGGACTCAAGCTGCTCGCCGAGGGCAAGTCCGCGGAGGAGACGTTGAAGATCCTCGTGGACGGGGACAAGGGACGGGCCAAGCGGCAAGTCGGCATTATCGACAAGGAAGGGCGTGTCGCGCATTATTCAGGCGACGAGTGCAACGGCTGGTACGGCGCGAAGTCCGGTAAGAACTACTCCTGCCAGGGCAACTTGTTGGCAGGGCCGGCGGTGATCGACGACATGGCGAGAGCTTTCGAGGAAGCCAAAGGCCCGTTTGCCTGGCGCATCCTGTCGGCCATGCAGGCGGCGGAGAAGGCCGGCGGCGACAAGCGCGGCAAGCAATCCGCCGCCATCTATATCGCCAAGGAAAAAGCAGGCTACGCGGGCGGGAACGACCGTTTCGTCGATCTGCGCGTCGATGATCACGAGGAGCCTATCCAGGAATTGACGCGCATTTTGGCGAAGCGGATCAGGAAACCGAAGGATTAATGCGTATTTTGAATTCAGAGCCGCGCACGTAAGTAAGCGGTGAATTCAGAAAAACCGCAGAGGCGCGGAGAATCGCAGAGTAAGACAAGAATGAACACTTTGTTCCGTTCTTTCTCTCGGCGTTCCTCTGCGCCTCCCCGGTTCAATTCCAGATGGACGAGGTGCTGCAGCCTCTCGTGGCCGTCGCCCATTCCCAAAAGACGCAGCCTGGCCCCGCGCGAGGCTGCGTCTCTTTCCTTGCGCCGAGTTACAGAATGCCACGCCCACTGAGTCAGTTCTTCTCGGCGTTTGTTTTGCGCGTTGCCGTGCGGTAGATCCATTCTGCGGGGGACTGGAATGCAATGTCGCACGAGTCTTGTGAAAACCGGTCGCCGTGGCGGCGGAAACTAAGCTGCAGCGTCTTGTAGCGGGTGATGGGCAGCTGGCCCGTCGTGACGGGATCGACAAGAACGAAGCCGTTGGACAGGCCGCGCACATAGATGCTAATACGGGTGCAATCGGCCAGGTCTTTGCCGCCCTCGCGCTTGTTTGGGTCAGCGGGCATGGCGTCCCAGACGGCCACGCCCGTTACCGCGCACGGAAACGCTCCCGCTTTGGACAACGGGATCGGCTGCTTGCCGATGCTGACGGAGTTCTTGATGTCCTGATAGCCAGTCGGGTCTTCGATGCGGCGGATGGCGTCCTCAACGGCAGGCAGCACGTCGTCGTGATGGACGCTGGGAAAATCGTGCGTGACTAGTTCGAAGCTCGGGACGAAGCGGCGCGGCTCGCCGGTGCGATTGACGACCTGGTACCAGATGTACCAGAAGGTGCGTGTGCCGTACCCGGGCACATTCACTTTGATGATGCGCGGGTCCTTGAAGCGGAAGTCGAACGTCCAGACGCCGGCCTTATCGAGCTTGGCAACCTGCGCTTTGATTTCGCGCTCCGGTAATGTGGCCTGGCCATGTGCCGGCGAAAGCGCCGCCCACGGCAGCCACGACGCCGCCGACGCGCATAGCAAGCCGGCCAACAGCACGCCGACGCAGAGTCTCTTCAGCTTTGTTAGAAGCATTGACTTCATGACTCCCTCCGTCAAAACAGCGACTTTCGCCGAAATAGCATCCGCGACCGTCTTGCCCGCCGCGACCAGAAGCGCGGCGTTGGTCGTCGTCGACAACAATGCCGGAGCGATGCCGTTCGCCGCGCCAGCTTCCGACAGAGCCGCCGACAAGGCGGATAGCGACAGTGGGTAACCCAGTCGCGTCAAGCGTTGGGCCAGGCGTCGCCGGCCGCGCGACAGCCGGCTGGCTACCGTTCCCTGCGGCCAACCCAATTGCGCAGCCGCCTCCTTGATCGAGCGTCCCTCCAATTCGCAGAGCACGATGGGCACGCGGTAGACGGCCGGCAATGCGTTCAATGCCGCATCGAGAAGATCTTGCAAGTGCGCTTCCACGCCGTCCGACATGCCGGACAGGGGTCGGGCGGCGCGTTCTTTCCGAAGCCGTGTTCGGTTCATCGCTTGCGCTTTCAAGGCCGCCTTGTAGGCGACGCCGTAGAGCCAGTTGCCGACGAAGGAGCGAGGCGTGATACTCGAAGCCTTGCGAACCAAAACGACAAAAGTGGCCTGCAAGGCGTCCTCGGCGTCGGCCTCATTGCGCAACACGCGCCGGCACACCGCGAGAACCATCGGCCCATGCCGGCGCATGAGGGCCTCGAACGCCGCCGGATCGCGGGATTGGATGAAGCGATCCAAAAGCTCCGCATCGGACAGCGGCTCGCCTTCGCGCTGCCCTACCGCGCGGCGGATGCGTTCGACCACCGTTTCCAGGCTGTTCGATTCCATGGGCCGCCTTGGTACGACTAATTTGTATCTCTTCCAGACGGGTCCGTTTATCCCGCAGTTTGATTTACTTGGTTCCGAATGAACCAGTTCTAACGCCAATGCGGCCCAGCGAAACCCTGTCGAGGCCGCCGCTTAGCGAACTGCTCCTGACATTGCCGGTAATGCAAGAGACAATGGCATGAACCCATCGGCCTGTCCCGCGCCAGGCGTCAGAGTCCCTACGTCTTGTCCTTGGTTCTTCGCCATGATGCATCGAAACGCGGCGCTGTGCGGC
>JAKEHV010000444.1 GCA_022614915.1 Gemmataceae bacterium | reverse complement strand
TTGCGCGACGGCGACCGCGTTGTCGTCGAAGGCGTCGCCGCTCTGTTTAGCCGTGAGTTCTTCCGGCCGCCCGTGCCCCAGGGCGCGGAAGTAGAAGTCCAGGACGACGATGATTGATTGGGCAAGGAATGCTAACGCGGCTGGTTCACACATCCCTGCGTTTTCGCGTCGCCATCGTAGCGATTGCCGTCGCCGTGCTGGTCGCCGGCATCAATGACATCGTGCGCGCGCCTTGGGACGTTTTCCCCGAGTTCGCACCGCCGCTAGTGGAAGTGCAGGTCGAAGCGCCCGGCATGTCCAGCGAGGCCGTCGAGAACCTGGTGACGGTCCCCTTGGAAAGCGCTCTCAACGGCGTGCCGCGCATGACCACGCTGCGCTCGCGCTCGGTGCAGGGCTTGTCCTCCGTGCAACTTTTGTTCGAACGCGGCACGGACATTTTCCAATCACGGCAAATCGTCTCGGAGCGCGTGGCAGTCGCGGCGGCGCGCTTGCCGCAGCAGGCTAAAGCGCCGCACGTTTTACCGCCGCTCTCGTCCACCAGCCGCGCCTTACACATCGGCCTCAAACCCAAACGCCCGGACAAGCTCGTGGCTGGGGAACCCGTGCTTACACAGACCGACGTGTCCGTGCTGATGAAGTGGGTAATCGAGCCGCGTCTCTTGGCCGTGCCGGGCGTCGCCAACATCTCGACCTATGGTTTGCAGCCCAAGCAGTTTCAGGTCTTGGTCAAACCCGGCGAGCTGCGCGATTTCGGCGTCACGCTGGAACAAGTGAAACAGGCAGCGCGCCAGGCTACGTTGTATGCCAGCGCCGGCTTTCACGATACGCCCAATCAGCGCCTGGCCATTCAGTATGCCTCCCGTGTGGAAAGCGCGAGCGATCTGGGCAAAACCGTGGTCGCGCATCACCAGGGGCAGGCGATCCTGCTCGAACACGTTTCAGAAATCACGACGGGCAATCCACCGTATATCGGCGAAGGCGTCATCAACAACGATCCCGGCCTGTTCGTGGTCGTGGAAAAGTACCCCTGGGCCAATACACTCGACGTCACGCTGAAGACCGAAGAAGCCCTGGAAGCGCTGCGCCCCAGCCTGGCCGGCGTGGACGTCACGACGGGTATCTTTCGCCCCGCCAGCTTCATCGAGCTGGCGCTAAGTAATCTGCGCACGGCCATGCTGCTGGGCGCCGGCATCGTGGCACTCATCCTCGTCGCCTTTCTCTTCGAATGGCGCACCGCGCTTATCAGCATGACGGCGATTCCGCTTTCCATCGTTGCGGCTTTGTGGATTCTGGCCCGCTTTGGGGCAACTATCAACACCATGGTGCTGGCCGGCCTGGCCATCGCCTTGGGCGAAGTCGTGGACGACGCCATCATCGACGTGGAAAACATCGTGCGCCGGCTGCGGCAGAATCGCCTCGCCGACCAACCGCTGTCCGCCTTCCAGGTCGTACTCCGCGCTTCCCTGGAGGTACGCAGCGCTGTGGTTTTCGCCAGCTTCATTGTCGTGCTCGTTTGCTTGCCGATCTTCTTCCTGAGCGGCGTCGCCGGCGCGTTTTTTCAACCGCTGGCGGTTGCCTACATCTTGGCCATCATGGCGTCGCTGGTGGTCGCGCTGACGATTACCCCGGCCTTGTCGCTTCTTCTATTGCCCAAAGCCGTCGAGCGACAGCGCGAAGCGCCGCTCACGCGCGGCCTGCGCTGGCTCTATCGCCGCGGGCTGCCGGCGCTGTTGCGTTGGCCCATCCTGACTTTCGCGCTCGTGATCGTGCTCTTGGGCGCGGCCGGCTGGCTGTTCGCCCAGCTCAAGGAGGAATACTTGCCGCGCTTTCGGGAGTCCGATTTTCTCATGCACTGGATTGCCAAGCCCGGCACCAGCATCGACGCCATGCGCCGCGACATTGAAATCGTCAGCAAGGAGATGCTCGCAGAGACCGCGGTTTTGGAATTCGGCTCGCACATCGCCCGCGCCGAGGCCGGCGAAGAAGTGGTTGGGCCAAACTTTGCGGAACTCTGGATCAGCATCGGCGCCAAGGTGGAGAACTACGACGCCGAGCGCCGCAAGATCGAAGCGGTCATGGCTCGCCATCCCGGCTTCGAGCACGATCTGCTCACCTATCTGCAAGAGCGCATCAAGGAAGTCTTGTCCGGCGCCGGCGCCTCTATCGTCTTGCGCACCTACGGCCACGACCTCGCGGGGCTGCGTCGCAAGGCGGAAGAAATCCGCCAAGCCATTGAAGGAGAACGGACCGGGGAAGGCCGCGTGCCGGACGTCGTCGACTTGCGCGTGGAACCGCAAGTGCTGGTGCCGCAATTGGAGGTCATTCTGCACCCGCACAGGCTGGCCGCGTTTGGATTATCGCCTGGAGCGGTGCTCGAACAAATGATTACACTGGTCAATGGCGTCAAGGTCGGCGAAGTGCTCCAAGATCAAAGAAGCTTCGACCTGGTCGTCTGGGGCCATCCCGATGTGCGCAAGAGTCTGCCCGACCTGCGGCGACTGGAAATCGCGCTGCCTAACCCCGGGCCCGGCAAGCTCGGCACTGTGCCGCTCGAAGCCTTGGGCGAGATACGTCAGGTCAATGCGCCTAACACGATTCGCCACGACCGGGCCTCGCGCTGCATCGACGTTACCTGCAACGTGCGCGGCGGCGACCTGGGCGGCGTGGTCCGCGAAATCCGCCGTCGCGTCGAGCCGCTGCAATCGACCGACTTTCGCATCGAATTCCTCGGCGAATACCAGGCCCGCAGCGAAAACCAACGGCAACTGCTTTTGGTCAGCGCGTTTTCTCTTTTGGGCGTGGCGCTGCTCTTGTACATGGATTTTCGCTCGTTCCGATTGACTCTCCTGGTCATGCTGACGCTGCCGTTCGCCCTCATTGGCGGCGTCGCGGCAGTTTATTGGACCGGCGGCGTCCTTTCCCTCGGTTCGCTTATCGGGTTCGTCACCGTTATCGGCATCGCTGCCCGCAACGGCATCATGCTCGTCAGCCATTACCGCCACCTCGAAGTCCACGAGAAGACGCCGTTTGGCCGTGAGCTGATCCTGCGCGGCGCAGAGGAGCGGCTCAGCCCGATTCTCATGACCGCACTGGCCGCCGGACTCGGCTTGCTGCCGATCGCGCTGGCTGGCCTACGCCCCGGTTTGGAAGTGGAACATCCGATGGCTGTCGTCATTTTGGGCGGCCTGTTTACGTCCACGCTCTTGAACTTGCTCGTGCTGCCGGTGCTCTACGAATGTTTTGGACGCGGCGCCGCCCAACCCGACGAGGAAACAGGATGATTGCTGATTGGAGATTTCAGATTGCAGACTTGCGCGGCAATCGTCGCCTGCGTGCTGCCGTCTGCCGTCTTCGGTTGGCGCTATTAGTGTTGGTGGCTGGTCTGTGTGCGGCCGGGTGTGTCGGGCCAAGATCGGGCGGATTTGGGTCCTTTTCACCGCTGCCGGCGCTACACGCCGAAGCAACGCTGCCGAACGAGTTCACGCCGGCAACACCTGCGGGGCCCAAAGCATGGGACGTCGATCAACTGCTCGCCTTGGCCGCCGCGCGGCATCCGGATTTGGCCATTGCACAAGCGCGAACGGAGGCCGCTCAGGGCCAATGGACCCAAGCCGGACTTTTTCCCAATCCGCTTTTCGGCTGGGAAGCCGACTCGTTAGGGCACCAGCGCAACGGCGCCGGCTCGCAAGGTCCTATCTATCGGCAGGAATTCGTGACCGGCGGCAAACTGCGCCTGGCTCAAGCGGCGGCGGAACACGGCGTCAGTGCGGCAGAGTGGCAAGCCGTCACGCGTTGGTTTGAGCTGGCCACGCGCGTGCGCTTGGGCTTTGTGGAGGCGCTCACGGCCCAAGCGGAGTTCAAGGCCACCGACGAAGTTGTCCGCCTCGCGGAGGAAAGCCTGGGAGTGGCTCAGAAGCTCCTGAAGGCGGGCGTGGGCGCGCAACCGGATGTCTTGCAAGCGGACGTCGAGTTGAACGAGAGCAAGCTGCGCCGCGACGCCGCCCGCCGACGCGAACAGGCTGCCTGGAAGCTTCTGGCCGCCGCGGTCGGCGTTGCGGAATTGCCGCCGGCGCCGCTTAATGGCTCGCTGCAATCCGCGATCCCCGAATTTGCGTTTGAAAAGGTGCGGGAAACGATGCGCGCACGCTCGTCCATCCTTCAAGAAGCTCGCGCCAAAGTATTGCAAGCCGAGCAACACGCCCAACGCGCAGAAGCGGAACGGATCCCCAATGTCCACATGCTCGTGCAGCCGTTCTACGATTTCCCGGACAAGGATTGGCGCATGAAGTTGGAAGCGGGCGTTGCGCTGCCCGTCTTCAATCGCAACCAGGGCAACGTGCAAACCGCGCTGGCCGACTTGGCCCGCGCCCGTCACGAAGACCGCCAGGCCGAGCTGCGCCTCGACGAGCGTCTCGCCGTCGCCTTCCAGCGCTATCAAACGGCGCGCACGCAGACCGACGCCTATGCCAAAGCCATTCTCCCCAGCGCCAAGGAATCGCTGCGCCTGGTGCGCTTAGGCTACGAACGTGGCGATGCCAAATACGACTACGCCGCCGTCCTGCAAGCGCAGCGCACGCTGGCCCAGGCGGAGCTTTCGTTTGTGCAGGCGCTTGGCGATTTGTGGAAAGCCGTCGCCGAAATCAGAGGGCTTTTACAGGAAGGGCCGAAAGGTTCGCCGGGAAAAGGACAGTAACAGAAAGGGGTCAAGCGGTGGGTTTCCAAATCAGCACTTCCCCTTTGCCCGGGACTGCGGCGTCTCCAGTGTAGCGTTCGTAGGCGCCTTCGCGAACATGAAGCGGAATGGTCACACCGAACGATTGCAGGTGCTTGCCATAGACACGCAGAAAAGTGGGATGATACGCGCAGGCATAGGCGAAGGTCGGCAATAATTGCAGCGGCTTCAACGAGACGATGGTGCCGCGGAACATCCAGGCGCCGGTGCGGATTTCCGCTCCGCCCATTAGGAAGATGGTGCCGCCTTTCATTTGCAGGCCGGCGAAGTCGCGGACCGGGCCGCCGACCACAATGATGCCGCGTTTCATGCGCATGCCGACTTCGAGGCCCGCCGAGCCGCCGATGAGGATTGCTCCGCCGTTCATGCCGGCGAGGCTGCCGCGGTAGGCCGC
>JAKEHV010000443.1 GCA_022614915.1 Gemmataceae bacterium | reverse complement strand
TAGTCGGCGAGCATGCCGCCGGCGGCGTTCTTGTGCTCCAAGTCGATGATGCGGTCGAGCACGTCGTAGACGTAATCCGATTCGGCGACCAACTGCGTGCCCGCGGAGTCGGAGTACCGCCGCTGCTCGATCACGCGGTTGGCCAGGTCGTACGACTGATCGACGCGCAGCGTCGGCTGGCCGGTTTGCGTGAAGACGCGCGAGACCAAGCGGTTCAAGCCGTCGTAGGTCGAATTCGTCTGCCCGCCGAGCGAATCCTGCACGGAAATGCGGTTGCCGCGCACGTCGTAGCCGAAAGTCAGGCTGACGCTGTACGGCTCCTGCACGCTCGCCAGGCGGCCAAGCGCATCATAATTGAAGAAGTATCCGCCTTGGCTGTTGGTCGCGCTCGTCATCCGGCCCAAAAGATCGTAGCCGTAGTCGATCGTCTCCACGACCACGTCGGCCGGCGTCTTCCAAGTCTCCGCGTCGAGCCGGCCCAGCCAGTCGTAGGTCAATTCGCGCTTGCGGCCAAGCCGGTCGGTGGCGCGCGTCAGCCGGCCAAGAAGATCGTACTCCTTCGTCGATGTCCGGTCCAATGGGTCGGTCTGGCTTGTCTCCAAGCCAAGCGCGTTGTACGTGAATTCGGTTTCGTTGAGATTGGGGTCAATTACCTTGTTGACGCGGCCGAGCAGGTCATATTGGAATTGCGTCGTGGCGGCTTGCGGCGTTCCATGAGCCACAGTCTCCAACGTCTTGCGTCCGAGCGCATCGTAGCCGTACTGCGTGATCCGGCCCAGGGGGTCGATTTCCTGCACCACCTGGCCCAAGAGGTTGTAGACCTTGGCGAACGTCCGCTGCTCGGGCGTGCCGACGGCTTGGGTCACGGTGATTTGCCGGCCCAAGAGGTCGTAGCCGTAGGCAGTGACCCGGCCCAGGGGATCAGTAGTCGAGAGCACGCGGCCGGCCACGTCGAAGCTGTTGAGCGTGGTGCGGGCGAGCGGGGTGCCGGCGGCTTCGATGATCCGCCAATTGCGGTCGAATAGGTCGTAGTCGAACTGGGTGACGAAGCCGCCCGCGTCGGTCTGGGCGATCATGCGGTCGCCGGCGTCGTAGTCGGACGACTCGGTTTGCTCGAGCGGCGTGCCTGCGGCGCTCTTATGCCAAATCCGCCGGCCCAGTTCGTCGTGGCCGAATTGCTCGAGGCCGTTCAGGGAATCCAGGATGGAGACGATCTGGTCGAGGTTGTTGTAGGTCGTGCCGGTGGAGCGCACGAGCGGTGTGCCCACGGCTTCGCGCTCGACAACGGCGCGGTCGAGCACGTCGTAATCGGTTTCGGAGATGCCGGTAAGCGCGTCGATGACGCGGATGGCGCGGTCGCGGGCATCGTAGACCGTCGCCGTGTCGTTTTGCAACGGCGTGCCGACCGCTTCGCGCTTCAGCACCGGGCGATTGAGGAAGTCGTAGAAGAATTGTGTCTTGCCTTCGAGCGAATCAGTGACCTCGATGACGTTGTTGAGAAGGTCGTAGTCGGTCTCGGTGACTTTTTCGATGGATTGTCCCTGTGCTTCGATGACGAGCGTCTGCCGGCCCAAGAGGTCGTAAGCGAAGGCGACGACGTGTTCCAAAGTATCGGTCACGTTCACGACCTGGTCGCCTGGATTGAACGCGGTGATCGTCTGCTTGGCGAGGGGCGTGCCGAACGCTTCGGTGACGAGCACCTGGCGATGGAGGGCGTCGTAGCCGTAGACGGTCTTCACGAGGTCGACGGCAGTGACTTCGATGGCATTGTTGACAGCGTTATATTTGGTGGACGACGCGCGGGCGTTCGGCGTGTTGAAGGCTTCGATAGTCGCAGTGGGCCGATTGAGCGCGTCGTAGATCGTGACTGTCTCGCGCTCAAGAGGGTCGATGACACTGACCGCGTTGCCGTTGGCGTCGAATAGCGTGGTGGTGGACCGCGCCTTGGGCGTGTTGAAGGCTTCGATGACCGTGGTCTTGCGCTCCAGCGGTAGATAGACGTACTGGGTAACGATGTTGGCTGGGCTGGTGACTGTCAGCACCTGTCCGAGCGCGTTGTAGCTCGTGAGCGTGGTGCGCTGTTTCGGCGTGCCGAATGCTTCGGTCGTGCTGATCTGGCGGTTAAGGGCGTCGTAGCCAAATTGCGTGGTGCTGAACAAGTCGCTCGTGGCGACAACGTTGCCCACCTGATCGTACGTGGTCGATTGAGCGCGCTCATTGGCAGTGCCGACGGCCTCCTTGACGAGCGTTGGGCGGTTTAAGACGTCGTAGGTGGTGTTCGTGATCCGGTTCAACGGAGCAGTCGTTTGCGTCACGTTGCCGACGTCCGCTTGCTTTCCCCGTGCCAAGCTGCTAGGATTATCATTGGGTCTTTTGAATAGCTACGAAGTCGTCGGACGACTAGATAAAGGGCAACCCGGCCCAGTTCGGGGGGCTCGTTGACGAGTAAGCCGACGTGGTCGAATGCCTTTGGGTGTTCCACCACGTCGGTTTTTTTTTGGCCTTCCCTGCTTTTTCCCTGAAGGAGGGAGCAAGGCAGGCGGCTGGTCGCAAACTCCCAGGGCGCAGCGATGGACGATTCCAATTCCACTATAGCGCGGCAGCTCGCCCATGCGGCCAGCGCCTTTGAACGGCAAAGGACCGGCCACGTGCCTAAGTCGGTGAACGTAGTTATGAGCGAAAAAACGTTGGTGATTACGCTCCACGGCGCCTTGTCGCCGGCGGAGAAAGCCGTGGCCACCAGTCCGGCGGGCGCCGCCCAGATGCAGGAATTTCACCGGCAGTTGTTTGCCAACACTTCCGAATCGCTGCGCGACGAGATCAAAAGGATTACCGGTGTGGCGGTGCGCGAAGCGACCGCCGAAATCGAAACAGCCACCGGCGCCGTGATGCAGATGTTCGCGACCGGCACCATGGTGCAGGTGTTCTTGCTCGCCGGCAGCGTGCCGGCGGGGAACTGGAGCGGCAGCGGATCGGGCGATTCGTCCTGAAAGCAAGGTGTACCATGTTGGTCTTGACAAGGAAAAACCTGGAATCGGTTGTAGTCGGTGGCGCCGTCGGCTTCGAGCGCATGCTCAAAGTCACGGTGCTTGAAGTCAGCCGCGGCAAAGTGCGGCTGGGCTTCGAGATCGCCGCGGATGTCCCTATCCATCGCATGGAGGTGTGGGAAAAAATCCAGGCGGGCGTCCCAAAGGACTCCCCGATTGCATGATCCAGCCGACCAGCAGTAGCTTTCGGCGTGACAAAGGAGGTCCCCATGTTGGAATTGAACTTGACCGGTGCGTCATTTCGAGAAACAGGAGTTGGGCTTTTGGTGAATTCCCGCGCAGCGGCACGGACGTACGGCATTCTGGTGGTCGATGATGATGCGTCTGTGCGCGGCATGCTGACCATCGTGCTAAAGCAACAAGGGTTCGCCGTGTGGCAGGCGGCCGACGGCGAGGAAGCGCTCGCTTTGTACAAGTTTCATCGCTTGGATATTGACGTAGTACTTATGGATGTGCGCATGCCGCTCCTCGATGGTCCGCAAACATTGACTGCACTCCAACAACTCAACCCGCAGATTTGCTGCCGCTTCATGAGCGGCGACCTCGGCAATTACACCGAATGGAAGCTCTCCAACTTGAGTTCCGCCGCGGTCATCCGCAAGCCGTTTCCTCTGCCCGAAGTAGCCCAGTTGCTTTGGGAGCTGGCGCAAAAAGTCAACTTGCAACCTTGTTAACACTAGCCCGACGCGCGAGCGAGGGATTGTTAACATTGGCCCGACGCGCGAGCGAGCGAACACAAGCCCGACGCGCGAGCGAGGGATTGTTAACACTAGCCCGACGCGCGAGCGAGGGAATCTTAACAAAGAGGGCACTCTCATGTTGACCAGTTTTTCCGTGGCTTGCCCGCACGACAACTGTGACTGGACAGGCAACCTAGTGCCTTCGGTCCTTCAAGGCGGCGCGGACGCGGAGATCGCTTCGATGCAGCGTGCCTGGTTTCGGTGCCCACAGTGCCAAGGCGATTGGGAAGTGCGCATCACCAATGACAGGGTGACAATCCTGCCTGTCGTCGAGCGCGGCGTCTGAACCTGCTTTTGCATTGAAACAACGTGGGCGCTCCGGTCTTCGCTAAAACGGCGAGACGAGTGCGCACCTGTAAGACGGCTGCCCCACTGGCAACACCGTCAGAAAGAGAGAATAAAATGGCATGGTATTGGTGGTTGATCATTGGCTGGGCAGTCTGCGGACTGCTTGCTTTGGTGATGGAATTCCGGGATAAGCCGGCCATGCGCGAAAACGTTGGCTTGGCTGAAGTCTGGCCTGTATTCTTGGGGCCGTTGTGGTTGGTGATGAAACTATGGGAATGGATTTCGGCGCCGGGCACGCGCTAAAGCGCAAATGGGCGGAGAATTCACAATGGACACTGTGAGGCAAGCGCCTTTCAAGCGGATCGCCTTCATTGGTAATTATTTGCCGCGCCAGTGCGGCATCGCGACCTTTACGACCGACCTGTGCGAAGCCGTCGCCGCCGCTTACCCCGAGACGACGTGCTTTGCCCTGCCGGTCAACGATACCGCCGATGGGTACGACTATCCCGCCCGCGTGCGCTTCGAGTTGGCGGAGGGCGACCCGGCCTCGTATCGGCGCGCCGCGGATTTCCTCAACGGCAACAACGTCGATCTGGTCTGCCTGCAACACGAATTTGGCATCTTTGGCGGACCGGCCGGCAGTCACATCTTAGCGCTCTTGCGCGAGCTGCGCATGCCGGTGGTGACCACGCTGCATACCGTCTTGCGCGAGCCGGATGCGAATCAGCGGCGAGTGATGGAAAAGCTGGCGCAACGGTCCGACCGGCTGGTGGTCATGAGCGAGCGCGGCGCCGGCTTCTTGCGCGCGGTTTTTGATCTCTCCGAGGATAAGGTCGATCTGATTCCGCACGGCATTCCCGATGTGCCCTTCGTGGACCCCAGTTTTCACAAAGATCGGTTCGGCGTTGAAGGCAAGCTGGTGTTGCTCACGTTCGGCCTTCTGGCGCCAAACAAGGGGCTCGAATTCGTCATCGAGGCGCTGCCCGCGATTTTGACGCGCTATCCCCAGGCGGTGTACATCATCCTCGGCGTGACCCATCCGCATGTCAAACGGCACGAGGGGGAGTTTTATCGGCTCCAGCTCGAACGCTTGGCGCGCACGCTGGGGGTGGAAAGCAACATCCTCTTTTACGACCGCTTTGTCAGCCTGGAAGAACTGAACGAGTTCATCGGGGCGGCGGACATTTATGTCACGCCCTATCTCAATCCAGCGCAGATCACGTCGGGGACCTTGGCATACACGGTCGGCGCCGGCAAGGCCGTCATTTCGACCCCCTACTGGTATGCGGAAGAGTTGCTGGCGGACGGGCGCGGTTTGCTGGTCCCGTTTGCGGACGCCGCGGCCATTGCCCGAAGCGTCGTCGAATTGTTGGACAACGAGTCCGAGCGCCACGCGATCCGCAAGCGCGCCTACCTGTTTGGGCGCGAAATGATCTGGCCAAAGGTCGCGTCCCGGTACATGGCCAGCTTCGCGCGGGCCCACGAAGTCCGCAGCCATTCGCCGCGGCCATTGTTCACTGGGCGGGCGTCTGTCTCCTATTCGCTTCCTCTTGGCAACGGATCGGCAGGAGGAGTGCCCTTGCTGAACCAGACACTGGAAAAGCGCCCGCCAGAGCTGCCCGTGCTCAACCTGAATCATCTGGGGCGTCTGACAGACGACACAGGCCTTGTGCAGCATGCCTGTTTCACGGTCCCAAACTACAGCGAGGGATACGCAACCGACGACAACGCCCGTGCCTTGATCGTCGCGGTTTCCCTGGAAGAACAGGGCGCGGATACCTCCGGGCAAGCGTTTGGTCTGGCAACGCGCTATCTTGCCTTCCTGTGCCATGCGTTTAATTCCAAAACCCGACGCTTTCGGAATTTCCTAACCTACGATCGGCGCTGGGCCGAAGAGCAGGGCTCGGATGATTGCCACGGGAGGGCTCTTTGGGGACTGGGCATCGTCATTGGCCGGTCCAACCATCCTGGCTTGCGCGGCGTTGCCGGTCAACTCGTCGAATCAGCCTTGCCGGCTATCACCGACCTCACAAGTCCGCGTGCCTGGTCCTTCATTCTCCTTGGCATCCACGAATACCTGAAACGCTTTGCCGGCGACCGGACCGCCTCCGGTTTACGGGAAGTCCTCGCCGAAAGACTCCTGGAATGCTTCCGCCGTTGCAGTTCCCCGGACTGGCCCTGGTTTGAAGATCGGCTCACCTATTGCAACGCGACCCTGCCCCACGCGCTGTTGGTATCAGGACTGGCCATGGCGCGCGACGACATGGTGCAAACCTCGCTCCAGGCCCTGGACTGGTTGGCCGGCATTCAGTTAACTTCACACCCAACCCTGTTCGGGGAAAGAGGGCGGGGTGAGGGAATAGCCGCGCAGGACCATTTCGTTCCCATCGGCTCCAATGGCTTCTATCCGCGGGGCGGGACGCGCGCCCGATTCGACCAGCAGCCCGTCGAGGCGCACGCCATGGTTTCGGCGTG
>JAKEHV010000442.1 GCA_022614915.1 Gemmataceae bacterium | reverse complement strand
GCTTCCTGCAAGGACAAGTAACGTGGCTGGCGGTTAGGGTCGGCCACCGTCGCGGGCGTTGCCACTTTGGGGATTTCGGGTGCGATTGCGGAGCTGGGATCCATTTCCAACGAAAGCGGAATACGGTCGCGTTCGTAGATGTGCATCCAGTCGCATTCCTTCTGGAAACACGACTGCGTGCAGCCGGCCAAAGCCAGCAATCCCATGCACCAAAGCGCCAGGCATCCCTGCCTCATTGCCTTACCTTCCGTTTCCGTTTAGCGTTCGCATCATCCCTTGCTGATTCATTGGATTCGATGGATCATCGAGTCCAAAGTGGATTCAGCCAAAGCGGCACCGCGTCGCCCGGCAAACACAGGCCCGCGCTGCATTCGTAGCAGCGGAACGGATCGAGCAGCCAACGCACCGGCAGCGTAACCAGGTCGCCATAGAAGATTCCCAAGGATAGGCCGGGTTGAAGGACTCCAAGGTCCCAGCCGTAGCGCTCGGCGTTGCGCTGCTCGAACCACAGCCGGCGGTAACAGACGTAATTGGGCTCGGCGAACAATTGCGCATAGGGCCAAACGCGCGGCGGCAACACAGTTTGTGGCGGCACTTCCTTACTAGGCGGGAAAACCAGCTTGAAATCGGCCGCTTCCCCTTCTTTTTGAAAGCGCACACGCAGCTCTTCTTCGGCGACCAAGCGAAACAACTGCTCCGGGGGCGGCGGCTCCAATCGGATCAGGAATTTCTCAAGCTTTTCTTCGTCTTTCTGAAACGTGACGGACTCGACAACGGCCGGCTGTTTTGCTGTCGCGCTAGGAGGAGGTCCGAACAATAGCCGCGGGGGCTCTTGTCCCCACAGCCAACCCGCCGCCGCTAGAAGACTCGCGCACGCGGCCCCGGTGCGCCACATTCGCCATTGCATGGACCAGCCCCCTCGCCGAATCATGGAGATTCCGCCGTGAATCATGCGGTTTCTGGGATTTTCCCTGTTTGCGGGTGACGGCGTATAGGCGAACCCGGCGAGGTTGTCAATCCCCGTGCCTGCGCTCTCTTAATTTGGATAGGCGGCGTGAACGAGGAAGAGCCGCGCACGTTTCAAAGCGGCTCGCCTGAAGATGTGCACTGGACTAACGGTTCACTTGCGCAATTCCCTCATCATCTTGACTATCTTCTCGTATCGGTCAACGAGGTCTTTTTGTTTTGCTTGGGGCCAGGGCGGATTGGACGAAAGCGTCGCATCCAGGTCAGTGTAAAACTCCAGCCATTCCTGGAAGTAGACCCGGACTTGTTCGGCCGACTGTTTTTTGTCGCCCAGGCTAAAAAAGGCGGCTTCACTCAATGTGCGCACCACGGAAGGCAATTGCCTGGTCCGTTCGTAGACCGCTTCTTTGGCGTGCGAGGTCGCATCGGCTGGGTCCCAATTGTTGATGATTGCCCAGACGAATTCGTTGAATGTCCCATGCACCTTGGGACCGACAACCAGTCGCTGGGCTTGAACTTGGGGCGGCGCGCATTGCGAACGAACATATACATATGTCGCCAATGGCAATGCAATCAAGCCAAGCCAGGCGACACGCCGAGCAAGGCGCGAGCCGTAGCGATGATTGTTAAGCGGAATGGAAAAAACCGCTCCGCCGATAGCCCCTCCCAGATGTCCTTCCCAACTGACGCCCGGCATTGTGCTGATGATCACGATAAGTATCGTGTTGGTGAGGAGTGCTCGAGCGAAATGGGATACGAGCTGCGGCGGTAAGTATTGTCGGTTGAGGAACACCCACACGCCAAAGGACCCCATGAGACCGCAGATGGCGCCGGATGCCCCCACCGTACTTGGATAACGCGGGTCAAGGATAACTTCCAGCGGCAGCCGCACGATGGCGGCGGTCATCACAGCCACGCCTCCCGCAAACACCGAAAAGAGGTACAACGCCATAAACCGGGCCGAGCCCCAAAGGGACTCCATTTGGGGACCCAAATTGTACAGGCAGTACATGTTCACCAACAGATGCAATGCTCCACCGTGAAGGAAGCCGTAAGTCAACAAGCGCCACCAGTCATTGTCGAGGATTACTTCGCGCAAATTCACGCTGCCCAGACTCGTCAAGAGTTGACTGCTGCGTCCGACTAAATAGTCATCCAAGGACACCCCGCGCTGCAAGCCCAGCGCCAAGCCGCCGAAGAACATGACGAGATTGATGCCCAAGAGGGTGTACGTGACATAGGGCGGCTTGGGCTCCAACAGCGAAAGCCGGATCGCTTCGCCGCGCTCCCAGTGAGAGGAAAGGGGATCGGCGCTCGGCTCGGCGGCGTCGGCTTCCGGCGCGGGCAACCGGCCGCGGCGCAAGAGATTGGGGTCGTCGACCGCTGCCGCCCCCGCCGGCGTGAGCGCGTAGCCTTGGCCCTTGCCGGCCGCCCAATCGGTGAGCTGCACGAGGCCCTTCATGCGCAAGCGGTCGAGCGATTCGTCGAGGAATTCGCGCTCCAGCCCGGACTCGGCGGCGAACGCGGCAGGATAGAGCGGCTCGGGATGGGCCGCGGCGCAGGCTTTGAGGATCTCGAGCAAAAGGTCGGGCGTCGGTTCTGGCATGCATCCATTATACAACCGAACGAGAATAGCGCGCTCGCGCGCAAGGCGCGAACGCGAATCGATGAATCAGGTCGGCGCGGGTCAGCGCCAACGGAAAATGCCCAGTCCAAAGCCAACGCGCGCCGGTCGTACTACCACCGGCGCCTCGTGGCCAAAGGGATCGCGCGGCGGCGCGTAACCAAACTTCTCAGCGCGGTCGAGCCGGTCGAGATACTCCAATAAATAGAGCTCGCGGGCGCTCTTGTTGAAGTACAAGATTGGTCCGATTTCGTAGTTGTAGCGGTGCGACCAGGGCAGTCCGTCATAGGGCGTGTAGACGCCCGGCCGCAAGGCGCGCTCGACTTCGCCTCCGTAGAACGCTTGCGCGTGGCAGGCGTGGACCGAGCAACTCCAGACAAAGCCTGTCAGAGCCGAAACGGCGAGGAAGCGGACAACTTTCGGAGCCGCGCCCGTGAGGAAGCGGGGCAGCGCGGCAACGGCCATGAGATTACGCATGACGGCCTCCCTGTGGTGCAACGAGGTGTGCGCAGCGCTGGATGTGTGCCACCCCAGGGCGGACATTTTATTGTAGCAGGTGCCGGCAAAAGTCCTGCCATTTGTGCATCGGAAGCCGGCAAAAGTCCCGCCGCGCCTGCCAGCGGTGTCGAGTTTGCCGATTAGGGTTGGCCGCTGTCGCGGCCCCGCTTCCTCACGGGCGCGGCTCCGAAGTGTTCGCTTCCTTACTGGCGCGGCTCGCCACCTGTCCTGCCGGCTAGAATGAATGCATGCCGCCGCCCGAAATGTGTGTGATCTTCAACCCCGCCGCGGGCAAAGGGCACGCCGCCAAGCGCCTGGCCCGTCTGCGGCAATTCTGGGGCAAGCGCGTCGATTTCCAACCCACAACGCGGCCCGGCCACGCCATTGAGCTTGCCAAACAGGCCGCTCTCGACGAATACCGCGTCGTCGCCGCCGCGGGAGGCGACGGCACGGTCCACGAAGTCGCCAACGGTTTGCTTTTGGCGCAACGGCCAGACGTCCATTTCGCCATTGTCCCCATCGGGTCCGCCAACGACTATCACGCCAGCCTCTTGATGGAGCCTCCGAGCAACGGCGAACTCGTGCGCTTGGTGGACGTCGGCGTCGTCCGCGCGCCGGACGGCCGACAGAAATACTTCGTGTGCTGTTTGGGACTCGGCCTCAACGGCGCGGTCACGATGGAATCGCGCAAGATCAAAGGGCTGCAAGGCGTCACCCTGTACGGCCTGGCGACCTTGCGCGCCCTTTGGTACCGCTACCAGACGCCGCGCATGGAAGTGACCTTCGACGAGC
>JAKEHV010000441.1 GCA_022614915.1 Gemmataceae bacterium | reverse complement strand
GGCGGCCTGCGCGCTCTGTCCCGAGGCGGTCACCTATTCTGAGCGCCATAAGGAAGCCTCCTCTCCCGTTGCCGTCGTCTTGTCGCAAGCCGTCGAGGCATTCGATTGGGCGCCTGCGTTACGCTGGGCCGGGGCGCGCTTGGGACGGCGTTTTTGGCCCGGCCCGCTCGTGCTTTGCGGCGGGGCCGGCGGCAAACAAGGTCTGGCCGCTTGCTTCCCGCCCCAGGTGCGGTCCACGCTTGTCGAACAAGGAGTGCCGCTGCGGCTTCCCGCTCATCCGGCTCTGCGCTTGGCGGCGCGGCGCTTGGGCGCCCCGCTCGTGTCGGTGGCGACGCCATGGACTGAGCCGGACCAGGCCTTGGGTGCCTTAAGCGATGAGGATGTATTGGTGCGCGACGGCCCGACGTTTTTCCGCCAACCCGCCACCGTCGTGCGGCTCGACGGCAAAGCATGTAAAGTGGTGCGCGAAGGCGCCATTCCGGCCGCGGAAATCGACGACGCCCTGCCCTGTCAGATAGTTTTCGTTTGCACCGGCAACACCTGCCGCAGCCCCATGGCTCAAGGCTTGTGCGCGCACTTGCTGGCGGAGCGGTTGGGTTGCGCGGCCGTCGACCTGCCCCGGCGCGGATTTCGCGTGCATTCGGCCGGCGTTGCGGCCATGATGGGGGGCGCAGCGACTCCTGAGGCCGTGGAAGTCGTCCGCGCTTTCGGCGCCGAACTTGGCCAACATCGCAGCCAGCCGCTCACGCACGAGCTTTTGGCGCAAGCGGACTATCTCTTTGGGATGACGCACAACCACGTCTACATCCTGCGCAGCTTGCGAACGGGCGTGCTGCCGCGCCTGTTGTCCCTTGCGGGAGAAGACATCGCCGATCCCATCGGCGGTCCCCTGGAGCTGTACCAGACCTGCGCTCAACAAATACGGGAGTGCTTGATAGAATTACTGCCGGAGTTGTTGGAAGGTTAACCATGAAAATTGCGATCGGCAGCGATCATCGCGGCTTCGAGGTCAAGCGACGCTTAGTGGCCCTCTTGCAAACCATGGGGCACCAGGTCGTGGACGTCGGCGCCGAAGGCAGCGAAAGCGTCGATTACCCCGACTACGCTTTCCAGGTCGCCCAGCGCGTCTGCAAGGCCGAAGTCGACCGCGGCATCCTCATCTGCGGCACCAGCATCGGCATGTGCATCGCGGCGAACAAAGTCAAAGGCGTGCGCGCGGCCCCGTGCCACGACAGCATTACCGCGGAGATGAGCCGCCGTCATAACGACGCCAACGTGCTCTGCCTGTCCGCCGATTTGCTCGGCGAGGAACTGATCGACCGCATGGTCCGCATCTGGCTCGAAACCGAGTTCGAAGGCGGCCGGCACGCGCGCCGCGTCGAGAAAATCGCCAAGATCGAAACGGAACAAGCTTCCTAAATCCGAAACACTAAATTCGAAGCAAGCTCGAAATCCGAAACAAAACCAAAACTCCAAATCCAAATGCGCCGCACAGGAATTCTGCTGCTATTACTCTTTTGCGTTGGCTCAAACCTAAATGCGCAGGGCAGCGACTGGCCGCAGTTTCTCGGCCCACTCGGCACAAGCGTGTCCACGGAGAAAGGCATTATCGCACCGTGGCCGGAAACGGGCCTGCGCGTGGTTTGGCATCGTAAGCTGGGCACCGGTTACGGCGCTCCGGCGATCAGCAAGGGCAAGCTTTTCCAACTCGACCGCGTCGTGGACCAGATTACGGTCAAAGGCAAGATCGAGCACTTCGAAACCAGCACCGCCCGCCTCGTCTGCCTGGATGCACGCACCGGCCAGTTTCAGTGGAAATTCGAGTACCAGACCGATTTCCGCGATTACTTCGGCTACAACAACGGCCCGCGCTCTGGCCCGGTCGTGGACGGCGACCGCGTCTATGTCCACGGCGCCGAGGGCTTGCTGCACTGCGTAAGCACTGAAGGCAAGCTGCTCTGGAAAGTGGACACACGCAAAGACTTCGGCATGATCAAGAACTTCTTCGGCGTCGGCAGTGCTCCGGTGGTCGAAGGCGATCTTGTCCTTGTCCACGTCGGCGGCAGCCCCAACGGCAGCAAGGAAGGCTTGCAACATTTCGCCGATTTGAAAGGCAACGGCAGCGCGGTCGTCGCATTCGACAAGTACAAAGGCACGGTCCAATACAAGATCAGCGACGAATTGGCCAGCTACGCCAGCCCGGTGCTTGCAACCATTGACGGCCGGCGCTGGTGCTTCATGCTGGCCCGCGGCGGACTCCTCGCTTTCGAGCCCAAGACCGGCAAGATCGACTTCCATTTCCCCTGGCGCGCGGAGGACTTGGAAAGCGTCAACGCCTCCAACCCCGTCGTGGTCGGCAACGAGGTCCTCATCACCGAATGCTACGGCCCCGGCAGCGCACTCTTAAAAGTCAAGCCCGGCGGCTACGACGTCGTCTGGGACGACGCCAAGAAGTTTCGCAAGAGCCTGCAATGCCACTGGATGACGCCGATCCACCAGGGCGGCTACGTCTACGGTTCGAGCGGGCGGCACACCAACCACGTCCTCTTGCGCTGTGTCGAATGGGCCACCGGCAAAGTGATGTGGAGCGAGCCGCGCCTTTCGCGCTGCTCTCTGCTTATGGTCGACGGCCACTTCATCTGTTTGGGCGAAGACGCCAAGTTGCGGCTTTTGAAAGTGAACCCGGAGAAATACGATGAGGTTTCGCTCATCGTCGACGTGCGCGATCCCAAAACCGGCCAGCTTTTATTAGAGTACCCGTGCTGGGCGGCGCCGGTGCTGTCGCACGGCTACTTGTATGTTCGCGGCGACGACCGGCTCGTATGCCTGGAACTCATTCCACAAAAGTAGGCTCCGACTTACAATGAACTACTTAGTGACGGCTAGGTAGTTTTCGCATTATTGCGCATTTTTTGATTGACAACCATTCCCTTGACTCATACCGTAAGATGCATCGCAGCGCGGAAATGCATTATCGTGGGACCAAGGAGGGCGAACGGGCAGCCGGTGAGCAACGGTCCTCCGGCAGGCCCAGTGCGGGGTGAAGCCTCTCTTTGTGGCGTCCGCACGTCGCCAGTTGTTCGCAATTCCAGCAATGCAGAAAGCTCGGCGCACCTGGCGTCCGGGTTGTCCTTTCTTGGAACGAGGTGAGCGCATGAATGCCAATTCCCTTCGCGTCAACGTACCCCATGAAGAACGTCTGGAGATGCTCTTGCAACGTCGTTTGGGAAACCGCATCCGCGACCTGCGCGTCCAATTGCTTCCCGAAGGGCTGGTCCTTTCAGGACGCGCGCCGACCTATCACGCCAAACAACTGGCCCAACACGCCGCCATGGAACTCTGCGACGTGCCCATCTTGGCCAACGACATCGAAGTGAGTTGAAGAACAGAGGCTGGGCTAGAAAAAAGTCCGTTGCTGGGGTTGAAACTTCTCATTGAAATCACATTTTTTCACTTGAAAGCTATTGATTAGCTTGTTATCTTCTTCTCCCACCTTTCAACCTTCGCCAACTAGTTCGCCCGACATCTTTCGGCAGTACATGCCACCGGGCGGATGGAGTCGAGCCACGTTCCTAGGTAAGGACGCCCTAACTTGAGTCTTTGCACACAGGAGACTCGACATGAAGTCCTTCACCGCCCGCAAGAATTCGCGGAAAAACACGGCATTTCCCAGGCTTCGGCCATCCTTGGAGCAACTCGAAGACCTCTTGGTCGCGGGCAGCTTGTTAGGTCAGTCGCT
>JAKEHV010000440.1 GCA_022614915.1 Gemmataceae bacterium | reverse complement strand
GCGGATTGAGCTGAATGTTCTGCGGGAAACGCACGCGGGCCCCGGCTTCGGGCACCTTCAAACCTCGAATCGTTTCTTCCTTGCCGCGGCGCAGCACCCAGGCAACCACTGTGCTGCCGGCCTTCAGGCCTTCGAGAGCTTTGGTGAACTTGCTGACATCGTCCGCGACCAGGATGTCGCCGACCTTCATGAGAATGTCATTGGCCTTGAGGCCCGCTTTGGCCGCGGCGGAGTCGGCGGTCACTTCCGTTATCACCAAGCCTTGGCCTTTGGGCAGATTGAGCTGATCGGCGAGAATCGCGCTCGGCTTAGAGAGTTTCAATCCCAGGCGCGGCTGTTGCGGCCACACGAAGGTCCAAGTAGTGTCCCCCGGCTTGGCAGGAGCGATCACGGCATCCGGAGTTTTGGGTGGAACCGGAATCATGTGCCGCCATTGTTTCATCTGCTTCAGTTGTTCCAATGCCTTGCGAACCTGCTCCAATTCCTGGGCACTTAAGAGTTTTTCGAGCTTTTCGATGGCTTTCTGGATTGCGTCCACGTCCACCTTTTGCTCGGCAACGGCGCGCAATTGAATCTCCAATTCCTTCACGTCAACGTTGGGCACAACCACGTCAACGTTGGGCACAACGACGTTCTGGCCGGCAACGCGAGTTTTCGGTGTGGCCTGCACGCGTGCGCCTTGTTGGGGTTGTGCCGTGCCTTGAATGACGATGACCTCTTTTTTCTGCGTCTGCGCCGGCTTGGCCTGAACGCGAACGGCGGCCGGTTGGGCAGTTCCCTGTAAGACGATGACTTTTTTGCCTGGCTGCGCCTGTCCCTGCCCGGGCAGCACTTGAATCACGTCGCGGATTTCTTGGCCCGGCGTTGCGGGCAGCACTTGAATGACATCCTGGCCGTCCTTGCCGGCAGCCTTCTTGATAATGATGATCCGGTCGTCGGCATTCGCGGTCAAACTGACGCCGGCGATGACGACGGCCAGCGCTAACAGACCCAGGCCGATGGTCGCCACCCAGCCGCGCGGGCAGCGCTTCTCGACCGACATGCCATTGCTGAGCAACATAGTAACCCTCCTATAGAGATCGGATTGATTTCCCGAAACACCCGACGCCGCCAAGGGAATGGCCGGCGCCGGCGCCCAACTCAACAGAAACTCGGCGTATTCGTCGGCGGGCCGGTCCTGGGCGGCGGCGGCGTCCGCGACGAACTCCTGACACAAGCGCACCTGGCGGCGCACTTGCCAAAACCACGGCAGATAGAAAAACATCGCTTGCCCTAGCGCGAACAACAAGGCGCTCCAGGCGTCGCGCCGTTCCAGATGCGCCCATTCATGGGCGAACACCCAGCGCAATTGACTGGTCCGATTCGGACCACACAACGATGCCGGCAACAGGATCGTAGGGCGAAACAGGCCAAAACTGACGGGCACGCGCAGGCGATCGGTCACGAGCACGCGCGGCGTCCTGTTGCCGCTCAAAAGCTGCCTCAGCACCAAGCGGATAGATGGAGGAGCGGGGCACGATGCGTTGATGATGCGCCAAAGCGCCGCTAAACCAAGCAGCCAGCGCAAAAGAAACAGGCAAGCGCCCAATGCGAACAGCGCCATGACGATGAAAACAAGCCAGGCGGCCAGCAAGTGCCAAGGAAACGGGGCAGCCATCGGAGTCGCGACATCGGGCGCCGGCGGCGGCAATTCCTCCAGCCCGGCGTCGAGAGCAAAGTCGGCGGGCACAAACGGCATTTCGAGCGGCATGTCCACAATCGCGCCTTGGAAGGCCAACGGCTCTTCCAAAAAAGGCTTAGACGCGGACGCCGATTCCTCGGGTTCGCCCACCCAGGGCGGTGTCCACCAGGCGGGGCCTAGCGCAAGGACGGCCATTAGGAGTGCGGCGGCCACGCCCAGCTCGCCGAGCCGTTGGCGGCGCGCGGGCTGCCTTGTCCAGCGCATAAGGAGCAAAGTGATCAACAAGAGGGCGGCCCCGCCGAGCGCGGTGTGGGCCAGCCAAAGCGCGAGCGATTGCGGCAACGGTCCCATGGCTTACCTCCCCTCTCGCTTGGTGCGGCGTTTGCGCGCGTCGGTGATCATGGATTGCAGGCGGTCCAACTCGTGCGCGGAGATTTTTTCGCTCCGTAGCAGGCTTTGCACCAGCTCATCGGCCGCCCCGTCGAACACGCGGTCCAAAAAGCGGGCCGCGCTCTCGTCCCGGCTATAGACCGGCGTGTACACAAAGGTGCGGCCTTCCGCGTGGTGCGTCGCCAGTCCTTTGTCCTCCATGATGCGCAACAGCGTCTGCACCGTGTTGTAAGCCAGCTCTTTGTCGACGCTCAAGTGGCGGAACACGGTGCGCACGCTGCACGGGCCGTGTTCCCAGAGCACTTTGAGGATTTCCAACTCCCGCGCAGTGGGTGTCGGCATGTCAATCACGGCCGCCTCCAAACCTAAATCCTTAGTCCTAATCTTTTAGGTATTAGACAATCGACGGAAAAGAATGTCAAGGGCATTCCCGGAAAATTCGGCAAAGTTGGGCCAACCGCTAGGGCCCGTCGCGCGCGCGCGGCAAGTTCAAGAACGAACAGGAAGAATGATTGCTAACGGCGGCAGGGGGCAAATAGAGTGAAAAGACGGATTCGTGTGCAAAGTTGGCCACACAACTCCCCTCTCCCTCAGGGAGAGGGGTTGGGGGTGAGGGGGCCGCTCATGCATTGGCTCGACACGATCATTCTGGTTTTGTTGGCGCTGGGGGCGGGCCTGGGCTTCTGGAGCGGCTTCCTTTGGCAAATCGCCCGCATCCTCAGTTTGGTCATCGCGCTTATCGCCACCATCTTCCTCCATGAGCCCGCGACGCGCACTCTTCACGACCACGTCTTGCGCGGCGCCGACGAGCGCATCGTCGAAGTCGCGGCTTACGTCGCGCTATTTGTCCTCGTTTATCTTTTGTTGTTCATCGCCACCCGGCTCGCCCACACGGGCATTCGCGCCACCGAGCTGCAGATTTTTGATAGACTGCTGGGCTGCATGTTTGGTTTTTCCAAAATGGCTCTGATCATCGGCGGCATCTGTTTGGGGGCGGCGAATTACCCGCACGAAACGACCAGGGACTTGTTGGGTAAGTCGTCGCTCGCCCCGCTGTTCGCCCACGCCATGGAACACGTGCTCGTGGTCATCCCCGAAGACCAGAAGGAAAACCTGCGTGCGACGCTGCTCGGTTTGCGCGACCTCTTGGCGCGGCAGGAAAAGGAAGAAACGGATATGTAGCCGCAATCGCAAGAATGCGGGGCGGTTTCCCGTGAACGACGTAACGCAAATCCTGAACGCCATCGATGCCGGCGACGCGCAGGCTGCCGCGCAGCTCTTGCCGTTGGTCTACGACGAGCTGCGGCGGCTGGCGGCGCAGAAGCTGGCGGGCGAGAAGCCCGGGCACACGCTCGACGCCACCGCGCTGGTGCACGAAGCCTACTTGCGCTTGGTGGGGCCGGAAAACGCCGCCACCTTCGTCAACAGCCGCCATTTTTTCGCGACCGCCGCCGAAGCCATGCGCCGTATCCTCGTCGAGTCCGCGCGCAAAAAACGCAGCCAGAAACGCGGCGGCGATCGCCAGCGCGCCGACTTGGACCTAGCGCGGGCCGCCGCGCCAACCACCGGTGAGGATTTGTTAGCCGTGGACGAGGCCTTGAACCAGCTCGCCGAGAAAGATCCACAGGCCGCCGAGCTGGTCAAGCTCCGCTACTACGTCGGCCTGTCCCTTCCCGAAATCGCCGAAATCCTCAAAATCTCCGCGCGCTCGGCCGACCGCGTCTGGGCCTATGCGCGTGCCTGGCTGCGCCGAGCCGTCGGAGAAGCTTAACCATCCGCCATTTCGCGAAAGATTTTGGCGTGATTCGCCCTCGGACTGCGCCTTGTGGGTAGCACCGTTCCTCCCCTCGCCCCTTAAGGGAGAGGGGTCGGGGGGTGAGGGGTTTCCAATCCGTCCTACCTGGAGCGGATTCCCTGTGCGATAATCCGGCCAGTCACTTGGAGTGGAAGGCCATGACCGAGCGGACCATTTTCATGGCGGCAGTCGAGATCGACGACCCGGACAAGCGGACCGCGTATCTCGAACAAGCCTGCGGCGGCGACCCGGCTTTACGCGCGCGTGTCGACGAGTTGCTGCAAGCCCACGCCCAACCGGGCCAGTTCATGGACGAGCCGGTTATCAACCAGCCAGGCGCTTATGCTCCGACGCTTGAGGTGCGTGGCGTCGCGGAAACGCCGGGTGCAATGATAGGCAAATACAAGCTAATCGAGCAAATCGGCGAGGGCGGCATGGGCACGGTCTGGATGGCCCAGCAGACCGAGCCGGTCAAGCGCATCGTCGCGCTCAAGCTCATCAAGGCCGGCATGGACTCGAAGCAAGTCATCGCTCGCTTCGAGGCCGAACGGCAAGCCCTGGCCCTTATGGACCATCCCAATATCGCGAAGGTGCTGGACGGCGGAACTGTGGGGCAGACATTCTTGTCTGCCGGCAGCCCGATCGGCAGACAAGAATGTCTGCCCCACATTGGCCGCCCTTACTTCGTCATGGATCTTGTCAAGGGTGTGCCGATCACCAAGTATTGCGACGAGCACCGCCTCACGCCCCGGCAGCGCCTGGAACTTTTTGTCCCCGTCTGCCAGGCGGTGCAGCACGCGCACCAGAAGGGCATCATCCACCGCGATCTCAAGCCGTCCAACGTGCTCGTTGCGCTCTACGACGGCAAGCCGGTGCCGAAGGTCATCGACTTCGGCGTCGCCAAGGCGGCCGGGCAGCCGCTCACCGAGCAAACCCTGGTCACCGGCTTCGGCGCGATTGTCGGCACGCTGGAATACATGTCGCCCGAGCAGGCCGAGATCAACCAGCTCGACATCGACACGCGCAGCGACATCTACTCGCTGGGCGTGCTCTTGTACGAGCTACTGGCCGGCAGCCCGCCGTTCAGCCGCAAGGAGCTGGAAAAGGCCGGCATGCTGGAGATGCTGCGCGT
>JAKEHV010000439.1 GCA_022614915.1 Gemmataceae bacterium | reverse complement strand
GGGGACCCGATTTCTCCAAATATTACCCAAATACAGATTCCACAACCTGGCTTTACAACCGGATACGCATATCACTGGGATTCGTCTATAAAGGGGAAGTGGACAGGAATTTCGAAGATTATTTGGATGACCGGACCCATGGGGATTCCCTTTGACAAAGAAGCTAAGAAAGACGTTACGTTTCCGTAGATGATCCTGGGATTCAGACCTTCTGATTTTGCTCAAGGAAAGGGTGAAACCATGAAAACCATTCGAACAGGTCGGAGCGCGTTGACTCTCGTCGAATTGTTGGTGGTCATCGCCATCATTGCCATCCTCATCGGGCTTCTCCTGCCCGCAGTTCAAAAAGTTCGTGAAGCGGCCTCACGGATTGAAAGCATGAACAACCTCAAACAGATCATGCTGGCTACCCACGAATTCAGCAACATCAATCGAGGCTATTTGCCCTCAATCGACGGTTGGAATCAAGGAAGCATGAGCTATGAGACCTCGCTTTTTATTTCCTTGATGCCTTATTTGGAGCAAGGAACGATTTACGCGCGATTCAGGTCGGTTTACGGTGAGGGTAGCGCTGGAAGCGAGTACGTGATTCGAGTCTATTTGAGTCCCGCTGATCCGACGCTGCCGGGCGAGCCGATGGGCCTCGCAAGCTATGCAGCAAATGCGATCGTGTTTGCACCGCGCTCCACATTCAGACAAATTAGCGATGGCCTTTCGAACACAATCACTTTTGCGGAGCATTATTCGTTTAATTGCGGGGGGTTCACCACGTTTGGTTGGTCTAGGAACGAGAATCTGACACTGCCGAATCTTGTGTTCCGCACGGCGACGTTCGCAAACAAAGCCGCGGGTGATGTGTATCCAGTCACGTTGGCGAATCCGCCGATCACCAGAGCCTCGATCCCCGGTCTGACCTTTCAAACAGCGCCGACTCAAAAGAACTGCGATCCGCGAATTCCGCAATCGCCGCATCCAGGCGGAATGCTCGCGGCTATCGCTGACGGAAGTGTTCGCGTGCTCGGGCGAGGGATGTCGGAGAGCACGTTTTGGGGAGCTGTCACACGCTCAGGAGGCGAAGTGTTGAACGACTGGTAGCATTATCAACTAGTTGGTTCATTCCGACGGCGCGATGCCGTCGCGCGTCACCAGGAACGGCCGCGGTGTGACCGGGTAGGCCGAGCGGTGATGGTCCTTTTTCAGGGTACGGGCAATGCGTTGCTTAAGGGCGCGGCGATCGGAATAGACCACCAGCGTGGCCCGATCCGGCACCCCGGCCCAGAAAGGGCTACCGAGCGGCCCGGAGAAAAGCTGGTGCAAGTCAGGGTGCAAGAGCCGGCTCGACGCCAGATCGTCCTTGGTCATGATGACAATAACCCGGCCGCCGTCGCGCTGCCGCGATCCTTCCAGCCGGTTCGGCCAGGGCAGCCGGGCCAGATTCTCAATCGCGCGTTTCTCCAATTGCTCGGCAGTGATGTCCCAGCGGCGAATGTCCCAGCCGGTGACGAAGCGGTAGAATTTTTCGCGCTTGATCACATAGCAGATGACCACGTCCGCCAGCCATTCGGTCGTGTGCAGATGCTCGGTCGGCGTATTCGGCACCAGGTAATCCACCGGCTTGAGCAGAGGCACCACGACACCGTTCACTTCTTCCCACTCTTCCGTGCCGACGTCGGCGGTCACCGATTGCGTGATGCCGTCGATGAAGCTCTTGACCAGCTCGCTCTTGCGCTTGGGCGACGCTTTCACCTGGCGATACAGGTTGTTAAGGTTGATCCTTTGGCCTTTGCCGCGAATGCCCTTTTCCTCGAGCTCGAAGTCCTCATCGGGGAACTTTTTGCGCAAAAGTTGCAGGGCCTCGGTCGCCGACTGGATCATGATCAACTCGTCGTCGCGGGTTATTTGCAAGCTGGCCATGACGCGGTCAAAGAGCGGATTCCAGACGTCGCGCTCGGCGGGCGGCACCTGCGTGCTGGCGAACAGCACCACGTCGCCCCCCGCCATGATCCAGTAATGCCCGGCTTGATCGTCCTTGAGCATGTCCGCCTTCAGGCCGTAGTGCCGTAATGTGGTATCGTGGCGCAGATTGCCCGCCTCGGTTTTCTCGAGCGACTGTTTCATCAGCTTCGGCAAATCATCGACCAGGCGCGGCGTGTCGACGCTGAACGGCATGATCGAAATCCATAAGCCGACGTCGTCGCGCTCCTTCGGGCCAAAGCCGCACGAGCGCGCTTCTTCTTTTTCCAGATGTTCCCATTCCGCCGGATACTCCAGACGATAAACCTCGTGTGGATGCGAGAAAGTCGTCCAGCGGGTGGGTTGCATAAGTTTCTCTCACAAGGGCAGCCGGCGGCACGGCCATTGTACCGCGTGCCGCGCAGGCTGCCGAGCAGGAATTCAGAGTCTGATCCGTGAGGAAGGGGTTGCGTGTCTCCGATTCCTAACGTGTGTGGAACCGGGATTTCTCATGAGCCGTTAATTGCCAGCGCGCTACACTGGGCGAGAGTTTTTGATCTTCAAGTATCTAGACTCGTCCAACATTGGGTGGCATGCTTTCGCCGATCCTGCGCGAGGGGTGCGAACACTGAACCGGCACGGCGAAAGCATGCGGAAGCGCCAGGTGACGTGACGCTTCGGCATGCCTTGGCGGTGCTGGTCCTGGGTTCGATGCGATTGCACACGAGCCGCCAAGGCATGCCACCCGACGCGCTTTGTTAACTTGACTGCCAGCAGCGTTCATGAACTTGGGAGGTTCCCATGAGGTTGGCGCGCATCGCAGTGCCCTTGTCCGTAATTCTTTTTGTCGGCATCGTGCAGGCTGCCGACTGGCCCGGTTTTCGCGGTCCCAACGGGAGCGCCACGAGCGACGACAAGAATTTGCCTGCGCAATGGACGACGGAAAACATCCTTTGGAAAGTGAAACTGCCGGGTCCGGGAACTTCCAGCCCAATCACCACCGGCGACAAGATCTTCGTCACAGCGTATACGGGCTACGGCACGGCTCTCAACAAGGGCAAAGGCGGCTTTGGCAAAGGATTTCCTGGCAAAGGCCCAGGCGGGAAAGGCTTTCCCGGCAAGGGACCGCCGGGCAAAGGCGGCTTCGGCAAAGGCGACGACTCCGACGCCGGCGAGCAAAAGAAGCTTCGCTTCGTCCTCCTCTGTTTGGACCGCCATAAAGGACAAATCCTGTGGCAAAAGGAAATCGAGCCCAAGCTGCCGGAAACCCCCGCGTCCGGCATGATCCTCGAACACGGCTACGCATCGAGCACTCCGGTCACGGACGGCCAGTCGGTCTTCGCGTTCTTCGGCAAGACCGGGGTCGTCGCCTTTGACGTGGCGGGCAACAGGCTGTGGCAAGCCGACGTCGGCTCGGGCAAACACATGTGGGGCACCGCCTCCAGTCCCGTGCTGTACAAGAACCTGGTGATCGTCAATGCGGCGATGGAGAGCGGCGCACTCATAGCGCTGGACAAGAGGACCGGCAAGGAAATCTGGCGAAAGAATGGCATCAGCACGTGTTGGACCTCGCCGCTTATCATCGAGCTTCCGACGAAAGGCAGCGGACGAAACGCATCGGACAACCACCACGAGTTGATCCTCAGTCTGCCAGGAAAGATCATTGGCTACGATCCGGAATCAGGTAAAGAACTGTGGCATTGTCAAGGCATCGGCAAAGGAGGCGGCGCGGGGAGCGGATTCGGGGGCGGGGGCTTTGTCGGCTTCGGCGCGGGCTATACCTGTTCCACTCCGGTCGCCAAGGATGGCACTGTTTATCTCATTGGCGGCGGTGGTCCTAATGGCGCCCCCACGGCAATGGCAGTTCGTGCCGGTGGTCGCGGCGACGTTACCAAGACCCACGTCGTTTGGCGACAAAAGGCGGGCGCGAGCATCGCTTCTCCCGTCGTCAGCGGCGATCGGCTTCATTTTGTCGCCGGCAGCGCCTATTGCCTCAAGCTCGACACCGGCGACATCGTCTACAACGAACGCCTTTATTCCGGCGGCAACGAATACGTGTCCGCCGTGGCTGCCGACGGCAAGATCTTCGCCCTGACCCGCACCGACGGCGTCCACGTCCTCGCGGCCGGCGACAAGTTTGGACCGTTGGCGCACAACGAGTTTGCGGGCGACAAGAGCATTTTCAACGCCAGTCCCGCCGTAAGCAATGGCCGGCTTTATGTTCGCTCGAACGAGTATATGTATTGCATCGGCAAAAAGTGACTTTTGTTCACTTTCTGCGAGCGGCTACGCCGCCTGCCCGTTGTCCTGACCGCGAAATTGTAGTAGACTCCCTGCATGGGTGTTCGATACTTCTTTGCCCACGAAGCGGAAGAGTTCGGTCCGTTCTCGGCCGCGCGTATGCGCGAATTGGCCGTCGCCGGCGAGATTCTGCCCACGGACGTTGTTTGGCAAGAAGGCACTGAGCGGCGCGTGCTGGCTGCCGACGTCAAGAATCTTTTTTCGAGATTGTCCTCCATGGCCGCACCGGCGTCTGGGGTCGCCGCTGAGGATAAAGGCACTCCGGGTGTGGGTGGGACTGCTCTTGCCGACAGCGTCATCGTGGATACGGCGGAGAATCAAGCCGCCCCGCCGCCCGCCGAAGAGGCGCCCAAAACAAGATACGTATCGGAAAAGAAGACGCCGCTGTCCGAAGTGATTGTCCGCAAGAGACGCGTCACTTCCATCAAAGGCGCCGTGCTGATCAATCAGGACGGGGTCAGCCTCAATTTTCGAAAGAAATGCGAGGTATGCGGCTATGAAGACCTCTCCAAGAGTTCCGCGAAGATCCCCGTAGGCTCAACGCGCGTTAATTTCTTTTGCCGGGAATGCCGCAAGATGCGCCGCGTCGAGATCCACGGCTCGATTTAGAAGTCCCCTCACCCCCAACCCCTCTCCCTCAGGGCGAGGGGCGACAGTGCCCTACATTAAGCGTAGCCATTCTCCGCCATCCACTTCAGGTATTGCGCCCCATAGTGGTCCAAGTTTGCAAGACTGCCGCCGCCGCGCAAGGGTGAACACATTTCAAAGGTCGCCACGCCGTCAAAGCCGCCCTCTCGTAGTCCACTGAAGAACGCCGGGTAGTCAATGCAACCTGCGCCAAACGGCACAGCCTTCACCGCATCGGGGTGCGCCGGCGCGTAGTTGACAAGATCTGGCTGAAACACAAACCGCGGCAAGCGAACGTAGTCGGCGTTGGTGGTGCAGGCGGTGTATGGCGCCAGTTTTCGCGCCGCATGATACACGCTCTCGCCGCGCAGCGTAGGCGACCAGGCGTCAAAGCCCGCCTTGCAATTGGGCCGATTCACGTCGCTCAACAGCTCGAGCAAGACGTCGGAATGCACAGCCAAATCGTGGTGATTCTGCACTGCGACGGTGACGCCGTAGGTCGCGGCGCGATCGCAACATTCGCGCAATGCCGTCACGACGCGGTCCCACAGCGAATGGAATGAAGCTCCAGCAGTTTCATAGGCGGTGAAGACTCGAACGATGCCCGCATTGAGCTTCTTCGCCAGCCAGCAAAGTGACTCGACGTAACCAATCTGCATGTCGAGCCAGGGGACTTCAGCCGCGCCGCCTCCCGCGAAGTCGGTATAGGCACCGACGACAGTGCACGCGACTTTCGCCTCCGCCAGCGCTTTTTGAATGGCCGCTACTCTTTCCAGAGCAGTGTCCTGCGGCGTCCAGTGCGGCGGTTTGCCCATGAGCATGACGCCCTGATAACCCAGTTCGCCGGCCTTACGGATGAAGTCGACAAGATCGAGGCGATCCTGGCCCCAGAGCCCGGCATAGCCAACGGAGAAAAGAGAAAGCTTCACGACTGATCCTCGGCGATTGATTGCTGTTCATAGGATAATGCTGCGAGCGCGAAACCGCCAAGCTTTGCAGAAGCCGCGTGGCGCCATCGCCGCCTTTTTCGTGTTCATTCGTGTCCTTTCGTGGATGAATCATGCCACAACTCCGCTATTGGGCCGCCGCCTGTCAGACCGACTTTGCCAATCCGCCCCACCGCTCCGGCATTGGCCCGCATGTGTCGCACATGCTCGCCATGATCGACCGCGCGGTCACCGGTTATGCACCGTTCGGCGACGTCAAGCTGCTCGCCTTTCCGGAGTTCGCCCATGCCGCGCCGATTCATGCGAGTGTGGAGGAGCTCTTGGACAAGCTCGCGGTGCCGATCCCAAACGAGCACACCGATCGCTATTGGAAAAAAGCCAAAGAGCACGGCGTTTACATCCAGACCGGCAGCTTTCTGGAGCGCGACGATCGCTATCCCGGCCACGTGTTCAACACGACTTGCCTCATCGGCCCCGACGGCATCTTGTACAAGTATCGTAAGACGCACCCGTGGATTCCCTGGGAAGTGCATGCCAGCCCGCACGACATTCCCGGTTACACGGAGGAGATGTTCCCCGTCGCGGACACGGAGATCGGGCGGATCGGCGCGGCCACTTGCTACGATTGGCTTTTCCCGGAAGCGATTCGCCAGCTCGCCTTGAACGGCGCGGAAGTGCTGGTGCGGGTGTCGGCTTACATGGATCCTTGGGGCGCGACCCCGCCCATGGACTGGTGGACCGTCGTCAACCGTTGCCGTGCTTTGGAAAACATGGCTTTTGTCGTCGCTTCCAATCAAGGCGCGGCTGCCGAGCATTATCCGCCTTTCTCCTGGCCCGGCGGCAGCATGATTGTCGATTACGATGGCCGCATCCTGTCGCAGGCCGACCCCGGACCGGGGGAGAAAATTGTCGTCTGTCCAATTGATGTTGCGGCGCTGCGCGCCGAGCGCGAACGAAGACAAGGGCATCACCTGCTTGGGCACTTGCGAATGGAGGCGTATCGCGCGTATGGGCGAGCCATTTACCCCGAAGGACGCGCGCCGGAAGCGCGTTTACTAACCGTCGAAAGGAATCAGCAGCATATCGCACTGGCAAAGGCAAAGCTGATTTCGTCGCCCGCAACTGCGAAGGCTGTCTTGCCATGATGGATCTGGCGATGCCTCGTCATTGTTTCTTCAGCACAGCGTTTAAGAACCCGAACATCTCCTGAGTCGGCCTGTCGTCGGCCAAGCCGAGGTCGTTGTTGATGGTGGTGTGATTCTTGCCCTCAGCAGGATACGCCGCGGCCAAAACGCCCGCTTCCTTTAGCGCCGTGACGAGCCGATTCGACTGCGCCTTGGTTTCGGGGTGATCCGCAACGTGGAGGATCAGGAACGGCGGAATGTTCTTGTTCGCAACGTGCGTGACCGCCGACAGGTCTTTCTGACTGTCCGCATCGCCGAACGTCGTCATGTAGCTTTTCGCCCGTTTTTCCTCCACGGTCTTGATCTGCATCGCCACGTCGTAGGTGTCTCCGTCCACCGGCACGCACGCCTTGATGATCGAGAGCGGCAGTTTCTCGGCCTTGAGATATCTGTCATCTGTGCAAACCAGAGCAGCCAGTTGCGCGCCAGCCGAGTGGCCCATGACGATGATCGTGTTGGGATCGCCGCCATAATCCTTGGCGTGATCGTGGGTCCAGCGAATGGCCTTGGCCACGTCGCCAGCGATTTGTTTGACGGTCACGTTGGGAACAAAACGGTAATTGGTCGACACAAAAACGAAGCCCTTTTCCACGTATGCCTTTGGCTTGTTGTGAACATCGGCTTTGTCGCCTCGTCGCCAACCGCCGCCATGTATCCAGACGACGACCGGGAGATTCTTGCCGGTGGTCGGGGCATAGACATCGAGCATCTGCCGTTCATTCTTTGGCTCGGCGTAGGGCAGGCCGCGGTGGACCTTTGGCTCGCCGGCTTGTGCCGTCGTTGCAACAAGTACAAATGCAAAGATGGTTCTCATGTGGTCAGCCTCCGTAGTGAATCGTCAGCCAAATCGGTGAACGGGAAACTACTCTTTATTTTCGCGGCAAGCTGCGTTTTTCGCAAATTCTTGCAACGGGAAAATCAGCATCTTGAGCTTGGCACTCAGTACATTACAATGCAACTGTCTTGCGCATTCCTGGGCCGTTGAGGTTTTCGCCATGTTGACGATCCGCGGGCCGCAATCGAAAATTTCTGAGCGCATCTCCCGCCGCAGGTGGCTGCAAATCGGCGGCCTCGCCCTCGGTGGGCTGGCGCTGCCCCAGATCCTGCGCGCGGAAGCCGCGCGCGGACAGAGCAATCCGGCCAAAGGCATCATCATGGTGCTTTTGCCGGGTGGGCCAACTCACCTGGATACTTTCGATCCCAAGCCGGACGCTCCCGCCGAAATCCGCGGCGAGTTTCGAGCAATCGCCACGAACGTTCCGGGCATTAACATCTGCGAACACTTGCCGCGCCTTGCCCGCATGGCGGACAAGCTGGCCATCATTCGCTCGCTGGTCGGTTTCCGCGACGATCACAACACGCATTGGTGCACGACGGGTTGGGAGTCGCATCCGGCCATGGATTCCTCGCCCATGGTGCCAGGTTTTCCGGCCGGCGATTGGCCGTCCCTGGGGTCGGTGCTGGCAAGGAGCCTGGGTCCGCGCGTGCCCGGTGTGCCCCCCTGTGTCGATCTCACGCCTAAGGATGCGGACGCACGCTTCATTCTCCGCACTCCACCCGGACAGCCCGGATATCTGGGTGTAGCCCATGCCGGGTTTGAAGCGCAGGCCGTCGATCCTCGCAACATCACGCTCGACGGCGTGGACCCGCGTCGCCTGGACGACCGCCGCGCCATGTTGGCCAGATTCGACAATTTTCGCAGGCAGGCCGACGCGGCGGGACTGGCGGAAGACATCGATGTGTATCAGCGACAGGCATTCGAGTTGCTCACTTCGTCGCGGTTGGCGCAGGCACTCGACCTTGGTCGGGAAGACGCTCAGGGTCGCCGGCGTTATGGGCTTGATAGCGCCTATCCGGACGAGCGCGAGGGCAAGACCCACCTCGACCAGTTCCTACTTGCCCGGCGCGTGATCGAAGCAGGTGCACGCTGCGTCACATTGGCTTTTAGTCGCTGGCCCTTCGGCCGCGTGCTCCGCGGCGACCACAATTGGGATTGGCACCGTGACCTTTTCCCGGAGGCTCGCAAAGCCCTGCCACTCCTCGACCTCGGACTGTCGGCGCTGATTCAAGACCTCGATGAGCGGGGTCTTTTGGAGGACATTGCCGTGGTCGTCTGGGGCGAATTTGGCCGCACGCCGCGGATCAACCAGAATGCCGGCCGCGACCATTGGGCGAACGTTTGCAGCGCAATGGTGGCGGGCGGCGGACTGCGCTCTGGCCAGGTCATCGGCTCAACGTCGCGTTGGGGCGAAGAGCCGCGCACGCGTCCGGTCCATTTCCGCGAAGTTTTCGCCTCGCTCTATCAGCGTCTGGGGATCGACGTCGCCACCACGCAATTCACAGACCTCTCCGGCCGCCCGCAATACCTGCTCGGGGAGCATCGGCCGTTGGCGGATCTAGTTGGGTAGAAAGAGGTCCTGTACCTTTCAAGCCGGTTGTCACTTTTTCTTCAGCCGGACGTGAATCCTCGTGTGTACGTCCGGCATGATGTAGATTTCGATCTCGTAGGTCTTGTAGCCGTCGGAGGACACACGCAACATGTAGTCTCCATACGGAATATCCTTGAATTTGTACTCGCCGCGCTCGTCCGCCTTTGCAACCAGCTTCCCGGAGCCGGAACGCGGTTCGACCGCGGTCAACTCGACCGTCGCGCCGGCGGCGGGTTTGATCGCCGTCTCGTGCCGGATAAACCCATCCATCCAGCCGCGCCCCGATTGAGCGTAGGTCATTCCCGGGAACAGGCAGACCGCGAGGGTCACAGCCACCGTCATCAGCAGACCGATCAGGCATTTCATGGCCATTCTCCTCTCAAGTTGGTCATTGAACACTATCTAGAAACGCAAAACGCACGCACGTTTTTCCGGTCGAATGAGGCGCGAAGTTCAATGGTAGGAACTCGCACCGCTTTCCTCACGGTATCCAGTTCAACTTCGTTGTTGGGTCTGGCACCAGCGACGAACCTGCGCTGGTGCGCAGCGGCGTGATCTCCTGCGTCTTTAAGTCGATCACGAACACCTCGCCGCTCGCGTCGACGGCCAACTGATTGCAAACGACGAAGGCGACCTTTGTGCCGTCGGGCGAGAAGGCGGGCCGCTGCTGGTTCCTGCCGTCCGGTAAGAGTTGCCGCAGGTTTTTTCCGTCGCGATCGATCAGCCAGACCTTGTTTCCCGTGACGAAGGCGATCGTCTTGCCGTCCGGCGAGACGCTGGGCTGCAACGGCGTGCCGATCTGCGCGTCGATCGGTGTCACTTTCTTTGTCGCCGGATCGATCTCGAACAGGCCGGCGTCGTAGAGCTTTCCGGTTGCGATCAACTTGCCGTCGGGCGTCCAGGCGGCGTCGTCATAACCAACGACACAGACCATTTCTTTGCCCGCAAGATCGAACACGGCCACCGACGGAGTTGCCGCTCCGGGAATTTTTACGCCGCTGATCTCCCTCCCCCCCGGGCCCTCGCGGTTGACGCCACCTAACAGCCGCGTTCCATCCGGGCTGAGCAGCGGCCCCAGGACCTGTTCATTGAACCGGATTGTGTTGAGGATCTTCCCGGCCGCGTCACGGACGACATACGCGCTGGTCGTATCGCCGTACCCGAGCAGTCGATCACCGACTGTCGAAGGCAACGTGCCATCGGCGAGCGCCTCTTCCTTGCCGGTGGTGAGATCGACGCGCATGATCATTTTTGTGCGATACCAGTCGCGAAAGATGAGCTTGCCGGGCAGCGGCGTGTTGATCTTTCCGCCGGCCAGGCCGACGGGAAGTTGAACCTTTTCGTACGCGAAACCGATGCGCCAGTCGTCGTACTTGCCCGGCACCGCTTCGAGTTCATCGAGCGTCAGCAGGTACTGATCGCCGGCCTGGTTCATGAGCAGCACGTACCGCGTCTTGCTAAAGATCGGCGCCTGATTTTGGTAGCTGGCCGCATCGCCGGAAGTGATGCGGGCGACGTTGGGCTTTTCGT
>JAKEHV010000438.1 GCA_022614915.1 Gemmataceae bacterium | reverse complement strand
CCATTTGGCGAACATCTCGCTGCGCCTGGGCAAGAAGCTGCGCTGGAACGCCGAACGCGAGGAAATCGTCGGCGACGCGGAGGCCAATCGCTGGCTGGTGCGGCCTTATCGCGCGCCATGGGATCGCGAACTCAAGGCGCTCGGCGTAGGAGGCTGACATGAATAGAAGACAATTCTGCGGCACTGCGGCCGGCATATCCTTGGCGCATATTGCTTCGTTCTTGCAAGCTGCTCAACCGGCGCAGCGCGCCCGCATGGGCATCGTTATCCATTCGTTTCCGATTCGGGCGGCCTCCGAACCCAAAGGCCGGCTGCAAGATCCACTGACGTTTCTCGAAGTCTGCCGCGAGTTCGACGCGGGCGGCGGGCAGACGTCCCTCGGCGTGCGCGACAAGGACTACATCGGCCGGGTGCGCGCCTTTCTCGAAAAGCACGCAATGTATCTGGAAGGCTCTATTCGATTGCCCCGCGATCAAAAAGACACCGAGCGCTTTGACGCCGAAGTGCGCACGGCGCGTGAATGCGGCGCTACCATCCTACGCACGGTGCTGCTTTCGGGCCGCCGCTACGAAGTGTTCAAAGCGGCTGAGGACTTTCGGCAATTCGAAGAACGCAGCCGGCAGTCCCTGACGCTGGCCCGCCCCATCGTGGAAAAACACAAAGTCTTGCTCGCGATCGAAAACCACAAGGATTGGCGCTCGGACGAACTGATCCGTCTGGTGCGCTGGCTCAAGAGCCCGAGCTTTGGAGTCTGTCTCGACACCGGCAACAGCATCGCCCTCTTGGAAACGCCGCAGGAGACTCTGGAAGCTCTGGCACAGCATGCCTTCACCACGCACATCAAGGACATGGGCGTGGAGGAATACGCCGACGGCTTTCTGCTTTCCGAAGTGCCGCTTGGAACCGGCTTCCTAGATCTAGCGGCGATCTTTCGGCGCACGCGCCAGGCGCGGCCTGAGATTCGCTTCAATTTGGAGATGATCACGCGCGACCCATTGCGCATTCCCTGTTTGACGAGCGGTTACTGGGTGACGATGGAAAATCTGCCGGCACGCACCTTGGCGAATATGTTGGCTCTGGTCCGTTCGCGCAAGCAAACACTGCCGCGGATTAGCCCGTTGGACGCAAAGCAACGGCTGCAAAGGGAAGATGACAACGTGCGCCAGTCACTGAAGTTTGCCACGGAAAGGTTGTCCACTCATTGACTCCTGCGTAGATGTGTCCAAGCCGGGTGGCATGCCTTGGCGGCTCGTATGCAAGATCAGCGAACGCGGAACCAGCACCGCCAAGGCATGCGCAGCGCCACGCAACGGGCGCTTCCGCATGCTTTCGCCGTCCTGGTTCAGAGTTCCTGTCGTTGCAAAGGATCGGCGAAAGCATGCCACCCAGCGCGCGCTGATGTGAACGTGCCCTAAAGTGGATGGCATCGAAGCCACCCGCCGTTTAGAAGGATAAAGATCGCATGACAGGGATCGAGGCATTTTTGGAAGTGCTCGCCGCGGCGGGAGTCACGCACATTTTCGGCAATCCCGGCACGACGGAGCTGCCGCTCAACGCCGCCCTGACGCGCGATGCGCGCTTCCGCTACATCTTCGGCGTTCAGGAAATCCCGGTCATCGCCATGGCGGACGGCTACGCGCAGGCGTCAGGCCAGGTCGGCGTCGCCAACGTGCACGTCACATGCGGCCTCGGCAACTCGATGGGGATGCTGTACAACGCGCACATCGAAGGCACGCCGCTCTTGTTGACGGCGGGACAGCAGGATCGCCGGCTGCGCTTTTCCGAGCCGGTGCTGCACGGCGACGTCGTCCGCTTGGCCGAACCGTTGACCAAGTGGGCGTACGAAGTGCAGCGTGTCCAGGAAGTGCCGCAAGCGGTGCGCCGGGCGGTGCAGACGGCGCTCGCGCCGCCGCGGGGGCCTGTGTTTCTCGCGTTGCCGATGGATCTGCAGATGGAACAAGCGACCGGCCTCGATTGCTCGCCGCCGTCGATTCCAGACCGGCGCATTCGGCCCTCGCTGGAGGGACTTCGCAGGGCCGCCGAATTACTATTGCAAGCGCGCCATCCGGTGATTCTCGCGGGCAGCAGGGTCGCCGAGTCGGATGCTTGCGCTGAGTTGGCGGCACTGGCCGAATGCCTGAGCGCGCCGGTTTTCGCGGAAGGCACGCCCGCGCATGGCCGGTTGCCGATGGCCGCCGATCATCCGCAGTACCGCGGCATTCTTCGCTACTACGCACCCGAAGTCCAAATGACGCTGCACGCGCACGACGTCGTATTGGCGGTCGGTCTCGAACTCTTCAAGCTTTACATCTACCGCGAACCGGCCGCGCCCCTGCCGCAAGGGGCGCGGCTGATTCACTTGGACAATGTGCCCTGGGAAATCGGCAAGAATCACTCTCCGGAAATTGGATTGATCGGCGATCCGAAGTGCGGCCTCGCGGAGCTTCTCGAGCTATTGCAAAAAGGGCAAACTAACGCGCACACCGCCCGCGCCACCGAACGGCGCGAGGCGCTCGCTCAAACGAGGCGCCAAGAGCAACACAAACTGCGTGCCGAAATCGAAGAGCAGCGTTCTGCACGGCCCATGACGCCGCTGGTGTTCATGGAGGCGCTGGCGCGTGTCCTCCCGGCCAACGTCGCGGTCGTTGAGGAAGCCGTCACGACGCACCTCAACGTGTTCGAGCGATTGGGCACTCTGAAAGATCCAAAGGGCTTCTTCGCTCATCGCGGCTGGGCTCTGGGTTGGGGCATGGGCTGCGCCTTGGGCGTCAAGCTCGCCTGGCCCGACCGCCCGGTCTTGGCCGTGATCGGCGACGGCGCGGCGCTTTACGGCATCCAAGCGCTTTGGTCCGCCGCCCATCACCAAATTCCGGTCACGTTTGTCATCGCCAATAATTCCGAGTATCGCATCCTCAAAGTGTGCAGCTACGTCTTAGATTTGCCGTCACTACGCGACCCGCGTTGCCCAGGCATGGACCTCACGGGCCCGGACGTGGATTTCGTCGGCTTGGCGCGTGCGCTGGGCGTCGAAGCATTCCGTGTTACCGAACCGCAAGAGTTGAGCGACCGGGCCCGCGCCGGGTTATCCTCGTCGGCGCCGGTCTTGCTCGATGCAACCATCGCTCGCTTATTCTAATTTCCGCTTAATAGGTCGCGTTCCATAATAGCCGCCGATTCGTCATCCCATCCCGCCGACCGCAAGGAGAAGCCATGAGACACTGCACGCTGCTGGCCTGTGCCTTGTTCACGGCCACGTTGCTCGCTACGCACGCGGGCGCTCAAACCAAAGAACCGGGCAAGAAGTCCGAAATGAAAGCGCAGGCGGACGTCAAACGTCTGACCGTCGCGTTTCGCGAGCAGAATTGGGACAAAGTCTTTGAATGGCTCGTGGACCAGACGGGATTGCCCTTCCTTTCGGCGCACAAGGCGCCGACGGGAACTTTCACCTTGGTCACTGCGCCGGGGTTCACGCTTACGATTCCCGAACTCATTGATTTGGTGAACGAACGACTGTTAGCGTCCAGGTTTCATGTCATGCGTCGAGACAGTGCATTTCTGCTTTTGCCGGCGGATGAGCGCATCGATCCGGCGCTAGTGCCCACCGTTCCAATCGAAGACCTCGCCAAACGTGGCCAGACGGAACTGGTACGGGTCGTTTTGCCGTTGAAAACGCTCAAGGCCAAGGACCTTGTTCCCGAGGTGCGCAGGTTGCTGAGTCCGTTCGGCGAGGCCAGCTCCTTGGCCGACCGCCTGGTGCTGCAGGACGCGGCCGCCAACGTTCGCCTGATTCTAAAGACGATCCAAGATTTGGAAGCGCAGGGTCCGGCGCGCGCCAAACCAGCGCCCCCAGCGCCGGCCACGCCCGTTTTGCGCGCTTATGCCGTGCCCGCGGGCAAAGCGGAGGCGATCGCCAAGCTGTTGCAGGAGATTTATCGCGCCGAGCCCAAGGTGCGCATCATCGCCACGCGCGATTCCGGCCTCTTGGTTTGGGGCAGCGCCGAGGACCACTTGGAAATCGCCCGCCATTTGCAGGGCATGCCGCCTGCGGTCACCGAGGTGATTCCGCTGGCGTCGTTGCCGGCGACCCGCGCGGTCCAGACTCTTAAGGGCATGTTCGCCGGCGCGGGCGACCTGTACCTCGAAGCGGACACCACGCGCAACGCCGTCATCGTCCGCGGCACGGCCGAACAGATTCAAGAGATCAAGGCCGCCCTCGGCCCGCTCGGCGACGCCCCCAGCTCGCCGACCGTGCACGTCGTCACGCTGGAACGCGGCAGTGCTTTGGTGTTGGCCCAAGAGTTGGAAAAAGCGATCCGGCAATTGAAACCCAACCCCGTTCGCATCATCGCACCTGGACTGAGAACTCCAGCCGATCGCAGAGCACCAGTGGAAGGCAAGGAAAAGGACAAACAGCCAGTCCTCACTTTGACAGCCGTCGGCAACCGGCTCGTCGCAACGTGTGATGATCCCCAGATCATCGCGATCGTTCGGGAATTGGTGCGCTACTGTTCGCAATCCGACGGCGAGGGTGACTTTGAGATCATCCGGCTGCGCGTCACCGACGCCATCACCGTCGCCAAAGTGCTCGAGGACATCATGAACGACGCCAACGCCAAGGAATTGAAACGCATTCGTATAGTCGCCGATCCGGCGACCAACTCATTGCTCGTTCGCGGCAGCGCATTAGACATCTTGACCGTGCGGCAACTCTTGCGCGACGGGTTGGATGCGGAGCGCGAAGAAGGAGTCGAAGTGCGCACGTTCCTTGTCGGCCCGCTCAAGTACGTCAAAGCGGCCGATGCCGTCAAACTTCTGTCCAATATCTACCACAACAGCTTTCAGAAGGCGGGATTCTCGATCGGCGCCGACGAGCGCACTAACAGCATCGTGTTGCGCTGTTCGGACGCCGTGTTTCGCGACGTCCAGGTGCTGATCCGCGAGCTGGATTCACAGGCACGGGACAAGAAAGACGACAAGTGAATTGCGTCGGGCAGGAGGCGAACCTGCACAGCGAAGTCAAAACACAACCGGACGTTGCGTCTGCCTTTGGGGGGATAAGGCGAACGCAACGTCCGGGTTGAAAGGAGTCAGGGAAGATCTTGGGGGTGCATCGAAGTTGTGTGACGCTCTCTTCCCTGCTCCATTTCATTATACGCACGCCGGTCAAGTCTCTGTTTGCCTCCCGGAGCCGATTTTTGAGGTATAATTGCGTCAACCTCTTGCAGCCGGCTCGGTGGAACCTTACGAGGAGGATGCGCATGGAGCCGCACCTCGGTCACAAGCTGCAGACGCAGTATCTGGATTTCGTTTTTTCCAACGGCGTAGCCACGGCCGCGCCTGCGTCCGCGCCGCCTGCGCCGTCCGCCGAGTTTCCGCAAAGCGCCCCGCCCCGGATCGAGACCGATGCCGACTTGCAGGCCGCCTTTGAGTGGTTCCGCGAGGAAAAGCGCCGGCTCGACGAGTATACGCGACTGCAGTTCGACGAGATCTTCAAACAGAAACAGATTCTCTTAGCCAAGAACACGCGCAATGAAGAGTTCCTGGCCGTCAAGTCGCAAGAGCTGAATCGAGAGATGCAATTCCTCGCCGCCCAGGCCCAGACCATTCAGCAGCGGGCCAAGGAGTTGGCGGAGTGGGAAAACGCCTTGGCCCAGCAGATGGAAAAGCTGTCACTGGCGCAAGCGGAATTGGTCGTCGTCGAGGAAACCAGCGCGCACCTGCGTCGCGACACGGCGGCCCAGCAGGCGCATCTGGAAGAGTTGCGCTCCCAAACGGCGGCGCTGCAATCCTCCGAAAAAGCCGCCCGCGACCAATTCGAGGCCGTCGAAACCACGTTGCGCGAGCGGCAGCAGGCGTGGGAAGCCAAGCAGACGGATTTGGCGCGGCGGCTTGCCCAGATGGAGGAACGCTATGTGGCGCTCGAGAAAGCGGAACAAGCCCTGAGCCGCCGCTCCGCCGAAATGGACGAGCTGGAAGTACGTCTACGCCGGGAGGCAGAGGCTCACGTGCAACCAAACGTGGAAGAAGAGCGGCGCTTCATTGCAAGGCTCTGCGCGAGATTGCGCGAGCCGTAATGTAGTAGGCACACTCCGTGTGCCGTCGGCGTCCGGACGGCACACGGAGTGTGCCTGCTACGCTAATCCGGTTATTCCGGTCGTATCGAGCAAAGCGCCCACGCGTAACCCGAATCCTTTCTCCAAACCCCGTATTTTCCGGATAGGCATTGCGGACTACGCGCCCATCCGCAAAAATAAAGTCTCTTGAAACAGCGCATGGGATAGCCCGCGGCGACTCGACATTTCCCACGCGGAACATCCTTGGTTTTCAACCGGAGCGGCCCTTCCATGGCAAAGCAACCCGACGAGCACACCGGCAAGCCAGAAGACGAACACGAAGACGTCCTGGATGCGGATGATATTCTGGAGGGCGACGACGCGCCGAAGACCATGGCGACCAAGTCGCAGCAATCGGAGATAAGGACTTCGCAGGGACCGGAGATAAAATCCTCCGGCAAGGCGGAGTCCAAGCCCGCGCCGCAACAGGAAAAGAAGGCCTCCGGACAGGCAGAGAAGAAATCGTCCGGTGAAATCGAACGCCTCCACGCCGCGCAACTGGAAAAGAAAGCCTCGGGAAAGTCCGAGCGAAAATCTTCGGGAGAAATCGAAAGAATTGCGTCCGCGCAGAAATCGGCCGAAGCGAAGCACGAACGGGATGCCGGTCCGCCCACCATGGTTGCGAAGAAGTCGCCGCAGCCGACCATGTTGGCGTCGCAGCCGGGAGAGAAAGTCACGGGCCTGGATCTGCCGGCGCCCCCGCCCGCCGATCGGGGCGACGACGTCTTGAGCGGCGAGAGCAAAGGGACGGGCTCGTCCGCGGTGGATGCCGAAGTCGTGGACAGCAGCGTGCTCGAAGCGGAAGAAGTCGCCGAGTCCACAAGCGCCGAGGACTTATTCTCCACGGAGTTCAAGGAATTGCCCAAACAGCCGGGCGAAAGCTCGAGCAGCATTTTCGGCAGCGATGAATTCAAAGTCCCCGGCTCCGGCTCCATCAAAACGTCGCCCAGTCTTGCACGCAAGGAAGAAACGCTGGAAGAGATCCTGCAAGAAGCCATCACTCCCCAGCGCGCCGCCGATCTGGATGAAGACGCCCTGGAAACCGGCCCTACACCCTTGGCTAAAAGAAAGAAAGAGTCTGCTGTCGATCTCGACGCCGACTCCATCGATCTGGGCGCCCAGGGCGGTGAGGACGAAAGCGCCACCATGACGCCGGCGCCCAAACGCACCGACGAGGGTCCTCTGTCCGGCGTTGATCGCGTGGCCGAGGAGTTGGAATCCGGGACCAATCTGCACAAGAAGGCCGCGGTCGCAGGCCTCGACTCCGACTCGGATGACGCTTTGCTCGCGGGCGACCAGCCCGCTTCCAGCAAGGACCTCTTCGACGAGGAAGAATCCGACCTGAAAATGGCGGCGAAGCCGGCCAAAACCAAACCGGCGAAAGCATTCGTCAAGGATGAGGACGAAGAGGATGAGCCTCCTAAGAAACAACTCGTTGCGCCTGCCAAGAAGGACAAGAACAAGTTCCTGGTCGGCGCGCTGTGCGGCGTCTTGGCGACGGCTGTTGTTGGTCTCGGCGCTTCGTTTATGGGCCTCTTGCCTGGTTCTTCCAAGAGCCAGCAGCAACCCCCCAAGGGCGGTGGCGGCATCGTGCAGCAACCACTCGTTCCGCAAACACCGGTCGCGCAAAAAGCTCGCGACTTCATGCACGACGGCCAATTCGATCAAGCCTTAGTGGTGCTTCAGGACGCGGAAAAGACGCCGGCCAATCTCAGCACGCGCGGCGAGGCCCGTTGGCTCAAGTATGTACAAGAGCAAAACGCCAAAAAGTCGCCGATCGATCCCAAAGCGCCCGAGATCCAGCAAGCGCTCGCCGACCTTGGCGAAGCCAAGAACGACCTGCTCGTACAGCAGATTGTCAACACCATCGACGCGAATACGCTGCGCGCTTCCGTAGCGGCGCTTCAGATGGAGTCCAAAAAAATGGCCGCCGAGTTGACCAAGGTCAAAAATGCCAAGCCCCCCGTCGATGAGCGTTTCAACGACATCGCCAAGGCCTTCGTGGACGGCAAGATCATTCCTGACGGCAACAAGCTGAACGCCGCCCTGATTCAAAACATGTTGAAAGACTGGAGCGCCAACCGGGCCGCGGTCGCCAGCGTCAATAAGGTCCTGGAAAAAGCGAAGATCAAAGGGGCTGGCGAAAAAGGCGTCGAGCAGTTGGTCGGCGCGGTGGAAGATCTCGATGGCAAGCTGGCCGCCGTCAACAAGGCGCTGGAAAAGGAGAAGGTCAAGGATGTGCAGGAGCTAGTCGCCGCCCGCGACAAGCTCGCCAAGGAGCGTGAGACTCTCGATGGGGCCCTGCGCTCGGCCTACAAGGAATTGGAGGCCGCCCAGGCGAGTTCCGGAGAGCCGGCCGCCTTGCAGCGCCCCAATGCCATCCTTGCCGAACAATTCTTCGGCAAGGGACTGCATTTGTTTTGGACCAAGAAGTACCCGGCGGCCGAACACGAATTCAAGCAGGCCCTCGCCTATTACGGCCACGACGCGCGCTATTTCTATTATTTAGGCCTGGCGCAATTGGCGCAGAAGACGAAGGACAAACGCGAGGCCGCACAACAGTCGTTCGATAGGGCGGTCAAGCTCGAACTGGACCGGCGGCCCGATGTGGCTGTGGTGAACTACAGCCTGGAGCGCTTGCCGGGCGACATGCGCGCCATGATCCACGAATTGCGGCAAAAAGCGGTCACACCCAGACAGTGACCTTCACAAATCTAATCCAATCTGGGTGGCATGCCTTGGCGGATCGTGAGCAAGGACAGCGAACCCAAAACAGCACCGCCAAGGCATGCTAAAGCGCCACGTAACCTGGCGCTTCTCCATCCAACTCACCGTGCTCGCTCAATTGGCGGTGGCCGCAATGGGACTTATTTCTTCTTCAAGAATCGATTGTAGCCAATGAATCCCATCGCGCCAGCGGTTCCGAGTGCCGCCAGCAGACACAGAAAGAAGCCGAATCCATAGTTTCCGGCTCGGATCAGAAAGATCAGACACAGCAGGACGGAGAAGGCAGAGCAGCCCAAGGCAACCCAGAGACTAATGTCGAAGAGCTGGCGGTTCTTGACGAAAAAGAAAAGAGTAGCCAGGAAGCCGCCGGCGCCGAGGGACATTAGGAATATCAAGATGCCCTCGAAAACCCGCAAGCCCATCATGGTCGCGCTCGCTCCTCCCAGCGGCCCAATATCCACTGATACCGAAATCCAGGGCAACAGTGTGGAAATAAACATGAGTCCGAAGCCGCCCAACACGCCAAACAGCATGTTTTTTGTCATTCCGTCGACGCCGTATTCTTGAGCGGCTTGACTGACTTTGGCCATGAACCCCGGGCCTGCCGCCGGCTGCGCTTCAATGGGCGCGGCGGATGCGGCCGGCGCGGCCTGGACCGGCACCACGATGGCCGCCTGGCACTTCGGGCACTGCACCGTCATCCCGGCATGCTCATCCTGCACGGCGCACATCTGCGAACACTTCGGGCACGTAATCGTAATCGGCATAGGTGTTTTCCTTGATCTTGCCCGCGCCTTAGGAGGGAGGCGACGTGGGCGGCCAGTTTTCCCATGTTTCTTTTAAGTCCGGATCGTCTTCCAAGCCAGCAAATTCTTGCAGCCAGTCGCTTATTTCCTTGTCGGATAGCCGGCGCGGTTTTTCCTGTTCCCGAACCTGTGCGGGCTTGGCTTTCTTACGAATGTCGTCCAGATAATCGAGAAATACCGCACACGCCATAGGCGCGGCGCCTTTGCGGCGGGCCGCGCTCTGCAAGCGGCGGTCGTCGGACACGACATAGAGACATTTGGGCGTCGAATGGTGCGCGACCAGATCTTCGATCAAATCGTCCGCTTCTTGCTCTCTTGCCGCAAACCGGACTTGCAGCCCCTTGTGCTCATGCTCTGGAGCTAAGCCCGCCGGCGCCTGCGCGGCGTCGAAGACGACCGTAACATCGTTGCTGGCCTCGCCAAAACTGCCCGCCAGCAGTCCCAAAAGCCGCAGCCGCGCCCGCTCCAGCCCGCGCGGGCCCAGTTTGCCGTTTAAGACGCCCATGGCATGGAGCAAGTTGTAGCCATCGATGAGGAAGAATGCGGCCATGGGCTGCTTTCTGATTCATCGCTTCGCGCTTGTAGCGAGCGCGAAACGATGAATCGCGTGCGCGAAGCGATAAATCCACGGCGCGCGCAAAAAAAGAGGCGCAGCGCGAGCTACGCCTCCTCTCTATGGGGAGCGGCCGATGGAACGGCCGTTTTAGGGGGCTCGGCATCCTCTTCCGACCCGTTGGACTCCAGTCGATAGCGTTCCCCCAGCCAGCGGCCCAGGTCGATGAGCTTGCAGCGCGGACTGCAAAACGGCCAGTCGGGCCATTCCTTCGGCCCGTGCGGGTCCATCGGCTTGTCGCAAATAGGGCAACGCACCTTATTCATCGGTTACTCAGGTGTCAGACTTGGACTTTTTTGCCTTGTCTGCCGTACCGGTTGAGCTTGCCCCGGCGGCAGCATCGGCGGGTTTGGCGGGGGCCGAGTCACTTTTGCCGTTCGGCGACGCCGTATTCTGGTCGGCTTTGGCGGCGCTTTTGTAGGACTCGCTGCGATAATCGGTTTGATAGAAACCGGCGCCTTTGAAGAGAATCGCCGCCCCGGTGCCGATCAATCGGCGCAGCTTGGGCTTCTTGCACTTGGGGCACTTCTTCAAAGGCTTGTCCATCATCGACTGAAACTCTTCGAAACGGTGTTCGCACGCGTCGCATTCGTAATCGTACGTGGGCATTCATCATTCTCCATAGGCCGTTTAGCGTTCGCAGCGTGCCCTGCTTGAGCAGGGGATACTGCGAACGCTAAACGATCAATCAGTTTGCCGGTTTTGCCGACACGATCACTTTTGCCGGCCGTAGCACCCGGTCGTGGTACAGGTAGCCTTGCTCCAGCACCTGCAGCACTTTGCCCGGCTCCTGGTTCGCGCTGGGTTGCTGCATCACCGCTTGATGCAAGTTGGGATCGAAGCTCCGGTCCGCCGCCGCCTCGATGCGCGTCACGCCGTGGCGCTTGAGCATGTCCAAAAACTGCGTCTGCACCAGGGCCACGCCTTGGGACAAGGTGCTTATGTCCCCTCGCCCCTCGGGGGGAGAGGGGTTGGGGGTGAGGGAGGCCGCTTGCCGGGCGGCGGCCAAAGCGCGTTCCAGGTTGTCCAGGACGGGCAGCAAATCGAGCAGCACCGGCGTGGACCAGTATTTGCGTTCCAGCTCGCGCTCGCGCGCGTTGCGCTTTTGGTAGTTCTCGAACTCCGCGCGGCTGCGCTGGGCCAGGTCGCGATACTCCGCTGCTTGCTGACGCAGCGTCTCCAGCTCTTGATCAGCCGTGAGCGTTGTTGGCTCTGCGTTATTTGGGGTTTCCACCACTTAAACTCCTGTACCGATCACTCCTCTTTGTTGGTGAAGAGTGCTTTCAGCTTCTCGAAAAAGCTTTTCCGCTCCGGCGACACGTGCTTTTGATCGATTTCCGCCAGCTCGCGAAAGATCTCCTCTTGCCGTTTGGTTAGATTCTTCGGCGTTTCCACGACGACGACAACCAAGAGCTCGCCAGAGCGCCCAGTGCGCAGATTCGGCAGTCCTTTGCCCCCGATGCGGACCACGTCGCCTGTCTGAATGCCGCGCTTGAGCTTGTGCTTCATGGGCCCGTCCAGAGTGGGCACGTCGATTTCCGCGCCTAACGCAGCCTGGCTGAACGTAATGGGGACCTGGCAAATGAGGTGGTCGCCGTCCCGGCGAAACAGCGGATGGTCGTGGACTTCCACCTCGCAGATCAGGTCGCCGCGCGGCGCGCCGGCCGCGCCCGCTTCGCCCTCGCCCCGCAGCGCGAATCGTAAGCCGGTGAATGCACCGGCGGGCACATTGATTTCCAGCGTGCGCTTGACGGCGACCCGACCGCGGCCCACGCAGGCCGCGCACGGATCGGTGATGATATAGCCCGAGCCGCCGCAGCCCCGGCAGGTCTGCTGCACGCGGAAAAAACCTTGGCTCGTCAGCACCACGCCCTGGCCGCGACAATGCCGGCACTGCGCGGGGGACGTGCCCTTCTTGCAGCCTGAGCCGGCGCAGTCCGTGCAGATCTCCTTGCGCGAAAACGTGATCGTTTTCTTGCAGCCCTTGGCCGCTTCGACCAAGTCGATCTCCAGATGATAGCCCAGGTCGTCGCCCGGCTGCGGACCGCGCTGCCGGCGGCCGCCCCCGAAAAACTCCGAAAACAGGTCGCCGAACACGTCGAAGATCGAATCGCGATTGCGAAAGTCCGGCATGCCCAGGCCGTTCAGCCCGGCGTGGCCGT
>JAKEHV010000057.1 GCA_022614915.1 Gemmataceae bacterium | reverse complement strand
GATCGATCCCTCGCTCGCGCGTCGGGCTAGTGTGCCGATCGATCCCTCGCTCGCGCGTCGGGCTAGTGTGCCGATCGATCCCTGGTTGGTGAGTCGGGCTTTCGAGTGGTCTGCACGCCAGCAATGGCTGCAGCGCCGGCTGGCAGGCGAGCACGACCTGACCGCCACGTTCCTTCACCAAGCGAACATAGCGCACGAATTGGATTGTATCGCCCAGCCCTTGCTCGGCGTGCAATAGAATGGTCCGTCCCGCCAGCGCAGAGCCGTCCCAAAGAGGCTGCGAATAGGTTGCCGGGCTATAGCCTTTACACTGCCAGCGCCACTCGTACTCTGGCCAGCCACGCTCGTAGTCGCCCAAGAGCAGCAGGGCCAAGGCACGGTTCAAATGCGCGTCCGCATGATTTGGCTGGAAGCGCAGGGCATTCGCGTAGCAGTCCAGTGCCTCGTCGAGCCGGCCGAGTTGTGCAAACACTGCTCCCCGCGTAGCGTGAGCGACGGCGTGCTTGGGATCGCGGCGCAGTCCCTGCTCGCACCACGATAGGGCTTCGTCCAACCGACCCTGTTGGCGGGCGATGTTGCCCAGGTTGACGAGCGATTCGACGTAGTCAGGTTGCCAACGCAGCGCCGCGTGAAACCAGGCCGCCGCGTTTTCCTGATCGCCTTGATCCAACAACGCCACACCCACGTTGTTGTGGGCGAGCACACTGCCGGGCTGCACCCGCAACGCTTCGTGGTAGCAGTTCAGTGCTTCCTGAACCAGACCTCGTTCGCGGAACAAGTTTCCCAAATTGACATGCGCGTCGGCAAAATCCGGACGCAGCCGAAGGGCCTCACGAATTTCGTCGGCTGCTTCGTCGTGGCGTCCTAGTGCAAGGAGCGTTACACCCAAGTTGCTGTGCGCTGCGGCGTAAGCGGGATTCAGCTGAAGAGCCTGCCGCAACCAAGCGGCCGCTTCCTCAAGCGCTCCTTGCTCGCGCAGCGCATCCCCCAGATTGTTGCAGGCGTCGGCGTACTGCGGCTTCCAGTGCAGCGCCTGGCGGTAGCTGGTCACGGCCTCGTCCGTGCGGCCGAGCCGCCTCAGGGCATTGCCCAAGTTGTTGTGCGCCTCCGCGAAGTCGGGCTTGCAGTCCAGCGCGCGCCGGTAGCTCGCCGCTGCATCTTCCAGTTGTCCTAGTTCAAACAAGGCGATGCCCAAGTTGTTGTGGGCGACGGCGTGATCGGGCTTCAGCCGCAGCGCTGCGCCGATGTATTCCACGGCCAGGTCGTTGCGGCCGACCTGATGGAAAACCAGGCCCAAGAGCTGCAACGCGTCCACATGATTCGGTCGGGCGGCGAGGATTTGCCGATACAGCATTTCGGCCTGTTGCAAGTCGCCAGCTCGATGTCGCTCTAGGGCGAGCGCCAATGTATCTGCCACCGTCGCCATGTTCGCCTCAAGAATGCAGACCAAGTGGGCCATGGCAACTTCCGGATGTCGGTCATGGCTTGGGCGGTCACAATCGAAGCGCACGATTTTAGAGTGTTGATTGGGAATACACCAGTGATAACCCCTCGCGCGCGCGTCGGGCTAGTGTCATGACGGCTTGCGCTTGCCGGGACCGAAGCCAGCCCGCAAGATATCGGCATGGCAAGTAGGGGAATGAAGCTCGTGACGGCTCTGGCGCGGCGCGCTCCGGGTGGACTGCCTTCCAATGTGCGTTTGCCGTTGGCGTTGCGCCCTTGGCTGTATGACGAAGACGCCGCCGTTTCCAGCGACCCCTTGGCCCGCGACAAGCAACTAGCCGCGCTGGAAGCGGTGCTGCTCGTGGCGGACGAGCCGCTCGCGACGCGGCGCTTGGCCCAAGCCGCCGGCTTGCGGGATGCCGCCGTCGTCCGGCGCTTGCTGAAGAAACTGCAGGCACTGTACGAGCGCGACGGCACCGCGTTCCAGATTGAAGAAATCGCCGGCGGCTTTCAACTCTTGACCCGCCCGGAATACCACCGCTGGCTGGCCCATCTGCGCCGCGGCGGCATGGACTTGCGCTTGTCCGCGCCCGCGCGCGAAACGCTGGCGATTGTCGCCTACCGTCAACCGATCATGCGCGCCGACGTCGAGGCCATCCGCGGCGTGCAATGCTCGGAAACGCTGCGTCTTTTAATGGAGAAGGGGCTCGTACGGATTGCAGGGCGGCACGATTCCTTGGGCCGGCCGGTCCTGTACGGCACGACTAGGAAGTTTCTGCAAGTATTTGGCCTGCGCACCTTGAAAGATTTGCCGCGCTCGCAGGCGTTCGCGCCGGTGAAGCAGAAGACTGGTCCAGAACAACATTCCGAATAGGAAGTCAGAGCCGCGCCCGTGCACAGGCGGGTGGTTTCCGCTTCCTTACGGGCGCGGCTCAGAAAGTGAATTGGCATGCGCGTCTTCGTCACAGGGGGCACCGGGCTGGTCGGCGGGCGGCTCGTCAAGAAGCTGCTCGAGCGCGGCGACCAACCGGTCGTGCTCACGCGCCGAGCCGACGTTGCCAAGGAAATGTGGGGCAGCGACGTTGCTGTGGTATCGGGTGATCCGATGCAGGCGGGCACCTGGAGCGAATCGATTAGGGAATGCGACGCGGTCATTAATCTCGTCGGCGAAGGCGTCTTCAATCGCCGCTGGAAATCCTGGTTCAAGCAGATGCTCGTCGATAGCCGCGTCAGGAGTACGGCCAACGTTGCAGCCGCATTGGCAAAAGAGCCGCGCAACGCCGGCGGTGCGGCGAAAGTGCTTGTCAGCGCTTCGGCCATCGGCATTTACGGCAGCACCGGCGACCAGGAATTGACCGAAGCAAGCCCGGCGGGCGACGATTTTCTCGCGAAACTGTGCATCGATTGGGAAAAGGCAACCCAGCCCGTCCAGCAAGCCGGAGTGCGCACCGTCATCGTTCGGGTCGGCGTGGTGCTCGACCGTAACGGCGGCGCGCTCAAGAAAATGCTCACGCCCTTCAAGATGTTCGTGGGCGGCACCATCGGTTCGGGCAAGCAATACGTGAGCTGGATTCACCATGCAGATATGGTCGGCCTATTGCTCTTCGCCCTCGACAACGCCCAGGCAGCCGGCCCGCTGAACGGCACTGCTCCAAACCCGGTGAACAACAAGCAGTTTGCCAAGGCGCTGGGCCGGGCCGTCCATCGGCCCAGCTTTTTCTGGACCCCTGGCTTCATGCTGCGCATGGCTTTGGGTCAGGCCGCGAACATCATCACCACAGGACAGCGCGTGCTTCCGAAGAAGGCGCTGGATCTGGGGTATTCGTTCAAGTTTCCGGAGATTGATGGGGCGCTGAAGGACATTTTTTCCGATTGACCGTTTACGTTTCGCGCTCACAGATCCCTTGGAATAGCTAAGCATTCATCGAGCGCGAAACGAAAACACGGGGCGAAACTCAATTGATCCATTCCACTCCGGGTTCCCCTTCGCGCACTTCACCTATGACATATGTCGGCACACGTTCCTCCATCAACTGCCGTTGAATGCTCTCCGCGTAGTACGGGCTGACGATGATCGCAAAGCCGATGCCCATGTTGAAGACGGTGTCCATTTCGGCCTGCTCGACTTCGCCCAGACGCTGCAACCAGCTAAACACAGGCGGCACTTGCCAACTGCCGCGCTTGAGAAAAGCGCGCCGGCCCGGCGGCAGCACGCGCGGCACGTTGCCGGGGATGCCTTCGCCGGTGATGTTGGCCAGTCCGCGCACCACGCGCTTCTTCACCGGATAGTGCTGCAAGATGTTCTTGATGGGCCGCACGTAGATGCGCGTCGGAGTCAACAACTCCTCGCCGACGGTTTTACCCAGTTCCGGAACGTATTCGCTCGCCTTCAAGCCGGCGTGTTCGAATACAATTTTGCGCGCCAAGCTGTAGCCGTTCGAATGCAGTCCTGTGCTGGCCAGGCCCAAGACCACGTCGCCGACTTGGATCGCTTTTCCATTGACAATATGGTCGCGCTCGACGACGCCGACGCAGAAGCCGGCCAGGTCATAGTCGCCGGGCTTGTAGAAGTCGGGCAGGATCGCGGTTTCGCCGCCGACCAGGGCACAGTCGGCTTCCATGCAGCCGTCGCTGATGCCCTTGATAATCTCTTTGAGGAGCGGCGGATCGTCCTTGGGCATGGCGACATAATCGAGAAACAGCAGCGGTTCGCCGCCGGTGCACAGGCAATCGTTGACCGACATGGCGACGAGATCGACGCCGACCGTGTCGTGTTTGTTCATGAGGCCGGCGACTTTGAGCTTGGTGCCGACCCCGTCCGTGCAGGCGACCAGCACCGGCCGGCGGTAGTTCTTCGCGAACAGCCGGCAATTGAAGTCGAGGCTGAACAGGCTGGCGAACCCGCCGAAGCCGTCGAGCACGCGCGGCGTGTGCGTCCGTTTCAAAAACGGCGCCATGCTCGCAATGCCTTGCTCGTACAGTTCGAGGTTCTGACCCGCATCGCGATACGACAGTTTGGCCATAGCTGTGGCAAACGGTTTACCGGAAACTTGTACAGGTTCTCGAACCTGTATTTTATGATTTGCTGTTGATACTGGCGGTTGCGGAACCGGCCAAGCCGGCCACAAGAAAAAAGCGACTTTCATTTGACAGCCGGATAATCGTGACCTAGCCTTCGTCGGACGACCATACCGCGCCCTCCCCTCCCGTGGTTGGCCTTACGTTTCCACAAGATCAATCCCGTCCTGAACAAAAAAGCGATCCGGGCAACAATTCTTCCACTCCCCTTAATGCGGATGTTGTCCATTTCGTAAGTGCAAACTAACTACTCCCCTATTGACAGAATACGAGGTGACCATGCGTTGCCGAAAACTATGTCAGGAGACCCGACGCGGGGCAGCGGTTGCCGAAATGGCAGTCATTGTGTCGCTCTTGGTCTACTTGTTCGTCATAGGCGTCGATTTCGCCCGGCTTTTTTATCAGTATCAGACGATTACGAATTGCGCCCGCAGCGGCGCGATCTACGGCACCAGGGACGAGAGCGCGCCCAACGACACGGCGGGCATTGAAAAAACCGCCTTAGCGGACGCCAAGAATCTAAGCCCGGCGCCGAAAGTGACCTCGAAGACCGCAGTGGACGATCAGGGGTTTCCGTGTTTGCAGGTAACAGTCGAGTGGATGTATACCAGCGTCACGAATTTTCCGGGCGTGCCGTCGTCGTTGAACTTGTCGCGCACCGTGCAAATGCGTGTGATTCCGACGGCGCCCAAAAACTCCAAGCAAGCCAATCCTTAGGCCAAGGTGGACGACGTTCCGCGCGATGGTTGGTTTGAGCGGTTTCGACAAGAACAGGAGTTGTCCATGCGTATTCGGGTGCAACGACGAGCGGGCGCACTGGTGGTGGAAAGCGCCGTCGTTTATTCACTGTTGATGCTGTTGCTGATCGGCTTGATCGTGGCGGGCTTGGGCGTATTTCGCTACCACGAAGTCGCCTGGTTGGCGCGCGAAGGGGCGCGCTATGCTTCCGTGCGCGGCGAGATTTTCCAGCGGACCACCGGAACACCGGCTGCCACTCCCGAAGAGGTCTACAACAAGGTCATTCTCCCCAAAGTCGTCGCGCTCGACGTGAAAAACCTGACTTACTCAGTGACATGGAATCCCGACAACAAACAAGGCAGCGAAGTTACCGTAACCGTGACGTATAAGTGGCTTCCGGAACTCTTTTTCGGCGGCCGAGACTTGACCAGCACGTCCACGGTGAAAATGAACTTTTGATCCAAGACAAATTCTTTGACGGCAGGGAATAAGGAGAATCGCCATGTTTGTGAGAACTCAAGAACAACTTAGGACGAATTGCCCATCCAGCCCGCGACAACGGCAGGTGCGGCGCGGCAACGTCCTTGTGTTTTTCTGCGTCTGTCTGGTGGCGGTGCTGAGCGTCGTGGCCCTGTCGTTGGACGGCGGCGCATTGATGCAAGAGCGGCAACACGCACAAGCAGTGGCTGACGCTGCCGCCCTGTCCGCTGCCGCCGATATGTTTGACCACTATCTCAACGAGAGCGGCCAGGACCCCAACGGCACCGCCAGACAAAGCGCCAAAACCACCGCCAAAGCCAACGGCTACGGCGATGACGGCAAGCTATCTAAAGTCACGGTGCATATCCCGCCCATCAGCGGCCCGTTCACAAAACGCCGCGGTTATGTGGAGGTGCTCGTCGAATATAATCAGACTCGCAGTTTCAGCAATATTTTCCAATCAGGCCCCATACCCGTGCGGGCGCGTGCCGTCGCCGTCGGCACCACGGTCGCGGCCGACGTCGGCATTCTCGTCCTCGATCCCACAAGCAGGTCGGCCTTCAACTCGCAAGGCGCCGGCACGAGCGTCGTCGATGGCACGCCCGTCGTAGTGAATTCCACTCACCCTGAGGGCAGCGTCGCGGGCGGGGGCGGCACTCTCAAGTCGGACGAGTTCATTTTTGCGGGCGGTTACACAACGAACGGCGGTGGCCAGTTCATCGGACCAATCTACACCTACCAACCCCCGATGCTTGACCCGTTGGCATGGATTCCTCCCCCCGATCCCACCACCATGACCGTGCAATCCACGAAAAAAGTCCAATACAGTTCCGGCGTTCAAAATCTCCAACCGGGCCTCTACATTGGTGGCATCAACGTCAGCGGTACGGGATCCATCAATCTCGCGCCCGGTATTTATTACATGGACGGCGGCGGGTTTTCCTTCACCGGCCAGGGCAGCTTGATTGGCCACGGCATCATGATCTACAATGCGCCGGGCAACGGACAAGCCGACGGCATCACCGTCACCGGCCAGGGGGAGATTGACATCAGTGGGATGACCGACGGCATTTACAAAGGCATCACCTTTTTCCAGGACCGGAATTCCAACGTTACCGGACATTTTGAGGGAACCGAAGGGACGAGCAACATCACCGGCACTTTCTATTTCGCAGGCGCTTTGCTCGACATCAAAGGCAACGGCGGCGTCGCCAACCTGGGCTCGCAGTACATAAGCTGGCAGCTCAATCTCGGCGGCAACGGCGGCATCCACATCGGCTGGCGGCCGGAATACGTCGCCCAGAAACGGGCCATCCATCTCGTGGAATGATGCCGCGCTGCATTCAGCGTCGACAACGCTAGCCCGACGCGCTAGCGAGGGCGGACGGGTTGCCCCCAGGGCATCAATCTCTTTGCAATGAACCTGCGAGGAATCCAACGACGGAAGCGGCGTCCGCAGCGGCGACACGCCTGCCCTCGCTAGCGCGTCGGGCTAGTGTTCATGCAACGACGTCAATCGGCTTCGCGAAACAAATCCGAAACCCGATCCGGATGGCGTTCCAAATACCAGCTCAGACCGGAAAAGAAGAGTTGCAATTGACCCAGACCTTGCTCGGCCATCTTGCTCGAGGTGGGGCCGAGCATTTTGGTCATGAGGGCCGCGGTCTTGCTGTCGGTTTGAACAAAGAGGTCGCTTTGGTGCCGCACCACGCGCAAGCCGTCCGCCGTCGTACCCTCGTTGTGACGCAACACGACGACGGCTTTGACCGGCACGAGCGGCATAAGGGGCGCCGGCCGGACTTTGCCCTCGGCAAGCCAGATGCGCAGGCCGGGCTGAGCGCACACCGTTTCCCAAATGACATCACTCCCTTGGTCGTCGGTCCAACCGAACTGTCCGCCGCCGCGCGTGGTGATGTTGACGCATTTGGCGCCCAGGCGACGCCAGGCTGTGACGGCGCGGTCGGGATGTTCGAGCAGCCACTGATAATGTTCGGGCCGGCACGGAAAGCTCTCGGCCGGACCGCTCGCCGCCAGCGTCGGCTTCTCGACGACTTGACGGACCGCTTCGCGATGTGGCGGCGCCAGCGTATGCAGCGGCACGGAGCGGCCGGAAGGTGGTTCGCGTTTCGTGGCCGTTGCAGCCGGCTTGGACGCGTGGACATTCATCGCGCCAAGCAGGAAGGCTAAACCAGCCAGCCAAAGACAACGATGCATGTGTGCCTACCTCGGTGCTTGGTCCAAGGCGCAGAGTTTCTCTCCCTGTTCATCGAAAGCTAATAGGGGAGAACATTTTCAAATCGCCTGTCAAGGATCGTGTCGGTTGGTCGTTTGTCGAAAGACATGCGCGTTGCCTAAGATGCGAAGCCAAGGCGAATTGGACAATTGCACAGGCCGAGTGCTTGTGCCGGCAATCTGTCCGGCAATATTTTTCCACAAATGATTGCAAATAAGGGAGTAAGAGAGACTCGCGGTTTTGGCTTTTTTGGCTTTTGATTGGACTTCCCGAAAGAATTAACCTACCTTTCTTAGCCGGGAGTGACGACCCCGACGCGGTGCGTCGCCAACACTCCTGCGGACATGGATGACAAGTCCCCAACTTGTCCGCCGTGACGGAAATGATTTCAAATCGTACCGGCAACTTTTAGACTGCCCCACAACTCCCCTTAGCGCCCCAGATTCGGTTCAGGTTGCACAGCGAGCGTTCCCCTCAACTCCCCTGCTGGAACGGAAAACAACATTATCGAGCCAGGGATGTAAACTTGCATCTGCCTTAGAAAGGCTATTCCGTCCGGAGGATACGTCCATGTGCCCGCACAGATGGTTCGACTCACGTCCAAATGTTCGCGTCCGGCGCAATGCCGCCCATCTGCGGCTCGAAGCGCTCGAAGATCGACTGGCGCCCGCCGATCTGATTCACATTTATGAACTCAACAACAGCTTTGCCGACGAGCTGGGCGGTCCCGCGCTTGTGTCCGACGGCGGCACGCTTGGCGAGACCCGCTATTCTTTCGGTCCCAACCAGGGGCTAAGCCTGACCGGCGCGCTGCCCGACACCGCCGACTATTCGGTCGTCCTGGTCATGCAGATGGACCTGGCGAGCGGTCCCCTTTTCAAGAAAGTGCTCGACTTCTCCAACCTTACGAGCGACAACGGTCTGTACGTCTTTGGGTCGAACTTGCGACTATATCCCGGCGAAGCCGGCCCCGACCCTGTGCCATCCAACATGGACTTCCAGGTCGTTCTCGCTCGCGATGGCCTAACCGGTGAGACCAAAGTCTATCTCAACGGCGTACTGCAGGAAGTTTATGCCGGCGCGGCCTCGGACGCCGCCATCGTCACGGGCAACATCTTGACGTTCTTCGAAGACGATGTGGTCAGCGGGGGTTTCGAGTCCTTCTCCGGATCGGTCGATCGCATCCTCATTTACGACGGCGCTTTTGATCCCACCGGCGGCGGCGGGGAGAATCAGCCCCCCACCGTGACGGTCGTCAATGGTTCGGTCACGGTGAACGAAGGCCAATTGGCGGCCAATACCGGAACCTGGAGCGATCCGAACTTTGATCCGGTCAGCCTCACGGCCTCCGTGGGCACCATCCTGCAAAACGCCGATGGTACCTGGTCGTGGTCGTTCCCAGCCAACGACGGGCCCGACCAATCGCAAACGGTTGCCATCACCGCCACGGACAACCATGGCGCCTCGGCCGCGACGTCGTTTTCCCTGATTGTCAACAATGTCGCTCCATTCATCAGCACTGGTTCGGGAGCGGACCACGATTACGAGCTCAACGGCAGCCTTGCCGATGCGCTGGGAGGCCCGAGCCTGGTTGCCGACGGCGGCACGCTCGGTTCCGATGGCTACGTTTTCGGTCCCAATCAGGGGCTAACGTTGACCGGAGCGCTGGCCGACCCCAGTAGCTACACGATTTTCTTCGTAGCGACCTTGGACGATGTTGACGACAGCCCTCTCTTCAAGAAATTGCTCGACTTTGCGAACTTGTCGATGGACGAAGGCCTTTATGTTCGCGGCGCGAATTTAGAGTTGTTCCCGGGCGGAGCGGGGCCCGACTCGATCAGCGCCGATACGCCATTCCAGGTCGCCCTCACGCGCGACGGGCTAACCGGCGAAGCCAAAGTCTATCTCAACGGCGTATTGCAACGGACCTACGTGGGCGATCCCTCCGACTCCGCCGTCGCCTTCGACAACATCCTCAGGTTTTTCGAGGACGACATTGTTACCGGCCGCAGTGAGGCGGTCGGCGGTTCGGTGGACCGCATTCTGGTGTTCAACAGCGCCTTAACCGCTGAGCGAATCGCCAATCTTGGCAATGCACCGCCTCCGGTTACGGAAGTCGTGGTCAACGAGGGTGAAACCGCGACCGTCACCGGCTTTTGGAGGGATCCAGGCGACGACGAAGTCAGCTTGTCCGCTTCGGTCGGCAGCGTCGTCAAGAACGCCGACGGCACCTGGTCCTGGTCGTTCAACGCCCAAGATCCCGATCAATCCCAAACTGTCGTTATCACCGCCACGGACAGCGACGGCGACTTCTCGACCACCTCGTTCTTACTGAGCGTCAACAATCTGCCGCCTAGCGTAGCGGCGGACAATGCCGCCGTTGCAGTGGACGAAGGGCAAACCGCGGCCAACTCCGGCGTCTGGAGCGATCCGGGCGGCGGCGGCGATGTAACCCTGACCGCCTCCGTTGGCACGGTGACCAAGAACGCCGACGGCACTTGGTCCTGGTCGTTCGCCGCCCAAGACGGTCCCAGTCAGCAAGACATTGTGATCACCGCCACGGACAGCGACGGCGCGAGCGCAGTCACGTCGTTTGCACTCGCGGTGAGTAATGTGGCGCCTGTGATCGTGAGTTTGACAGCCGGTCTTGCGTTCGACGGCAATGTGAGCCTGGCCGGCGCATTCCAAGATGCCGGCGTTCTCGATACGCACAAGGTCACTGTCGATTGGGGCGACGGCAGCCCCATGGAAACGCTCAGTGTCGATCAGGCCGCCGACACTTTCGCGGGCAGCCATCACTACGCACAGGGCGGAGAATTCACGATCACCGTGACAGTGACCGACAACGACGGCGGCGCGGCTTTGCAAAGCACCACGGTCGTGACGTCCGGGGCCAGTCTGGTCAACGGCAGGTTGTTCGTGTTTGGCACGAATGAAGCGGACCAGGTCGAGATCGATCTTGTCCAAATGCAAGACGGCCTTGGCGCGATGCGGAACACATTGCAGGTGCAAATGAGATTGGCCGGTGTGGATAGCGTCGCCTTTTTCGATGCCGCGCTGGTGGGGCAAATCGTCGTCTTTGCCGGCGGGGGTGACGATCTCGTCCGCATCGATCGCCGCGTGCAGATTGACGCGCTGTTATTCGGCGGCGCCGGCGACGACGACCTGGAAGGCGGGAACGGCGCGAATTTGATCGACGGCGGCGCCGGCAACGACCTCCTCCACGGCGGCGACCGGGCCGATATTCTCATCGGCGGCGTCGGCATGGATCGGCTCTTTGGCGGCGGCGGCGACGATTTGCTCGTCGGCGGTTCGGCCGTCAACGCCGGTAACCTGGACGCCCTGACGCTGGCTCTGTCGCGCTGGCAGGTTGGCGATCTTGCTCAGACTCTGGACGCCTTGGGCGGAATCATCGACGATGGCGAACGCGATCAGTTCATCGGCCAAGGGGGCAACGACACGATTATCGAGGGCTGACGACACCGGCACCGGTGCTGACGTTAACAGTCTCTCGCTCGCGTGTCGGGCTCGTGTTAACGTCAAAAGATGCCGACCGCGCTAGAGTTTGCTCTTGATGCCGCCGCTCCTGCTTGCCTATACCATTGCGCTCACATCCAGCTCGATCGGAGGAAGAGCATGGGGCGCAGAAAGAAAGCACTGCTTTGCCTGGCGCTTGTGGCGTTGCTGGCCGGTGCGGCGTGGTGGCACAAGAATAGAATCCTTGCCTGGTACTACGTAAGCCGCCTAATCAGCGCGGACGAGGGAAACCGGGAAGCCTGGGTCAAACGAGTCGCCGGCCTCCAAGATGCCGCACTGCCGCGCTTGCTCGGCGCTTGGCAAAAGGCTGATCCCGCCGCGTGCCACACTGTGGAAAGCGCCCTAACGGAACTGACCCAGCCTTGGAACGCAAGCGACGCCCGCTGCGCCCAATTGCTCGTCTCCTTTTCCCAAAACTTCGCCGCCTGGAGCAACGCCGGCAAGAATGCCGCGCTGCGGACGGCGCAATCTCTCTTGAAGAAGAATTCCGGACAACCAACGCTTCCTGCTCCACTCAGCAAAGCGGCGGGCGACCTGCTCGAAGCCGCCGAGAAGTCCCCGGAGACGAGTGTGCAACGGCTGTTTCTGGCCGCGGCGCTCGTCGAACGCGTGCCGCAGGGCCAGTGGCTCGACACCTGCCGGAGTATGGCGTCGATCGGCCTGGACTCGGCGAATGCGGACATGCGTGCCGCCGCCGCCTACCTGGTCATGCGGCCGGCTTTGCGCGAAGACCTGGACCTCATGAAAAAGGTGCTGCCGCTTCTTAAGGACTCGAGCGCGGAGGTGCGCCGCTCCGCCGTCTTGGCTCTCGGCCTCGCCCGCGACTTAGTTGGCGACGACGATCTGTTGGCTCTGTTGCACGATCCGGATGAAGAAGTGCAGCAGCATTGCGAAATGGCCTTGCGCAGCCGCGGCTTGCAGGAACATCACATCTTTCTCGGCCGTCTTATGTCCGACGAGCGGCCGGCGGCGCGCCTGCAAGTGCTGCAACACCTCGGGCATGCGCGCGACCTGGACGCCAACGTCTGGCTGCGACGCCTCTGCCAAGACCCCTCTCCCGCCGTCCGCGCCGCCGCCGTCCGCGCCGCCAGCGCCGACTTGCGCGGCTTCTTGCAAGAGATGGCCGCACAGGATTCGAGTCCGACGGTGCGACAATTGGCGAGCCATTACTTGAACCAGTTGCCGCGCTAGCTCAGCGTAGCCGCACTCGCCGGAGTGCGACTAATCAGTTTAACCCCACAGAAAGCGTAGCCACAAGCGGCCTCGCTTGTGGAGCCGACAAGCGGGCCGCTTGTGGCTACGATTGAATTCAACTTCACATTGCCCGCGTTTTTGCAAACGCGGCTACACTGCCTTTTTTTTTGCCGTCGCTTCAAATCCCCCGCGTCCGTCGGCGAACTAGTAACGGAGCGATCCGGTAGCCATGCCGAGGGCGGCTGGTTGCCGGTTCGCCGTTTGCCATTTTCCTCCGCTATCGGAAAGGGGTACCTCATGCGCAAACTGCTGTGGACGCTGGCCCTTCTCGG
>JAKEHV010000056.1 GCA_022614915.1 Gemmataceae bacterium | reverse complement strand
GTTAGAATAACTCCATCATGGCTGGTCTCATCTTTGATTACGACGTCGTCGTGGTCGGCGCCGGGCACGCGGGCATTGAAGCGGCCCTGGCGGCGGCGCGGCTGGGCCTGCGCACCGCCCTTTTGACCATGAACGCCGACACCGTGGGCCAAATGAGCTGCAACCCAGCCATCGGCGGCGTCGCGAAAGGGCAGATCGTCCGCGAGATCGACGCCCTGGGCGGTGAAATGGCCAAGTGCATCGACGCGACCGGTATCCAATTCCGCATGCTCAACCGCACCAAAGGCCCCGCCATGCACTCACCCCGCGCTCAGGCGGACAAGAAAGCCTACCAGTTCGAGATGAAGCGCCGCGTAGAGGAGACGGCAGGGTTGACGCTGCGTCAGGAAATTGTCGAAGCGGTTTTGTTTGAGGGGGCACCCCTTCAGCGCGTAACCGGTGTGCTTGCCCGCGTCGACATCTTCTACCGCGCCCGCGCCGTTGTGCTCACCACAGGCACTTTTCTCAAAGCGCTCATGCACATGGGCGAAGCCAAAACGCGCGGGGGCAGGGCAGGGGACCAGTCCGCGGAAGCATTGAGCGACAGCCTCACGTCGTGCGGCTTTGAATTGGCACGCTTCAAGACCGGCACGCCCTGCCGGCTGAATGGCCGCACCATCGACTTCGCCCAGTGCGAATTGCAGCGGGGCGACGCCGATCCCCGGCCGTTCAGCTTCGCCACCGAGAGAATCACGCAGCCGCAGCTCGATTGCCACATCACTTACACGAACGAGCAGGTGCATGAAGTGATCCGGGCCAACTTGCAGCGGGCGCCGATGTATTCGGGGCAGATCGCGAGCCGCGGCCCGCGCTATTGCCCATCGATCGAAGACAAGGTGGTGCGCTTCGCCGACAAGGAGCGCCATCAAATCTTCCTGGAGCCCGAAGGCCGCAACACGCTCGAATACTATTGCAACGGCATCAGCACCAGCCTGCCCAACGACGTGCAGGAACAGATGATCCATCTCATCCCCGGGCTGGAAAAGGCGGAGATTCTGCGTTGGGGTTATGCCGTGGAGTACGACTACGCGCCGCCGACGCAGCTCCAGCCGACGCTGGAAACGAAATGCGTCGAAGGACTTTATTTTGCCGGGCAGATCAACGGCACGACTGGTTACGAGGAAGCTGCCGCGCAAGGGCTGATGGCGGGCATCAATGCGGCTCTCAAAATCAAGGGCGAGCCGCCGCTCATTCTGGACCGCAGCCAGGCGTACATCGGCGTACTGCTCGACGACCTTGTGACCAAAGGCGTGGACGAGCCCTATCGCATGTTCACGTCGCGGGCGGAGTATCGCTTGCTTTTGAGGCACGACAATGCGGATCGCCGCCTGACGCCTTTAGGCCGCCGCGTCGGTTTGGTGTCGGACGACGCCTGGCGACGGCTCGAAGAAAAAGAAGCGGGAATCGCAGCGGCGCTCGATTATCTGCGCCGGCAGTGCGTGGGCCAGGATTCGCTCGAGCGCATACTGCGCCGCCCCGAAACCACCTGGGAGCAATTGGGCGCATTGTGTCCCGGCATTCGCGGCCTTGAGCTCTCCGCCGAGGCACTGGAACAAGTAATCCTGGAGACGAAATACTCCGGCTATGTGGATCGTCAGGCCGCCCAGGTGGAACGCTTTCAGCGCATGGAGTCGCGCGCCATCCCGCCGCACTTCGACTATTTCGCGATCCCGCAACTGCGCATGGAAGCGAAAGAGAAGCTGCACAAGATCCGGCCCGCCAGCCTCGGTCAAGCAAGTCGCATCAGCGGCATTAATCCAGCGGACTTAGCCGTGCTGTTGATTTACTTGGACACGCCAGAGCGCTTTCAGGCGCTGCGAGAGCAATAACTGATCGGGTTAACTGTTAAAAATGCGCGCCGCGTGGCATGCTTTCGCCGATCCTTTGCAACGAGAGTGAACGCTGGACAAGTACGGCGAAAGCATGCCAAAGCGCCAGGTTCGTGGCGCTTCGACATGCCTTGGCGGTGTTGGTCCGGGGTTCGCTGTGCTTGCAAACGATCCGCCAAGGCATGCCACCCATTTCTACTATGCCACCCAGCTTGTGAGAAGTTGGAATGCTGAAGATAACAGAGAGCTTACTGTTTCGGGACGGGCTGCTTCTGCAATCCAGCGCGCGCGGCATTTCCCGCCACGGGTTGGACCGCAAAGAATTGATCCACAAGCGCCACTGGCACGGCGAAGTCACGTAAATAGACCTTGGACGGCTGGTTGGCGTCGTAGATAGAATAAAAGCGCTTTCCCGGCGATGGAATGTTATTGTCCCATGCGACTTTGCCTGGATTGATGAGCAACGGCTGGCCGCGCCGTTGTTGTCCGTCCACGATGCTCCAGCCTTGAACAATGATGGCAACTTTGAAGTCGTTCTTGAATCCGATGCCGGTGCTGACTGCCGGTTGCTTCGGTTGGGGTTTGCCCTGGGCGCGGCTTTCGCCTCCGCTTAGAAGTAGGCCCCCGATAAAAAGGACCAGGGTCAAACTAATTGCCCGCCGAATCATGAATCATCCCAGCCGGACTTCCGCGTTCGGAAAAAAGAAAAATGCTTCTCCTTGGTGAAACAACGTTGCGAGCGGGCGAACTTGCGCGCTTTGGACGCAATTCTTTTGGATTCCCAACTTTACATAATCACCGGCTCTTAATCAAAGAAAAACTGCTTGAATCTCCTTCAGGACAGTAATTCTCGTAAGCTATTTATTGATAGATAGTTACAATCCATTTAGACATCAACATCCATTTCTGCCGCCATTTCTAATGCCGCCGTTGGACACACCAAAACACATAGTGAACAGCTGATGCAGTCGCCAGGCCGGGGCAGCCATGGAACAGTTCCCTTGCTCGCGCTTCGGGCTCCGCGGATTGGACCCTGCATCGCCAAACAGTCGGTTGGACACAAAGTGACGCAGCGTCCGCAGCCTGTACAACGTGTCTCGTCTAGTCGGGGAATTTCCTGATTCTCGGTGGACCAGCGGATAGGCGTTTTCGGCATGAGCTTTGAGTTGCGGAACTCGCAAGAGATCGGCTACGATATTCCCTCGCTCGCGCGTCGGGCTAGTGTGAATATTAGTGCCGGTGCACTTTTTTGTGGTGCTCCGCCACCTTCTCCGGGGCGATGTGCCAGCCGCAATCGTTACAGGTGGCGGTCTTGTCGAAGCACGGATCGCAGTAAAGCGGGCCGCCCTTGAAAAACTGTTCGAGACGATGTTGCTCCGCGTTGCCCAGGTTGCCGGGGTCGTCGGGAAAGGCGATGCTGGTGCCGCAGCCGTCGCATTGGCGTTCGCTCCAGCGGTGCAGCAAGTCCATGTAATTCTCGTGAACCCAGCGGCTGACCTGACCTGTTCCTTTGCACAAAGGGCAGCCCATGTTCATTTGCGCCGCGATTGCCTTGCGGATGAACGCGCTCTTGTTCGGCAAGCGGTTGAGAAAATCCGCCAGGTTCTTCTCGACCTTGAACGCAACGACGGCGTTCTTGTTGGTTTTGCGCGGCATTCGGCCACTTCCTCGAGGCAGGCAGTTGCAAGTCTGCCCTCACTATACCGGCCTGGCGTGTGGACCGCAAGTTGGGCGACGACTGCCGCGATAGAATGTAGTAATCCTAGATGCACGCTGAAGAGTATGCGCAAGACATCGACGCCTTCCCTGATCCTTCTGGTCCTTCTCGCCGGCGGCTTGACGGCCCAGGAAAAAACTCCGGATCTCGTGAACTATTGGCTCGACGTCCAACAGCCGTCCGCGGCCACAGCGGCATTGTTCCGCGAGCTTTCGACGTGCTACGACGAGATCGTCCTCAAGGATTTGAGCAGCCTGCGCGTTCGCCCCTTCCAAAGTTTTCCAGGCCGGGCTAACGCCTTTGCAAAAACGCTGCAAGTGGAAGACCTGGCCAGGCCCAAAGAGAGCACGGTGCTGGCTGGGGAAGATGTACAACAGATCCGCTTTTGCGAGGAAATCGTACTCGAGCGCGTGGAACGTTGGCGCGACAGCCCCAGCGCGCAATCCCAGAGCGACAAGCTTCGCGCGGCGGAAGAGGTTCTGCTGACGCTGGCGCGCTTCCACCGCAGTTGGCGGTCGGCCGCGCCGCTCAGCGTCAACCCTTGGCACGATCTGGAGGCCGCCGTTGCGAAGAGCTTGCTACAGGCGCGGCTCGATTCCTTGGCAGAAAGCGCCAAGGCCGCTTCCAACGACGACGAGCGGAAAACGTTGCTGAAGCGGGCTGCATCGATCTTGGAAGCGCATCGGGAAT
>JAKEHV010000437.1 GCA_022614915.1 Gemmataceae bacterium | reverse complement strand
CTCGCCGCGCGTCCCAGGGTTGGCCGCTTTCCAAATCGCGACAAAGTGAAATGCCGGTGGAAAAATCGCAACTCTCTATCTAGATTTGATTTGCGGTAAAATCTACCCCCCTCCATTTCAGATTGAGTGTCATGCGGGAATCTGAGAAGGCTACCAGTATGTTATCTCGTACTAACTAACTTGTTGAAATTCGCCCGTTCCTTGATGGTGCACCTGGGAATTCATTTGGCGACTGTCCAACCCTGGACCATCCTAAACTCATCTTGCCCTGGAAACCGAGACTAAGAAGACTGATTGTTGACGGCGCTGCCAGAGTCGCGTAGGATTCCGGTAAGCCCATTGGGTTAAAACCATGCTGTCCAACCACCTCTGTTTTTGCACCTGTCCGCCGGCGGTCGCCGGGAAGTAGCGTGGGGCATCTGCCCTCCCCGGGATCGCCAGAACCTTTCTCGCACATTCCGATATCCAAACCTTGTCCCTCCTCTTTGACGAGGGGAAGAAAGTTTTTGCCATGGCTACCGATATTCGCTTGAAGGAATCATTGCCGGAAATCACCGAGGCGATCGTCGCCACCTACACGGAATGCCGGCACATCAATCACTTGGGCCACAAGCCGCTGCCCAGCCGCGAGGCGATCGGCGAAATCCTTGCCGACTTTTTGGACATCCTCTATCCCGGCTTCGTGCGCCGGCAGAATCTGCATATGGGCAACGTCGAATACCACGTCGGCGATCTGGTCGACGGCTTGCACGACAAGCTCACGCAGCAGATTGCCCGCGCTCTGCGGCACGAATGCGAAAGCGACAAGGACTTGCCGGACTGCGAGCGCGTCGCCCAGGAAAAGGCGATCGAATTGCTGCAAAAGCTGCCGGACATACGCTCTTTGCTCGAAGAAGACGTGGAAGCCGCCTTCTTAGGCGATCCGGCGGCGAAGAGCCATCATGAAATCATCTTTTGCTATCCGGGCTTGGAGGCGGTCACCGTTTATCGCCTGGCGCATGAACTGTTGCTCTTAGGCGTGCCGCTCATCCCGCGCATGATGACCGAGCACGCGCATTCGAAGACCGGCATCGACATCCACCCCGGCGCCCGCATCGGCCCCGGCTTCTTCATCGACCACGGCACCGGCGTCGTCATCGGCGAGACCTGCGATATCGGCAAGCAGGTCAAGCTCTATCAGGGTGTGACGCTCGGCGCGCTCAGCTTTCCGCGCGACGCCGCCGGCAACATCATCCGCGGCATGAAGCGCCACCCCACGCTCGAAGACGACGTGGTCGTGTACGCCAACGCGACGATCTTGGGCGGCGACACGGTTGTCGGCCATCACGCCGTCATCGGTTCCAACGTTTGGCTCACGCAAAGCGTCGAGCCGTATACGGTGGTGTTGTTGGAAAAGCCGCAGCTCCGGATCAAGACGCCGGACCAGCGCGGCGCTCAAGGGTTTTTCCAGATTTGAAACACTAACCCAACGCGCAAGCAAGGACGGACGGCGCAACACTAGCCCGACGCGCTAGCGAGAGCGGACGTGTCGCCCGTGTGAAGGTCGATTCCCTCCGCCGATTCCTCACAGAATCATTGCAATGGGATGCACTTCCCTCGGGCAACCCGTCCGCCCTCGCTCGCGCGTCGGGCCAGTGTTGCACCGAAACGGAATCCTATCCTATGGCAAGGGCACGCCGCGTTTGGCCGACTCCTTGAGGAAGGCTGCCGCCTCGGCGGACTTGCCGGCGATCTCATACGCCCACGCTTGGCGAACGACGTAGTCGGCGCTGTAGGGCGCGATCTCGCGCAGAATCGCCATTTCAAGGCGCGACATTTCGTCTTTCTGATAGCGTTTCGCAGTTTCCTCTGCCGCAGTGGGGTGCGCGGTCCGAAGCATGGCCCAGGTCCATTCGTCGCCGCGATTGGGGAACAGTTTCAATCCTTCCAAAAGCAAGTCGAGCGCTTGCCGCACGTCCGTATTGCTCAGGATGGCTTTTTGCTGCGGCCCCGGTTGATTCAGCGCCCAGGCGATCAGGTAATTAGGATGCAGCGAACGCCGGCCTTTCTCCGCGATGGCGGCATAGGCGGGCTCGGACTTGAGGAGGTTGCGATGCGCGCGAAACAATAGCGCGGCCATGAGAAGGTCGCTGGCGCCGCGCGAGGGCGCCGCTTTGCGGACTTCTTGGGCCAGCTCGACCAACGCGTCGGCGTTTGAAGTCATGCCGAGCCTGTCGCCGTTTTTTTCCATGTTCAAGAAAGCAAGAGCCGCCGCGGCGAACGTGGCGCCACCGCTTTTGCGGGCCGCCTCTAGGCGCGCTTCGATGCGCGGTCGCGCGACGGTCAGGTCCTTGCGCATTTTCTCGTCGTTTTTCCCTTGATACGTTTCCTGAAATATCTTCTCAACGACCGACACGTCCGGTGTGACGTTTTTGAGCCGTGCTTCCAGGCCGCGCATTTTTTCCAAATTGCGCGTCTGGTGAAAGAGCAGATTGAGCGCGGCGAGGGCATCTGCGCTTTTTGGAGCCAGAAGCAACGCCCGCTCGAAATAGCCGATGGTCGTTAGTATTCCCGGATGCTCTTGCAATTGCTTGCGGATCGGTTTCCATGATTCCTGGTCGTGATAAAGGAACGGCAACAAGTTGAAGTCTCCGGCCTCGCGCAGCAAGGAAAGATCGATGCGCGGGCCGATGACGTCGCCAAGCGATTGGGCTTTTAGCTGGGTGCCCGTGTTAATGAGCAAGACGGTGTCGTCGGGTTTCAGTCGAACGGCTTTTTCGAAAAGTTGCCCCGACTTCACCAGAGCGGCTCGTTCTCCGGTGGCTTTGAAGAGACTGAGATACGCCAAGGCGCGGTCGTTGAGAACAACGAAGTGCTCCGGAAGTTTTTCATAGATCGCGATCGAGTCGCGGATGAATTGGGCAGCGCCGGCTTCGTCGCCCGACTGCAAGGCGGTCTGCCCCTTGGAGATGTTCCACGAGGCCTTGGTCAGTGGGTCATTGAGATCGGATCGTTCCAGCCAGAGAATACTATCGTCCGGTTCATACGCCATTGCGGCGCGCTCGGCGGCCATCGTCTTTTTTTTTGTGGCTTCCGATTCCTTGTCATAAGCCTCCTCCACCAGTTGCCGCGCTTTCGCGGCCTCTCCCACTTGGCGATTCGCTCTAGCCACGCGCAGCAGCGACTCCACATCCCGATTTCCGAGCACTTCCTCCCAGAGTTTGGTCCCTTCAGCGTGCTTTCCTAGCCAATAATAAACTTGGCCCAGGTTTACCTTGAATTCGGGCGTATGTCCGGCGACCGCGCGGATAGCCAAGAACGTTTTCTCAGCCTTTTCCAGTTCTTGCGTGCGTGCGTTGGCATCTGGTTGGCTTTGCGCTCGTTGCAGCAAGATCAAACCCAGTTGAAGCGCCACGGGCACGACGCGCGCATGCTTTTCGAGTTCCTCAAGCGCCAAACGAACCTGTCGGTTTTCCCGAAGGCGGCCGCGCATGTAGTCGGAGAGCATTTGAAACTGTGTGGCCTTGTCAGCGCGATCGAACGCAGCAAAGTCGAAATCGGGCGCCGCACGGCGGTCTAATTGGTGAATGACGTCCTTTCTGGCTTGCTGCTCCGCGTTGATCAGGTTTGCCTCCGCGTCTTGAAACTGTTGCAGCCGGTTTTCCGCGTAAGCGGAAAGCAGCCGGTAGGCTTCGTCGAATTTGCCCTCCTGCATGTACACCTGGCCGAGAATCCGCGCCCCTTCGCGTTGGCCCAGTTCTTTTGCGTGCGGCTCGAGCACCTTCTTGCATTGGGCCAGGTCGTGCCGGCTTTCCCAATAGACGGCCAGCTCGGTGACGGCGTCGAGATCGTTGGGCGACTTCTTGAGCCAAGCCTGCAAGAAAGGCAGCCGCGCTTCCTGATATTCCTTCGGATCGGCGGCGAACGGACCGGCAGCATCGACGATTTGCAGCGCCATGCGCGGGTCATCCTTGCCCAGGGATTGGGCCAGAGCTTGCGCTTTCTCGAACAGCCGTTCGACAGGCCGGCCCGCTTTGGCCTGATCGATACACAGCCGCGTTACCATCCATGCTTCTTCGGGCTGTTTGGCGAGCGCGGGGTTATCCAAGAGGTCGATCAGTTTCTGCTTGGCTGCGGGCGCATGGCTCGATTTGCCTTCCCCGAGCTGGCGATACACATCAGCGGCTGCGCCGAACCTGCCCTCGGCAACCAGGTTGTCCGCGTCGGCCAGTTTGGTTTGCGCGATGTAGTCCGCGCTGTTGATGTGGTAGAGCCAAAAGCCCAAGCCCACGCCGCCCGCGATAACAAGGAGCACCAGATAGTTCCACGTTTTGGCCAACGCGGAGAGCGGCACTTTGCCCAAGAAATACCAGCCCTCGGGCGCGTCCGCCACGCGGTAGGCCCCGAGCGAAAAGAGCGGAATGAACAGAAAGCATATGACGTGGGTCTTCACGTAGGTGCCGGTGTCCAAATCGTAATCGCGGCTGCCGTAGACCATGGTGCCGACGCCGTAGACCGTGCTTAGCGGAGGCGCCTTGGTCACCGGCGTCATTTCTGGAAAACGCTCGGTCAGCGACGGCCCTTGTTCTTCGTCGTGGTTGGGTGTTTCCATGAATTGTGCTCCTAAGGCCACGGATGAACACGGGCCACGGATGAACACGGATTGAACACGGAAAAAAAGGCCCCCCGATTTATCCGTGTTCCATCCGTGTTCATCCGTGGCGTGTTCACGACGCCGAGCCATGATAGCCGAGAATTTGCATGTTGTCCAAGTGTTCCTAGGGTTGAGAATCGCTGCCTAATTGATTGCCAATACTGGGAACTCGGCACGAAAAATGTGTGCTTTTTGCCGTGTTTGCCCTCGGGAAAGTCACTTTCGCACATTGGCATTTGCTTTGCAAACCATTGGCCTGGCAGAGGGAGATTGTCGTTGACTCTCCCCCACATGCCACTACAACGATTGCGTAGTTGCATCTAATTTCGACGAGTTCACCGCTTACTCCGTGCGCGGCTCTTGAATTCAGAGCCGCGCACGGCGGTGAATTCAACCGTAGCAACAAGCGGCCCGCTTGTCGGCTCCGAGTTCACAAGCGAGGCCGCTTGTGGCTACAAGGCGTGCGGTGTTGCGGGCAAACAAAAATGTTCGCCCCACCAGTTTGGATTGCTTATGGCTGAACCCCAAAACACCCCAAGCGAAACGGCAGTGGCAGCGGGCGCGGCCCCGGCGAAACCCGCGTTGGTCAAGCCGGCGCCTGCCAAGCCCGCACCGCAAGGCCCCACGCGCCGCGGTTTTCTCGGCGCAGTCTTCGGTTCATGGTTCGCCGTCGCCTGGTGGACCTTTGCCGCGTCGATGGCCGGCATGCTCTTGGGCACGGTGCGTTTTCTTTTTCCCAATGTGTTGTCCGAGCCGCCCAGTTCGTTCAAAGCAGGCGACGTCAGCAATTACGAACCGGACAAGGTGGACGATCGCTACAAAGAAGTCGGCGCCTGGGTCATTCGCGGCAAGGACGAGCGCAATCGCGACATCATTTACGCATTATCCACGACCTGTACCCATCTGGGTTGCACGCCGAACTGGCTCGAAGGCGAGAAGAAATTCAAGTGCCCCTGCCACGGCTCGGGCTTCAAGATCTCCGGCGTCAACTTCGAAGGCCCGGCGCCGCGCCCCCTCGAACGCTACTCCATTCGCAAGACCGACGACAATCAGATCGTGGTGGAAAAGGCGCGCAAGTTCCAGAAGGAACTGGGCCAATGGGACGATCCGGACTCGTATATCTTGCTTTAGTTCTTAACCACGGATTTCACGGATAACACTGATAAGAAAGTGACTTGCAGTTTTCATCCGTGTTTTCCGTGTAATCCGTGGTCCGAATTCAGAGGAAAACATGCCTGGGATTGGTGATTGGATTCGAGGCTCGCAGGTCTGGAAAAGCATCTTTCGCCATCCGGCGCCGCGCGATCGCCGCAATCGCGTGGTCGTGATGCTGACGAACGTGTTCCTGCATCTGCATCCCGTGTCGGTGCGGAAGAGCGGCATCGCCCTGTCCTACACCTGGTGCATGGGCGGCATCACCTTTTTCTTGTTCCTCGTCGAGACCATCACCGGCGTGCTCCTCATGTTCTACTATCGGCCCACGCTGGAGCACGCCTACAACGACATCCTTTCCTTGCGCGACGTGGCCACGTTGGGCATCCTGCGCGAGTTGCACCGCTGGGGCGCCCACGCCATGGTCATCACGATCTGGCTGCACATGTATCGCGTTTTTTTGACCGGGAGTTATAAGCCGCCAAGAGAATTCAATTGGGGGGTGGGCGTCATCTTGCTGG
>JAKEHV010000436.1 GCA_022614915.1 Gemmataceae bacterium | reverse complement strand
GGCCAGTTTGCCGGCGGCACCGTTTGCGCCGGCGTCGTGGACAATTATCCGGCCCCGCTGCCGCCTCAGGTCGTCGAGCTCAAGCTGTCGGCCGTGCAGCGGCTCTTGGGCGTAGAGTTTCCCAAGGCGGAAGCAGTGCGTATCTTGAAAGCGCTCGAATTCGGTGTCGAGGACAAGGGCGCAGGCACACTGCGTGTAACCACGCCGCCGCACCGGCTCGATATCCAAGTGGGCGAGGCCGATCTCATTGAGGAGCTGGTGCGTGTCTACGGCTATGACCGCTTGCCGGCGACTCTTTTGGCCGACCAATTGCCGAAGCAAGAAACAAATACCGCGCTCGTTTTCGAAGAGCGTGTGCGCGACATCCTCGTGGGTTGCGGATTGCAGGAAGTAGTGACCTATGCGCTGACGACGCCGGAGCGCGAGGCGCCGTTTGGACCCGCGGACAACTCCCTTCGCCCCTCGGGGGGTGAGGGGACGGGGGTGAGGGGGCGACGCGCGGGGCTCGAAGACTCGCCCCGCGGCGTGGGATACATCACTCTCAAGAATCCCATAAGCAGCGAGCGCGTGGTCATGCGGCAAAGTCTGCTGGCGAGCGTCTTGGAAGTGACGGCGGCGAACTTACGCCATTCGGAGGACGTGCGTTTCTTCGAAGTGGGCAGGGTCTACTTGCCGCGCACGGGGCAGCCGCTGCCCCGGGAGCCGCGGCGCTTAGCGATCGTGCTCACTGGCCGGCGCACGCCGGAGTTTTGGGCCGACGGCCCGTCGGCGGAAAAGAAACAACTCGATTTCTTTGACCTCAAAGGCGTGATCGAAACGCTCTTGGAAGATCTGCACATTTCGGCCACCGTGGGACGGATTGACAATCCGTGCCACGACGCGGGGCCGTGGCTGCCGGGCCGGGCCGCGTCCTTGCTGGTTCAGGGCAAAGCGATCGGCGTCTTTGGGCAGCTTGATTTCAAGACCGTCGAGGCGCTGGGAATGGGCGCTCGGTCGATTCTCGCGGCCGAACTGGACCTGGAAGCGCTGCAGTCCGCTGTGCCGGCGCGCTATCCATACACGCCGGTGCCGCGTTTTCCGTCCGCCTTGCGCGATATCGCCGTGGTCGTGCACGAAGCCATCAGCGCGGAAAAAGCGACCGCCGAAATCCGCGCGGCCGGCGGCGAGCTATTGCGCGATGTCCGCCTCTTCGACCTCTATCGCGGTGACAGCATCCCCAAAGGCACGAAAAGCCTGGCGTTCGCACTCACCTATCAAGCCGACGACCGCACCTTGACCGACAAGGAAGTGGACAAAGCGCACAAGAAAATCGAAGACCGCCTAAAGCACGTGCTTAAGGCCCAGATACGCGGTAAAGAGTAGTTTCAATCTTTGGGCAAATCACCCAACAGTGCCTCAAGGTCCCCGTAATCGTAGGGCGGGCGCTTCCGAACAGCGACGACATCTATGGTCTCGTCGGAATCCGAGACGAAGTAGACAAGCCGCCAGCGATCGATGCGGAGACGACGAACTTCAACAAGAAGATCCGGCAAGTCCAGTGCTTTACTTTTCGCGGGACGAGCGTTCTGGGTGAAGCCTTTGACTGCTCTTCGCACTCGTTGACGTATGTGACCTGGGAGATTCTTAATCTCCTTCAGCGCCTCGGGGGTCACGAACACTTTGTAGCGCCTCACGCCAACTCATCCTCCACGGATGACCATTCACGCCATCCTGCTCGCTTTCGGCTTCCGTTGGCAGACTTGAGCTTGGCGACGGCACTTCGCGCGATTTGAGCGTCTTCGAGGCTTTCCAGCCATTCAATAAGCGCTTCCCATTCCTCTACACTTAACACGGCGAGCCGCTTCCCTTTCTTGGATACGAATTGAACGGATTGCAATGCATCGAGACCGGTCATGCGCATTCTCCTTACCAGGATTATATACGCGCCGGCATCGCGCGTCGGGTTGTCACGAGTTATCGGTTATCTTTGAATGCCAGATTGGCGGCGTTGAAGCCGCAAGCGCCGTGCACGCCGGCGCCGGGGTGCGTCGACGCGGAACACAAGTAAAGTCCGCGGACCGGCGTGCGATAACGGAAGTAGGGAAACGCAGGCCGCCAGAAAAGCTGATGGTCGAAGTGAGCGCTGCCGCCGCCCAAATCGCCGCCGACCAGGTTTTCGTTCATGCGCTCCAAGTCATCCGGCGCGAAGATAGCGCGGCCCAGGATCAACTCGCGAAATCCAGGCGCCAAACCTTCGATGCGCTGTTCGATCCGGTCCGCGAAGGCCTCTTTTTGGGTCTCCCAGCCGCCGGCCATCCGATTGGGCACGCGTGAATAGGTCCATAGTGTATGGCGGCCCGCAGGCGCGCGCGTTTCATCCAGCAGGGATTGCTGGCCTATGACCAGATAGGGTTTGCTCGGCAACGCTCCGCCGCGGACTTCGTTCGTGAAGCCGACAAGATCGTCGATGCCCTCGCCGGTGTGGACGACGGCGGCCTGCAGCGCTTCGTCCGCCAACCACGGTACCGGCGCGGACAAGGCCCAGTCCATTTTGAAGGTGCCCCAGCCGTAGCGGAAAGCGCGAATCGCGTTGCGCACATAGCCCGGCGCGGCTTCGTCGGGCAACATGTCGAAGTAGAGCGCCTTCGGACCGACGTCGGCAAGTATAGCGCGGCCGGCTGGAATCTCATGGCCGCGGTTGGTCTCGACCGCGACGGCGCGACGGCCTTTGACCACGACGCGATCCACGTGTGTGCCCAGCTCGATTCGCCCTCCGTGTTCCGCGAGTCGCTTTAGGAGCGCTTCAGTAATGGCCTTGGCCCCGCCGGCAGGCACCTGAAAACCATAACCCGCGGCCAAGAGTGCCAACACTAAGGCAAGCGCCGCTCCGGAGAAATCGTCCGGACCCAGATCGACGTGCAGCGCCAAGGCAGGCAGCACGCGGCGCGCAGTTTCCGTGCGGAAGATGCGACGTGCATAGCCGGCGGATGTGGACAGGCCGGCGCGGGCCAGGCCGAGAAGATTGCGCAACCCGAGCCGCAGCGCGGGGCGTGGATCGGGCAGTGGACATAAAAGCGCTTCGGCGAGGCGATCGCCCATGGACGCTTGCCAACCGGCAAGGCGCCGCCAGGCATCGGCATCGGCGCCGAAGGAGCGAGCGGCGCGGTCTGGGTCGCGCGCAATGCTGACACAGGTCCCGTCGAGCGCGGGATGCGCGCTTTCATAGAGTCCGCTGCGCCATTGGAGGCCGACCGCGCCCAGATCGAGAGAGCGCAAGGCCGGACTGGCACGGGCAAACGGAAAAAAGGCGGCGCCGACGTCATGCACGAAGCCGGGCAGCGTGGTGGGCAGGGAATAAAGAGCGCCGCCCGGGCGGTGTTGCGCCTCGAGAACCAGAACGCTCCATCCCGCGCGGGCCAGCGTCGCCGCCGCCACCAGGCCGTTCGGCCCCGAGCCAATCACGATCGCGTCGTGCATTTCGAAAGGATACGGGATCTCGAGATCTTCGGACAAGGTCGGGGACGGATCGGTCGACAGCGTTCGGGCTGGAATTCTTTTATTTCAGCAGCAACAGTGCCAGCGTCATCATCAGGCCATTGTGCATCCCGTGCGCCGTCATAGACGCCATCAGACTGCCGCGCCATTCGCGGGCGACGACGAACCCCAGCGACAACGCGGCGAGCGCCGGGACAGCAATCATCCCTTGCGGATGCACCGCCGCAAAGATCACACCCGTGACGAGGGCGCTAAAGAGCACGCTTGCCATGAAGCGCCATGTTCGGCTCCATTCGCGCAAATGCCAGTACAAGACGCCGCGGAACATGGTTTCTTCGACGACGGGGGCAAGCACGCACGCATTGAGGAATATCCAAAAGATCGTGTCGGCGTCGGCCGAAGCAATAAAGTCCACGATGGGATGGCGCGGCAAATTAGCGTCGCCCAGTCCGAGTGCGGGTCCGCCGCCACCCAAGAGGATGAGAATCACGGTGACAAAAATGCCAACCGCAACTAGTGGCAGCGCCATCACGTAACAAGCGATTCCCCAAAAAGGCTCAATCAGCGGTTGCCGGCCCAACGTCCAGCCGATTTCTTCGCGAACTCGTCGCCACCGAATGCCGCGCGCGACCGGCCAAACGAGGGCGGTCAAAGAGAGCACCGCCACCACGCCGACCTTCACCAAGACCGGCATTCCCTCCGCAAACAGCATGAACGCGTAGCTCAATCCGAAAAAGAGCGCCATATGAACGGCGAAGGTTTCGGCATAAACGCCGCCGTGCCGCCCGCCCAAAAGCATGCTCCCCTCGCCCTGGACGGAGAGGGGCCGGGGGTGAGGGGGAAACATGCCGCCTTGCAGTTTGCCCTGCGTCGCCAGGATCAGGAACACCAGAAGGCCGGCAAATCCGATCAACCCGAGGCAACTCGCCGAGCAAAAGCCGCCCAGCAGCACGGCAAACGTGGTGTGCGCTTCGGAAAGCACTTCTTCGCGGTTGTCTGCGCCGTCGCGTGGACGCTGCTCCAGGATGATCGCAGGCGCAGCGCCTGCGGGCGCGGCTAGATCGGCGGCCGCGGGGGCCGCCGCCTTGGGGTAAAGGGCAAGCCTGCCGAACCAGCCCAACTGATCTTGCAAGAACGCGCGCTCGTCCTTGGCGACGGAAGGCGCGTTCCAGCGCCCGGCATCGTAGTCGCGATAAAGTCGCTCGAGAATGGCCGCCGCGCGCCGCTGCCCATTGGTCGCAGAAGGCAAGAGACCGGCGAGCGCGTCCAACCGCTCTAAGGCCTCCCTGGGTCCGGCCAACTCGCCGACAAGCGCCAAGAAGCGCAGCCGCTGCTCCAAATCGCCGCGGTCGAGTTTTCTTGCTTGCTGCACGGACTGTTCGCGCAGAGGAGGGAATTCGGCCGCCCCCAGCAAATAACGGCCCTGAATCTCATATAGCTTCTGGTCAAAGCGATTCTCGTTGGGCGCGGCGGCCGCTTGCATCGGCGGATCGGCGTTCCTCCAAACAGCCAACGCCACCAATCCGGCAATCGCGAGCCAGGCCAAAGCTGCATAGCCCTTGCGCGCGGGCGGTTCGGGCGACTCATTCGGAATAGGAGATTCCGAGGTATCATGAGCGTCAAACGCGTTCTCGCCCGGCCCGTTCATAGAGCTATTATGACACATAGGCGCTTCGGGGAGAATCGTACCATGCAGCGCACGCTTCGGGCTTTCTTGGCGAATATCGTTGACTACGCCGGCATTTTTCCGCCGGCTAAGCTCCCGTTGGACGAAGCTTGGCGCAATTACCTCCAATACCGCACTCTGCCCCATGCCTGGCTGCTTGGCCGCTTCATCTGCCCGGCCGCCCGGCTCACGGAATTGGACAGCGTGGCCTCCTCTCGACCCTTGGCAGCAGCGGGGCCCGAGCCCGTCACTCTCTCCATCCTGGGCCGGAGCGGTGAAAACGCGCAGGAGTACTTCGCCAATGTCAAGACCGACCTCGCTGACCTCGCGCGCCTGCGCGAAATGCACGGCGATCGTATGACCGCCAACACTTATGAAGTTCGCTTGCCGGCCAAGTCCTTCACCCCCGCGAAAGCCAATCAAATTGCGTCCCTGATCGCCACCACCATCTTCCTACTGGAATCGTCCGGCCAACCGCCCCTCGTGCCGTTTTTCGAGGCGCCGCACAACGACCGCGCTACGCTGCTGGCCCTTATCCAAGCTCTGCACGACCATCGCCATACAAGTCCGCAACCGCCGCGCGCTGGGTTCAAGCTGCGCGCGGGCGGCGTCGAAGCCGGCGCGTTTCCGCCCACGGAGCTGGTCGCTCTGGCGCTGGCCGCCTGCCAGGCCGTACAGGTTCCCTTAAAAGCCACCGCCGGACTGCACCATCCGTTCCCTCACCGGGATGCGTCGCTTGGAGTCAAAATGCATGGCTTCGTGAACCTGTTCGCCACCGGTTGCTTCCTTTGGAATGATCCCTCGCTCGCGCGTCGGGCTGGTGTGAATGATCCCTCGCTCGCGCGTCGGGCTGGTGT
>JAKEHV010000435.1 GCA_022614915.1 Gemmataceae bacterium | reverse complement strand
GAATACGCCTAACTGAAACCGGTCCGTCGCCAGGACCAGATCGACGGCCATGCTGGTCGTAATATCCAACGGCCGAATCGGATCGAGCGGCGCGCGCTGCGTTCTTCGCGAATTCTGGGTGAAGGGGTTGCGAAAATCGCCGGGCAGCAAGTTACCCCGCTCCGGGTCGGCTGCCCACTCCAGCATCGATCGCACAACGTCCAGCACAAACGTCTGCCCCTTCAAGGGCCGCCGCGCAGCCTTGGAGCGTCCTTTCGACGTGACGTCAAGTCCGTTGAGAAAGGAGGCAAACTGAAGCTGAAACTCACGGTCGATGCCGGCGGCATAACGTTGAACGGCGGTCAGCGGGGCATGCTCGGTAAAACACCGGTAGTGTCGCAGGGCTGATTCGTAACGGCGTGCGGTAGCCAAGTCAATTTGGCCTGCATCGGCCCGCTTCTGGAGGTCGGCGACAAAGGCTTCAACCAATTCGGCGTGAGCGATCCGCCGCGGTGACGTGCTAGCGGATTTGTAGTGGGTAAGGCGGGAGTCAATTTCGCGGGCCTGCACAATCGCGGCGACCAAGTCCCCCTCAATCCGACTGTTGAGCGTGCATTTCGCTCCCGAATCCCACCATTGCAGCACGAAGTGTTCGCCGCGGCGGTAGATGCGCACTTTCTGGGGTGGTAGAATTCCATCGGGAAACTGATTGATCCGGCGCAATTGATGGCGCTGGGCATAGCGCTCACTCCAGGAGGGCTTGGCGCAGGATTGTTGGGGACCATCTACCGGCGAGGATTTCGGATTCTGCATCGTGCGTTTCCGGGGCGGTTAGCTACCCGGTAGGCAAGTGCGCACTAAGCACGAGTCGCGATCGCAAGTCCTAAATGGTCAATGACTTGTGTCATCGCCCGTGGGCATCTAGTAAAGGACTGCCGAATGCCACGACCGCGGAAAATCACCGTCGAGCACGAGGGCCAAGCTTTCGAATTTCAGGTCCATGAGCGCGACCTCTCGTTTGGCCGCGCGGGAATGGGCCGGTACTTTTGGATGGATGGCCGACAGCTACGCAAGGGCGCGGGTGGACCTAACTTCCGCCCCAGCGTGGACCTCTGGTGGCACGTCGTTAAGCAGGCCGGCGAACACCATGTGCCACAAAACGAAATGGCTCTTGTGTTCGCAGAGTGCTATCCGCTGGTCAACACGGCGAAAGCATTGCAGGACGTCTATGTCGATGCGCATTTGCACGCCAATGCGGACCGCGAGTATTCCTTTGAAGACGAAAACGGTGTCCGTCAGCGGCGAGCGGAACGGACGTATTTGCTGCCAGACGAAGACGTCGAGCGCCTCCGCCAAATCGCGCACAGCCGCAATACGGACCTGATCCGTTCCGAACTGGAACGGTTGTTCCTGGGAGAGTTGCCGCCCGCTCACGAAATGCCAGCGTTCGTCGAGGCCGCGCAAGCATGGATCGGTAACGGCATAGTCGCCTTGCGCCGTGAGGACCGAGCAGGCCTGCAACGCTACACGCACACCGTGGACGAATGGATTCGCAAATTCCGAAGGCGAGGTGGAATCGATCGCGTGCGAATGTTCGTCAACATGTTTTCCTACGACTGCAAGGCTGCCTTTTATATGTGCTATGCGAACGCGTGGACCGGAATTCTCGAAAGCCTACGGCAGAGCGGCGATATTGACCCGCTGAGCGAACGATTCATGCGTCTTTGGCATCATCAAAACCGCGCGGCAGACGAGGCCGAAGTTCACCGGGATGTTTTCTGCGGACAGATTCTGGCACTCCATCCATTGTCGGCCATAGTCTTGACATCGCCGCAACATCTCGAAGTCATAGGCAATTACCTCGGACTTACCGAACATGACGCGTTGGTGACCGATAGGCGGATTGTGGAGACCGAAGAGTATTGGGATATGGTTTCTACAGTCCTGGTTGCGGCCCATGAATACGACCGTTCTCGACGACGCTGGGATGAAACCCGCGACCATTCCATACTGACCAGCAGTGACCTGGTCGAGCAGCAGGCCCGAGACGATGCCACTGCATCTGTGCGAGTTTTCTTCGAGGAGTATGTTGCAGCGCGGCGCCGATTCTGCCCGGAATGCTCTGGCACGCTGAGCTTCGTGCGACACGAGCCGGGAGGGACGGCCGATTCGCCGGCCGCGATCGTTCATCTTATTTGCATGTCTTGCAATCGTGAGACTGCCATCGAGGTCGGCCAAGACGATGTTCTCTGCTAGCAGGGAACTTGGCTAGCGAGCATTTTCGCCTTCTGAGCCAGGCCGACCAATTTATTTCTCCATTGCAGTCTCGGCGGTTCTCACTCCGAAGGTCTAGGCCTTTCCCTGGGGCCTCTCCGCTGTTGCCGCAGCGCGCTCCGATTCCCCAAAGATCTTTCCCAATAAGCACTTACATGCGGAGTGCGCGGATGCCTACGGCTGGGTGACACGTTGTCATCCGGTTGGTTGGCCCCGCGTACTCCGGCGAGGGCCCGACATGACCAGCCATGACCCTTTTTCGCCGAGCCTGGCTGCGCCAGCGGAAACGCCTGAACTCTCGGAAGAGACGCTTTCCCGATGCGCCCGACTTCTCGCCACCGGCGAGATCGATTGGCCCACCGGACTGTCAGCCGAGCAGCAGTCAGCCCTGATGGCTGAAGTTCGCCGTTGCCGACGGGCCAGGCTCGTCAAGTTTATCGCCTCCCTGATCGCGACGGACATCGCCCGCGAGGGAGGCTGAAGAGCCGAGGTACT
>JAKEHV010000434.1 GCA_022614915.1 Gemmataceae bacterium | reverse complement strand
TCGTCTTGCAGCACGAGTTCGTTTTCGGTCAGCGTGCGAATCACTTGCACGCGCGTTAGCTCTTCACCGGTTTTTGGGTGCTTGGTCGTAGCGTACATGTTCTGGCCTTCCACGCGGATCGAGGCCTCGACAAAGTTCACAAAACCGCGGGCGTCAAAGGCGCCGACCATGAACCCGGAACGGTGGAAATGGAAGATAGCGCCTTCCTGAGGACCTTCGACGACCTCCCATTTGCCCACCAACTCCCGTGGCAGCTTGTTCCAGACGACGAACTCGAAGACCGCCCAGGTCCCTCCGGCGACAACGAGCACCAAGAGGCCCAGGAGAAGGCGGCGCTTCCACGGTCCCGACGCTGCAACCTGTTGAGGCGGCGTCGTGGGCTGGTTTTTCTTTTTGGCGTTCGTCTTCATGGCTGTCTGCTGGGTGAACGGGCATCATTCATTGCAGGGCGTGCAACGATTTTTTTGCCGTAACCTGTTGTAACAAAATATCATCCGTGGATTCCTTGCATTGCACACCCTCACACCCCCACCCCTGCAACGAACGGAACGAAAGTTGATAACCGCATTTCCGCAAATGACTTAATTCATTGCAACGCAAATCCATTCCACACGGCCCCTTAGATTCACACTCCCACGACTTGCAACCAAAATGGAAGTCGTTGCAATAACTGCGTTCCAGTCAATGCCTTAATTCGTTGCACCAGTCCAAGTAATCGGTAGCCGAATTCGAATTCGACTACTCAGTTCCTTCCAGGGATTCTGAAACGATGATAACCCGCCGCCCGCGCCAAGGCCAGTCAACGAGAATTCTGTGAGCGCATGAAATGAATCACGTCTGCAAGGATGGCATCCAAACCGCGGCGCGGCGACCAACCGATCAACTCGTGGGCTTTGCGGATCGACGGCACGCGCCGGCTTATGTCCTCGAAGCCTTGCCCATAAACCTTTTCGTAGGGGACATGACGAATGATGGACTCGCTTCCAGTCAGCGCCTTGATCTTGCGAGCCAGGTCGAGGATGGTGATCTCTTCCGTCGAGCCGAGATTGACGACTTGGCCGTGAGCCGCCGGGGACATCAACAAGCCGATCATTCCATCCACCACGTCGGCGACATGCGCGAAACAGCGCGATTGTGAGCCGTCGCCGTGCACAAGGATCGGCTCGCCGCAAAGAGCGGCGCGGACGAAGTTGGGTACGACCATGCCATAGCGGCCGGTCTGGCGCGGGCCCACCGTATTGAATAGCCGCGCGATGACCACCGGGAGCCGGTTTTCGCGCCAGTAGGCCTGGGCCAAAAACTCGTCCAGCGTCTTGGCACAGGCGTAGGCCCAGCGCAGCCGAGTGGTCGGACCTTGCAAGAGATCGCCGTCCTCGTCAAACGGCACATCAGTCGATTTGCCGTAAACCTCGGATGATGAGGTAAGTAGAACGGGCTTACGGTAGCAGTTCGCTTGGCGCAAGACTACCTCGGTCCCGTGCACGATCGTTTCGATCGTGTGCAAAGGCTGTTCCATGACGAGCTTGACGCCTACCGCGGCGGCCAGATGGAATACGGCATCCGCGTCGTGGACGGCCTCGCGCACCAGGTCGCTGTCGGTCACGGAGCCGACAAGGAGAGAGAACCGAGGGTGCCCGTCGAGGGAGCGCACATTCTCGTAGCTGCCGGTTGACAGGTTGTCGAGGACGCGAACCTGGTCACCCCGTTCGATGCAAGCTTCCGCGAGGTGCGAGCCAAGAAATCCCGCTCCACCCGTTATCAAGACGCGCAAGCGTCACCATCCTTTTCCAATGACGAGTATCCCTCCATACTATATCGGCTGGGAAGAACAGCATGCCCACAACCGAGGCCGGTTGTGGCAACGTAGCGGCATGCCGGTTGCAGCAACGTAGGCAAGCGGCCTCGCTTGCCGGCTGCTTCGACTTTACCAGATGCCCACAACCGAGGCCGGTTGTGGCTACGTGGCGGCAAGCGGCCGCGCTTGCCGGCTTCGTCTTTACTTCACGCGGGAGATCGCCGTGCAGTGGTTGGACGACTTGGCCGCCAAGCTTGCCGATAAATCCTGTCGTGTCGGCGTGCTCGGCCTGGGATATGTCGGATTGCCGTTGGCGCGCACTTTCGCGGCGGCAGGCTTCCGCGTCCTGGGTTTCGACGTCGATCCCGTCAAAGTTGCCAAACTCCAAAGCGGCGCGAGTTATATCGGACATGTCGGGGTCGAGGCGATTGACGAGATGCGGCGCAAGGGATTCGAAGCAACCTGCAACTTTGACCGGCTGGCGGAAGCCGACGCCATCCTGATTTGCGTACCCACGCCGCTGAGCCTGAGCAGGGAACCCGATCTGGGGCATGTCGAGAATTCGGTGCGAGCTATTGCCGACCGCTTGCGACCGGGGCAACTCATCGTTCTGGAAAGTACAACCTATCCGGGAACCACTCGGGACATCGTCCGGCCTATTATGGAATCCGGCCCGCTCCGCGTCGGACGGGAGGTTTTCCTCGCCTACAGCCCGGAACGGGAGGATCCCGGCAACTCCGAGCACGCCACTGCATCCCTGCCCAAAGTCGTCGGCGCCTTGGACGCGGACAGCCTCAAACTGGCGACGGCACTCTATCGACAGGTCGTCGTTCAGGTTGTTCCGGTTTCCAGCGCCCAGGCCGCGGAGGCATGCAAAATGCTCGAGAACACCTACCGGGCGCTCAATATCGCCTTGGTCAACGAATTGAAAATGCTCTTCGACCGCATGGGCATCGACATCTGGGAAGTGATCGAAGCTGCGAAAACCAAGCCATTCGGTTTTCAAGCGTTCTATCCCGGGCCGGGGCTGGGCGGGCATTGCATTCCCATCGACCCTTTTTATTTGGCCTGGATCGGCAAACAACACGGCGTCCCATGCCGTCTCATCGAATTGGCCGGCGCGATCAATACGGCGATGCCCGTCTACGTCGTTCACAAAGTAGCCGAAGCGCTCGAGCGACGGCAAAAACAGATTCAAGGAAGCCGAATCGCCCTTTTGGGAATGGCCTACAAAAGAAACGTCGACGATCCGCGCGAGTCGCCCGGCTTCGAATTGATGCGGCTGCTTCGCACAGAAGGCGCGGAGGTGACCTATAACGATCCTCATATCCCTCGTTTGCCGCCGATGCAACGCTACCCCGATCTCGCCATGGAAAGCCAGGAGCTTACCCGTTCGTATCTTGCCGGGCAGGACTGCGTGCTTATTGTCACCGACCATGACCTGTATGACTGGAACTGGATTGTCGAGAATGCCGCGCTGGTCGTGGACACGCGGAATGCTACGCGCGACGTTGTGCAATGCCGAGAGCGTATTGTACTGTCCTAAGATTCTTATCGATTCACCAGCGTGATGCTCGCGGTCTGCAACTGCCCCACGTTGAGCTGGCTATGGTAGAACGGGATGCCGTCCGCGCCGTGCAGATACACGTTGTAGCTGCCCGACGCCAGACTGACATGGAAACGACCCGCGGTGTTGGCGGTCACGTCTTGCCGGGCCGCTTGGTTCTGCGCGCTGACGAAAATGATCTTGGCGCCCGGCCGCGGCGCATTGTCGCTGCGAACAACCTGCCCCTGCACCGTCGAATCCGGACCCACCACAATGCGATCGAGCTTCACCGGCGGCGTGGGCGGCGCAATCGTCGGCACGCCCGGAGCCTTGCTCGGCTGCCAGCCCATGTTCGGCGTGGTGCTCGGCGTGATTGTCGGCGGCTCGTTCTTCTTTTGTTCCGGGTAATAATACTGCTTGTCGAAAATCGGCGGCCCACCCGGTGCGCTTGGCGACTTGTCGGTCGTGATGTTCGGCGGACCGCCCGCTCCCGGCGTGGTCGTGATGTTCGGCGGGCCGGCAGCGCCGGCCGGCAACGTCCAGACCGGCGCGCCATTGGTGGTCTGGCAACAAGTCGTCTGCGGCTGGTAGTAGCACACCTTCTGGCAGCTTTGCACCGGCACCTGCACGCAGCGGGCCACCCAGGTTTGCACCGGGCACGATTGGGCCCGCAAAACCTGTGACACCACCGGCGTGGCCACTTGCTTGTAGCTGCACGTGCACGGATCGTAGTAGCAGCTATAGCGGTAGCTCGTCACCGGCTCGTAGTAATAGTTCGTCCGATAGGTCGTGACCTGTTCGTAAACGGTTTGCGTTTGATACGTCGTCACCGGCTGATAGTAGCAGCGCTGCACATAGCTCGTCGTGCATTGCACCTGCGGGCACGGATTGCACGGGTCCGGCGACATGGCCACGTGCGGCGCGGCCTGCGCGAACACCGGCGATGAATGCACGACCACCGGCGGCGTGTAATTGCTTTGATTACGGCGGAAATGGCCGAACAGCGTCGGCTGGAAGCAGTTGTCCCAGGCGGCGGCGGCTTCCGGGGCGCTCGACGCCCATAAACCCAACGCGACAACGCCTACCATCAACGGTTTCATGGCCCACTCCCACTTGAGGCAAAAGTTGCAATCCCTGGTGCAACGCGGGCCATCCTACCCTGTCCGTTCGCGCGGACAGCACCACCGACATATCCACCTTAAATCGACCCGGCTTGGTTGCAAGAGAGGTAGCTCTGGATTTGCCTAAAAAACTAGGTCGGAAACGTTAAAACTCTCAGGTCAGTCAAAGCCGTTAGAATTCGGAGACTTTGGCAATGACGGGACTTGGGAAGGAACCAACCCAATCCGGAACGTCAAAGTTTTCGGAGCGACAAATCATCGACTCAGGTGTCGCCCCGAAAAAAATCTCTAAGTCCTTAATTTGCTTTGTCTTGCAACCGCGATTGCTGCAAGTGGTAACAACAGGCACGATTTGGCCAACACGCAAAGGCAGTTGGCCAAAAAGCTTGTTAGCGGTTGTTTACTTTGGTGGGGGTATGCCTATGCACAAGTTGGCAAGAACGAGTGTTTTCGCGATTTGCAAGCTGTTTTGAATAAATAGTTTATGACAATTCTCTCGTTCTTGCCAACAGGGTGTAAAATGTGGCAAGAACGAGTCGTTCTTGCCACTTGCAACATCGGCACTTGCTGGAATCTGTCCACCACGAAAACATGCGATGAGTAAGTGTTACGATTTGGCCAACTCGATGGAGGAGGGGGGGCATCGAACTCCGCAAGTTTGTTATTGTTGACTAACTACTGATCCGCCAGGAGAGTGATTCTGCTGCCGCCCAGTACGGGCGAGGGCACTCTTCAATCGCAATTAAGACAGCCCTGTGAAATGTAAGTGGTGAATGCGTTTGCTTCAAATCGTCGTCCGAAAGTTAGCATGGACTAGTCAATGCGGGCACTTTCGGCTGGCCCTCATGACCGGCATTTCCTGCAAAAAAGGAAAGTTCGGCAGGTTTTAACGCCGATGAATCTCTACAGGGAATCCAAGCGCGCCGAACTAGGGAATCACGACTATGACCAAGCGAATGTTGACAGCGCTGTGCGTGTCGATTGTATGCGCCAGCTCCACTTACGCGCAAACCAGGGGAATGGTCTATGTCGACGCGCCCCAGGTGATCGAAGGCCCTATCGCTGACTCGGTCGGGCGCATTTGGGCGCGCACGGAATACCAAGTGGTTTGGAAGAGTAGCGCCAACCTGCCACCCTTGATCACGACCAGTCCGGCCGGTACTGCACGCACCGACGCCGGCGTCATCGGCTTGCCGGGCACTAGCGTCCTTGTCGGCGGCAGCGTCAACGACGACGTCCGCTCCGGCTTCCGCTTCGATTTGGGCCACTGGTTCGGCCCCGCGCAAAACTTCGGCGTCGAGGCCGGCTTCACCATCCTGGAAAGCCAGTCGTCGATCTTCTCCCTTGCCTCCGACGGCAACACCATTCTGGCCCGGCCTTTCACGAACGCGGACGACGAATTGCCCCGAGCCGTTCTCGTTGCTTTTCCCGGCTCCTCGGCCGGCGCCGTGGACATCCGCGCGAACTCTGACAACTTCTATGAATTCCACGTCGATGTCACCGAGAAGTTCTTGGACCATCCCTTTGTTGTCCTGACTTCCATCCTCGGCTACCGCTACTACCGCTACGACGAAGGCCTGCGCATTAGCCAAAACATAGCGCCCACCGACCCGACCTTCGTTCCCGGCACGCTCCTGGTCACCACCGACGACTTCGTGTCGCGCAATGATTTCCACGGTCTGGACATGGGCGCGCGGGCGGAGTTTTTTGGCCGAGGATGGTCGCTGGAAATCCTGGGCAAAGCCGCCGTCGGCTATCTGCGCCGGCAGACAAGCATCAACGGCGATCAAGTGGTTTCGGTCCCCGGCGTCGCGCCGGTCGTAAACACCGGCGGCGTCTATGCGCTGTCGAGCAACATCGGCGTCCACTCCAGCCGCGAGTGGACCGCCTTTCCCGAATTGGGCATCACCCTCGGCTGGCAGATGACCTCCAACTTGCGCCTGAGCGTCGGCTACCGGGCCCTGTTCCTTATCGACATCGCCCGCGCCCACGACCAAATCGACTTCACCGTGAACCCAAACCTCTTCCCCCCGGCCCTTCAACCCACGGGTGTAGCCCGTCCCTTGTTCCGCGACGGCCAGGACAGCATCTCGATTCAGAGCATCAACTTCGGCGTCGAACTGTCGTATTAGGCAACAGCGCCGAAATCAATCTGCACAACACTAGCCCGACGCGCTAGCGAGGGCGAGCGTGTCGCCGTTACGGATGCCGTTTCTATCGCGCGATTCCTCTCAGGTTCCGTGCAATGGGGTTCAACTCCTCGGGCAACACGTACGCCCTCGCTAGCGCGTCGGGCTAGAGTTGTGCAGATGAATTCACCAACTTGTTTCCTTCCGGAAAGCTCCAAGACGTTTTTAGGAACGGCGCTTAGCGATCAGTCCGGCGACGTAGTTAACCGGGTTGCTCTGCTCCAGCGCGACTTCCGCGAGCGTTTGAAAGTCTCCCGTCTGCTGACACAGATCGACAATGCTGGGACAGGAAAGGCGCATGTCGCCCGCCTTGGCAAGGTGTTTGCGGGCGACGGCGAGCGCGTCTTTGGGCCGGCCGATGCGCAGCAGCAGGTTGACAAGCACCTCGGCGGGATACGTGCCGATGGTTTCCGGATCGGCTTCGTCGGCTTTCTGACGGAAATGGGCCAAGCCGCCGTCCAGTTCCTCGCCGGTCAGAACCGCCAGGTACATGTCGAAATCGTGATAGTGGTTTTCGAACGGCGGATCGCCCTGGAACTTGAAGCGCGGCGACAGGTTTTTGCCGTAAGCGCATAGCTCGCGCGCGAGTTTGAGTGCGTCGGAGGGGTCCCCTCGCTCACGCGTCGGGTTAGTAATCCCATGCTGCGGACTCGTGTCGCGCGGCGGGCTCGTGTCGAGCTGCATGCTCATCTGCACGACGGAGGACAGGTGCGAGATGTCGATGTGGTAGCAATCGTCGGCGAACAGCCAATCGCGGCCGGCGAGCAGCTCAGGAATGTTCTTGCCGGTCGGCGCGAAGCCCTGCACGCGCTGGATTTCGGCTTTGAGCCGTTCGGTCAGTTCCTCGTGCAGGGTGTGAATGAGGCGTTCGATGCAATAGGCTTTGACGTCCGGCGGGAAAGGGACTTCGCCGCCGCCCATGGTGGTGATGGCGCTGCAGGTGCCGTAACGTCCCAAGATCCAGTCGAAGCCTTTTTTGGGATGCACGCCCTGGTGAAAGGCGATGTCGATGAGCGGGTGCACGTCTTCTTCCGCTCCGGCCTCGTACTTTTCCAGAGCTTGGCGCACGGGCTCGTTCTCGCCGAGCATGCGGAAATAGGCCCAGGCCGCGGGCAGGTTGCCCTCGGCGAGGTACAGTTGGCCTACCGTGCGGGCCGCCTCGCGAATGCCTTCCTCGAAACCTGGATGCGCCGCGGGCGGCAGGTCCTGGTTGGTCCCCGTGGCCACCGGCGACACGCCCAGCTCGTGCCGTTTCTTCATGAGCAGCGCGTAGAAAAGGCTGCCGTAATTCTTTTGTTCGCGCAGCTCGGTGATGAGCCGGTTGATGCCTGCCTCGGCGCCTTGGGTTGTGATCGTTTTTTCCAACTCGTTGTAGAGATTCATGTTGGCTTGCGAATCTGGATAAAGTTTTCTAAAAGCTTCGGGCCTTCCAACGTGAGAAAGCTCTCGGGGTGAAATTGAACGCCGTGCAAGGGCCAGGTCTTGTGGCGCACGCCCATGATCTCGCCTTCCTTTGTCCAGGCGGAGATTACAAAGTCCGGATTGCGAAACGTGTCCCGGCGAATCACCAGGCTATGGTAGCGCGTTGCCTCGAACGGATTCGACATCCCCGCGAAGACCCCTTGGCCGTCGTGCTCGATGGGCGAGGTTTTGCCGTGCATGATCCGGCTATTGCGAATGACCTCGCCGCCGAAGACGTGGCCGATGCACTGATGGCCCAAGCACACGCCGAGGATGGGCATGGTCGGCGCGAAACGGCTGAGGATATCGTTGGAGACGCCGGCCTCGCGCGGCGTGCACGGGCCCGGCGAGATGATAATGTGCGATGGATTCAACTTACTGACTTCGTCCGGCGTGATCTTGTCGTTGCGATAGACCTGCAAGTCAATGTTCGCGTCCAATTCTCCCAGCCGTTGCACCAGGTTGTAGGTGAAGGAATCGTAGTTGTCGATGAGGAGAATCATTTTCTACGCGCCTTGCTTTTCCGGTATCGGCTGGGCGCTGTTGACGTTTTTGTATTTCGCTTTGCCTTCTTCGGGGGTCAGCTTCGTCAAGAACTCTTCGGAGGCGCTGATGTCGTACCAGCCGCCGTCCTGGAAATCGATCAGCGCTTTGCCGTTGTAGTTCACGGTTACCACGCGGCCGACGATGCCGGCGAAACGCTTCAGCTCCGGCCGATCTGGTTTTACGGTCACATACTGATCGATCCAGACAGAGCGCAACTCGTCCATTTTATCAAACTTGTCCATGTCTGTTCCCTTGCAGAATTCGATTTATCGTTTCGCGCTCACTGGATATTGTCAACACTAGCCCGACGCGCGAGCGAGGGTGTGCCACCGACAGCATCGCGCGAGCGCGAAACGATGAATCAGAATGCACTAGTCCTTCCCCGGTGGCTCGAAGTTCAGCCGTTGCACGAACTTGAGCGCCTCTGCGGCGCCGAAGTCGCGCTGCATGCCGGGGTCGCTCCATTCGACGGCGAGCGGTCCTTCGTAGCCGATGGCGTTGAGCGTGCGGATGATAGCCTCCCAGTCGAGTCCGCCGTGGCCCGGGCAGCGGAAATCCCAGCCGCGGCGCGCGTCGCCGTAGGGTTGATACGAACCCAGGACGCCGGTCCGCCCGTCGAGCGCCAAAGCGATGTCTTTCATGTGCACGTGGTAGATTCGGTCCGCGAAGCGCCGCAAGAACGCGGCTGGATCGACGCCTTGCCAGAAGAGATGGCTCGGGTCAAAGAGGAAACCGAATTCCTCGCGGCCGTCGAGCGCGTCGAGGACCATTTCCGCGCTGTAATAATCGAAAGCGATTTGCCCCGGGTGCACTTCGAGTGCGAAGCGGACGCCGGTTTCCTGGCAGACATCGAGGATGGGCTGCCATTTTTGGGCGAAGTCGCGCAACCCTTGGGCGACTTCGTCCGGACTGCTTTGCGGATAGCCTTGGACGCCGGGCCAAAGCGCCGAGCCGCAAAAGCCCGCGACCACGCCGAGGCCCAGTTTTTGGGCCGCGCGGATGGTCGCCATCATTTCCTCAGCGGCGCGCTCTTGCACACCCACCGGATCGCCGTCGCCCCACACGTAGTCGGGCAAAATGCGCTTGTGCCGCGCTTCGATCCGGTCGCAAACCGCCTGACCGACGCGATGACTGCTCAGCACCGCGAATTGCAAATCGTAGCGGGCGAGCAAATCGAGCTTCTGATGACAGTAATCGTCTTGGCTGGCGGCGCGCTGTACTTCGAAATGATCTCCCGAGCAGGCCACATCCAAACCTTGATAGCCCCACTCATTGGCCTTTTGGGCCAACTCCTCGAAGGAGAGGTCCGCCCATTGACCGGAAAACAGCACTACCGGACGCGGCATGGATCACCTTAGACGATTCAAAACGCAGAGGACGCAGAGATCGCAGAGTGAACAAGACAAGGATTGGTCGTCTCCGCGTCCTCGGCGTTCTCGGCGTTTCAAAATCCGTGCACTCCAAATGCAAAAAGCGACTCTAGGGATTGCTGGGCGGCGGCGCGCCGGAGTCGCTGGAAGGCGATTGACCTTCGCCCGAAGGTTGTCCATTGCCGGTCGGTTGGCTTGCGGATGGTTCACCTGTGGACGGCCCGGAACTCGGCGAATTGCCCTCACCGCTCGTGGTGGGCGCGGCGGGCGCTGGCGTGGGCGGCGGCG
>JAKEHV010000433.1 GCA_022614915.1 Gemmataceae bacterium | reverse complement strand
TGATTCTGCAGCCCTTGGAAGCGCGGCTGCCACGTGCCCTGCGCGATCTGGCGGTAGAGCGCTTGGGCTTCGAGGTTTTTGCCGAAGCGCAACAAGTTCTCCGCACGGTCCCAGAGAATCTGCGCGTTGGTCGGCTCGGCGTCGAAGGCGGCCGCGAACGCGCTGTCTGCCAGCGCGTAGTCGCCGCGCTTGGCAAGCGAGCCGGCCATGGTGAGCCAGGGCTGCGCTTCGTAGGGACTGAGCGCGACCGGCGTGGTCAGGTAGTCCCAGCTCAGGTCCTTCTCGCCCAACCTTTGCAGAATCCAGCCGGCGGTGCTTGCCGGCTCGGCGTGGCCCGGATCGAGCCTACGCCAGCGGTCCGCCGCGCGCACCACCTTCGCCAAAAACTCCGGCCCCGGTTTCACTTGGAGCGTGACCATGGCGTCGGCCAAACGCTGATAGTGATCGAGCAGCTTGGCGTACTCCGCGCGCACGGTCTTGAGGTCGATAACGTCAGAGCCGCGCCCGTGAGGAAGCGGATTCATCAACTGCTGGAACTCGGTTTCCAGTGCTTTTTCCAAACATTCGAGGCTGCGGTTCGGCAGGTCGCGCTGGTCGGCGAACTGCACTCCTAAACGCCACAGGCCCGGCTTGTTCGCCAACTCGGGCTGCGCAGTGAGCTTCGCGAGCGCTGCGTCGGCTGCCGTGGTTTGACCTGTTTTGGCGAGGAAGCCAACCGCCGCCAATTGCAACCCGTTCTTGAGTTTGTCCTCCGCGCCCGTGACCGCTTGATCGATCAAGGCGTTGGCGCTGGGCAAATCGTCGAGCGTGCTGCATTGCCAGGCCAGTGCGAACAAGGCCGGCCGCTGTTTCCTCTCGATGAACTTTGCCGCCGTCGCGCTTAAGAGTTTGCTCCAGGCGTCCGGCTCGCCGGTTTTGCCCAAGAGCGCTTGACGGAAATCGGCATCGATGGCCGGGAGTTGCTCGTCCTTGAGCGCCTTGTCGTAGATGTCGAGGAAATGTTGCCGCGCTTCGGCGGTTTTGCCCGCTTTTGCGAGGCAGCGGGCGCGTTCATAGCGGGCGGCGTAAGCCAGCGCGGGCGAATCCTCGAACAAAGCGAAAGCGTCAGCCATTTCGCCATGGAATTCTTTTTTCTTGCCGGCGCGGTCTTGCATGAAGCAAACGAGCGCCCACGAGAATGCACTGTTCTTCTTGAGATAATCCAAAGCGCGGTCCTTCTCCGCGCGGACCTTATCCGCCGGCCCTTCCAGCATGCGTTCGGATTGCCAGCGCTGCAGAAGGGCGTGCGTGTTGGCCAGATGCCGCAAGAAGCCTTCGCCCCACGAGGCGCTTTGCACGGCCCACTGGGCGGCGTGCTTGCGCAGGACGGGGCTGGTGTGGAGCGCGAGGTATTGCGCCAGAGGTTCGCTCAAGTGCTCGGACAAGACGTCGAGGTTCTGAGCGTCGAGATTAGCCCCGCACGAGGCGAGGAGGACATAGTAGCCGAGCTGGCGCTGTTCGCGGTTATGGAAACAGCCGCGGAAAACGTTTTGCGCCTCGGCCGTGTTGCCGGCGGCTACATAGGCGGCCAAGAGCGGCAACGCCTCCGCCAGCCGCACGTCTTGCAGGTTTTTGCCTTCGATCTTGAGCGTCCTCTTGACGTGCTCCGGAGTGCGATAGGGCAGCGGCACGAGCACGAGGTTTTTCGAAATGTCAGAGCCGCGCCCGTCAGGAAGCGGGTTGCTGTCGGCCGCTCCGAGCTGACCTTTCACGACATATGTTTCCTTTCCGTCCTTGTCCAAGAAGCGCACTCGGCCGTCGCGTTCGACGAACTGCTGCGCCATGACCTTCAAATCCGGCATGCGCACCAGTTGCCGGGAAAGCAGCAAGCCATCGTCGCCGAACACGAGGTGCACGCGATACCAATGGACTTCCGGTTCAGCGTCAGAGCCGCGCGCGTCCTTGTCCGAGCCGCGCCCGTCAGGAAGCGGTTTGGCGTCGGCCTTGGCTTTCTCCTTAATCGTTGCCAGCGCTTCCTGCAACGGCTTCTCCCAATGCGGCACGATGGCCACAACGCGGTCGCCGACGAGTTTGAGGTCAGCGCCCATGGCCAAGTCTTCCGCGGGCGGCACATAGAACGGCGCAATGCTCGCCAGCTCCGCGCGGTGGAATCGGCTCACCGTCCGCTTGGCGCCGAGGAAAAGCTGCGGATAGAGATGCTGTAAGGTTTGGCCATCGCAAACGACGCGTTCCTTGATGCCCGGCGGCAGTTCGCGCTCCAGCACATAACGGCCGGCGGCATCGAATGTGATCGTGAAGCCGGTTTCGCCCGGCACCGTCCAGGTGCGCCAGCCGGCCTTGCGCGCTTTTTCAAAGAGCGCTTTAGCGCTGGCGTCAATCTGACCCGGTTGACTGTAGCGCGCAGGCAGCGCCTCGGCGTCTAGCACGGCGAGGATGTCGGCCGCGCTCGTGTTCATGCCGGGGCAATAGGCAAGGAGGTCGAAGAAGGGCCGGTCGCCGATTTGGAAGTCGGGGCGATGATAGATCAATGTTACTTGTTGAATCGCCGCATGCGAAGGCGCGAACAAGTCGCCAACGACATGTGGGGCGGTGGAAAACCTTTTGAATTGTTCCCCTAATGCGACCGGCATCTGAAACGCCAGCGCGTTCAAGTGGCTGGGCTGCTTGGCGATCCAGAATCGATTCCACTCGCCATTAACTTGGCGCAGATTCTCCGACCAATGAATAAGGTGTTCCACTTTTTCTGCGCCGGTCAAAGGTGAAGCTAGTGCAGCGGGAACTAATGCAGCGACCTCTTCTTGAACCTCAGCGGTTCCACCTCGGAGAATTGGTGCAAGCATGCCGACCGCGTCGTTGGCGGACAGAGTTCTTGGAAATCCTCCGAACGGGGGGACGGAGAATTCGAAGGAGGTGGCCGCCATTGGAATCATGAGTTGCGGTGTGAGCGGCTTCGAGGCTAGCTGGCCTGCACGAAGCCCATTCGTCGTAAAGCTGAGATTGGCAATGCCGCCAGTGGCGAGCACTCTTGCTGTGTCTGAATGACCTACGGGCAATAACACTCCTTTTGCATTCATTTCTAGGCGCAAACTAATGGGGACGCTCACTTCTAGGCCAGCGTGCCATTCCTGGTTTCGCACGTTGGCTTCGTAGAGGTCCCACAACGGACGACCGGCGTTGATATTTGAGACTGTCGGCTCAGCAGATTGAATCTGGCGCAGGAGAGTGTCCAGACTCTTTCTTGTCTTTGCTTCTGAAGTTTGCGCGCGAGATGCAATCGATTGCATCACAGTTTTCGCCGGCAACTTCTTGCTTTCCTTCAAGAGCTTGGGATCAGGCTGACCCTCCTCCGGTTCATACACCACAGGAATCTTGGCCGGCGCCGGATAAAGGGCCCAGTGGTCCTTGCGGCCGCGGTCGACTTTGTACTGTGTGTACAGGTCTTCGTGTTCGAGCACTAAGAGCGACGTGAACGGGGTCATCACGTACATCGCCTTGGAAAGCGCGACGATCTCGTCCTTGTGCTTGG
>JAKEHV010000432.1 GCA_022614915.1 Gemmataceae bacterium | reverse complement strand
TCGGAAATGTCGGCGGCGATCACCTGGCCGGCGGTGTTTTCCGCCATGAAGCGCGAGTTGAACCCGGAGCCGGAGCCGACTTCGAGAATGAGATTCTTATCGCGATAGAACGCTTGCAGCTCCGCGACGCTCGCCAGGCCCAGTTTCTTGCAATACCACCGGCGATGGAAGGCCTGATGGCTTTCCTGCATGCCAAAGGCGCCGCCGTCGCGCCGCCATTTGTCGGAAAAGGAACTGGTGGTGATGGCTTGGTCGCAAGTAGGAGCAGTTCGATGCACTTTAAGGGAAGCGGTCAGGCCATGACGGACTTCAAAATCGGAAAAGTCCGGGCGCAGCGCGCCGCGGAGAAAGCAAGGCACGCCGCGTGTAATGGGAAACCAATTACCCGCATTGTCACTAAGGATGCCTTCCAACACTTGACCGTCACATTCCTGAATTGCCTGCAGATTCATCACGGGCGTGAGATACTGCATCAACGCGCGGCGCATCACTCGCTCCAAGTCCAGAGATGATCGGGTTATAAGCCAACGGCTCAAGGGTGGGCAAGATCAAGGTGCGCCTATAAAGTCTCTCCATCCCCAAGCTGGACTCCGTCAAGCCGGACTTCCATGGTTCACCAAGCCGCGCAACTCTCGCAACCTAGCTACGTTCGCTTTGTCATCCTCGCGCTGACCACCGCCGTTGCAATTCTTTTGTACCTCGATCGCATCTGTCTCAGCTTCGCCGAGCGCTACATCAAAGAAGACCTGCGCCTGAGCGACGGCGACATGGCCGTCGTGCTCAGCTCTTTTTTCTGGGCGTATGCGCTTGCGCAGGTGCCGTCGGGTTGGCTCAGCGATCGCTTCGGCGCCCGGCTGATGTTGGCGGTATTCCTCGTGGGTTGGTCGGCGGTCACGGGTTTCTTGGGCTTGGCAACTGCGCTTGTGGCTCTTTTGGCGCTGCGCCTGGGCTGCGGTCTGTTTCAAGCGGGCGCGTATCCGGCGGCCGCGGGTGTGGTCGGTAATTGGATACCGTTTCGCCGCCGCGGCTTGGCCAGCAGCATCGTCTCCCTCGGCGGGCGCACGGGCGGGGCCCTCGCGCCGGTGCTGACTGCTTATCTCATGGTCGCGTTTGTGCCCGTCAGCGTTTCGTCGCTCTTGGGCCCGGACGATCTCCTCGATCTGCAAAAACTGCACAAGGACTTGCACTCCTTAGGCGAGGACGCCAAAACACAGTTCGCGCGGCGCATCGTCGCCGCGATCCCTCCCGAGTCCGCCGCGGTGATGCTGCGCCCGCTTGGCCCAACAGCCGTTCCCGATCCGGGCGAATTACGCCATTGGGTCGCGGGCCTCAACGCGGCCTTGCAGCACCCGCCGCTGCTGGCCGGCGTCGACCTATCGGAGTTCGACTTACCGCAAGAGGCCCGCCGGCTCATCGAGCGCGAGGAGGCACAGCTTTCAATCCAAGAAATCCAACGCCGCAATCGCTTGGTGCTCGAGACCGCATTTCCGCAATCGATCCGCAAAATCTACGGCCTGGGCTGGCGGCAGGTAATGATCGTCTATGGAGTCGCCGGCGTGCTGTTCGCCGTGGTATTTTGGTGGTTCTTTCGAGACACACCGAGGCAACATCAAGCTTGTAATCCTGCTGAGATCGCACTCATCGAAGGGCGCCCCTCACCCCCGACCCCTCTCCCAAAGGGCGAGGGGAGATTTGGTGGCCCCACGCCTCTTCCAGGGGGCGAGGTGAATTCGGGCGCCCGCCGCGAGCACCCGCGGTTTCCTTTGGTCCCGATCCTGACCAGCCCGAGCGTATGGTGCATTTCGCTGGTGCAGTTTTTCACCAACATCGCCTGGGTGTTCCTCATCACCTGGTTTCCGCGCTATCTCGTCGATGAGTATCAGGTTCCCGTGGAAGAACGCGGCTGGATGACCAGCGTGCCCATTCTGGTGGGCATGGCGGGCATGTTCGCCGGCGGTTGGTGGACGGACTACATGGTGCATCGCTTCGGTCTGCGCTGGGGCCGGTGTCTGCCGTTGGCGCTCACGCGCTTGTCCATGGCGGCGGCCCTCGTGCTGGTGGTCTTCCTCGACACGCCTTGGGCGGTCACTTTCGCGTTTGCCTACCTCGCTCTGTCCACCGACTTGGGCACGTCGTCGGTGTGGGCCTACAACCTCGACGTGGGCGGCAAATACGTCGGCGCGATTCTCGGCTGGGGCAATATGTTCGGCAACTTCGGCGCCGCCCTCTCCCCCCTCCTCGTTCAAGGGTTGCAGCGGCAACTCGATTGGCACGGCGTCTTTCTGGTCTTCGCTTTCATGATGTTCTTCGCGAGCTTCCTGGCCTTGTTCATCGACGCGACGAAACCCATCGTACGCGAAGCGGCTACAACAACACCATGTCCTTGAACGGTCGCACGATTGCCTTGGCGGAAGGACGGCAGCTGGAAGAATTAGCCCAGATGCTGGAAAAGGAAGGGGCGGTCGCGCTGCGTTGCCCGATGGTCAGCATACTTGATCCAGCGGACGATGGTGCCGCCTTAGCGTGGCTTGAGGAATTGGTCGCGGGTCGATTCGACTACGTCGTGCTCTTGACGGGCGAAGGCTTGCGCCGGCTTTTGGCCTGCGCCGACCGGTATGGGCTGCGCGATCGTGTTCTTGGCGCTCTGGCAAGAACACGCACCGTCACGCGCGGGCCCAAGCCAGTGAAGGCGCTGAAAGAAGTGGGTTTGGCGCCGGGTTTGATCGCCGCCGTGCCGACCACCGAGGGCGTGATCGCGACTCTGCGCGGCGAAGTGTTGACCGGCAAGAGCGTCGGCGTGCAGCTATACAGTGCGAGTAATCCGCCGTTGGTGGAGTTCCTGGAGAAAGCCGGCGTGACCGTGCGAACAGTACAGCCTTACGTGTACGCGCCGGCCAGCGACGCGGACCAGGTGGTCGAGCTGTTTCGGCGCCTGGAAAGCGGCGGCGTGGACGCCATCGTTTTCACCAGCTCGCCACAAGTGGACCGGCTTTTCGAAGTGGCCGCCCAGAAACAACTCGACGCGCTGTTGCGCGGCGGCCTGAAGAAAACAAAAGTAGCGGCGGTCGGCCCGGTCGTTGCGGATAACTTACATGCGCGCGGCATTCGCGTGGACATCTGCCCGGACCAGGGCTTCGTCATGAAGAATCTCGTGCAGTGGATCAAGCGCGCGTTCGCTTGAAGCCACGGATGAGTGGGCTTGTTCGTTATTTGGTCAGGAACGGAATCCTAACCTACGTTCATTTCGGCATTGGGAGTTGCGGCGCGCCACTGGGCGGCGTCTTGTCGCCGGGGAAAATGTAGGTGCCGTCGGCGTCTTTGCGGAAACTCGTCGACGCTCCGGGCGCGGCATTCGTGTTTTGCGGTGGATCGTCGAAGTCCAGCCAATCGCGCAGCTTTTCCCTGCCGGAGTTGAGATCTTGCTTGATCTTAGGCGTGTTCAAGTCAATCTGAATCTGCCGATGGCCGTCGGCGGAGGGACTGGAATGGATTTTGTACCAGCCCAGGTACCAACCCAAGCCGAGGAAAATGACCAAGGACAGTCCGAGCAGGGCCAAGAGATTGCGCATGGGAAGCCTCCATGGTTCCGAGTGGCGTGATTTCGTACCAGGTTCGCGGGCGGGGTGCCAGGGCAATGTGGAACCAGATTTGCCCAAACCGCTCTTGACAGCCC
>JAKEHV010000055.1 GCA_022614915.1 Gemmataceae bacterium | reverse complement strand
TCGTGGACGTAGTTGGTGGTGCCGTCGATGGGATCGACGATCCAGGTGGGCGGAGCGTCTGTTCTAATCCGAGGTGGCGACGGGTGGCCGGCGTCTTCCTCTTCGCCAAGAAAGGCGTGATCGGGAAAACGCTGCGCTAGATAACTTTGAATCGCTTTCTGCGAGGCAACGTCGGCGTCGGTGACCAGGTCGGCGCGGGACTTTTCGCGGACCTGGAACTTCTCTTTCCATTGCTCCAAGACGACGGCGGCACGGCGGGCGGCTTCTTGGGCGGCGTCAACGTAGTTGGCCAGATCATCCATTAACAACTCCGATTCTCGCATTCAATCCGTAGGACAGGTTGCAACCTGTCCGGCTGGCGGACAGATTGAAAATCTGTCCTACGGTCTGAACGCTAAATCCACCCGTGCCCTTCTTCGGAAATGATAGTGCGCATGGCTTCGATCCACTTGGGGTGATCGTTGAGGGAGGGACAGGCCCGCAGTTTCTCCCCGCCGGCGTGGACGAAGGCGTCGCGGGCCTCGTTGCCGATTTCGTCCAGCGTTTCCAGGCAGTCCGCGGTGAAACCCGGCATTGCCACGAATACGCGCTTCACGCCCTTGTTCGCCAGGTGTTTCAGTTTCTCCTCTGTATACGGTTTCAGCCAGCGCTCTTTGCCAAATAGCGATTGAAAGGTCTGCGTCCATTGTGCTTTGGGCCAGCCGAGCCGCTCGATCAATGCAAAGGTGGTGCGTTTGACGTGCGTCGCATAGGGGTCGCCGCTCTGCGCGTATTTCATCGGGATGCCGTGAAAGCTCAAAAGGTAATGTTGCGGCGTCCAGGGCAGGCTGGCAAGATCGTCGCGAATCACCCCGACCACGGCGTCGAGGTAAGCGGGATGGTCGTAATACGGCGGCACGATGCGCAGGGCCGGCACGCACCGCTGTTTCTGCAGCGCGCCAAAGAGGATGTCGGTGGCTGAGGCGGTGGTGGTTACGGAGTACTGTGGATACATGAGCAGGACGATGAGGCGCTCGACGCCGGTTCGGATCATGTCTTCAACGACGTGGCCCAAAGGCGGGTTGCCGACTTGCATGCCGAAGCGAACGAGCACATCGGGGAAGCACGCTTGCACGAGTTCGGTTTGTCGCTTGGTCCAATGCAGAAGGGGCGAGCCGGTCACGGGGTCCCAGATGCGCTGGTACTTGGCGGCGGATTGTTTCGGCCTGCGCAACAGGATGAGCTGGAGGATCGGCCACCATTTCCAGCGCGGCACGTCGATGACTCTTCGATCCGAGAGGAATTGGCGGAGATAAGGGCGGAGCGCTTGGGGAGTGGGGGCATCCGGAGTGCCCAATTGGACGAGAAGAATTCCCAGCCCACGCTTGGGCCGCAGGCTGGGATTGCTGTTGCTCACTTCTTTTTGCACCCCGGACCTTCCTTGGCGTCGGACTTTTCGGTGATGTGGCCTTCGCCGGCGGCCTTGAGCGCTGCGGATTTCTCGGCGTTGAGCGGCGTATAACTAGTCCATTGTGCCGGCACGTTGGCCTCGGCGAAAATCGCTTCGACCGGGCATTCCGGAACGCAGGCCTCGCAGTCGATGCAGTCGGCCGGATCGATATAGAGCATCATGTCGTCTTGATAGAAGCACTCCACCGGACAGACCGCGACACAATCGGTGTACTTGCAATCGTTGCAAGGTTCGCAAACAGTGTGCGTCATTTTTCCCACCCATTCCAGCCCGCAGCCTGGAAGAAGATATGGCCAAGGCCCATCTACGGGTTGCATGAGCCCTTTTTTCACTAACATCCTTAGCAAAAAACGGGGGCAGCGACAAGTGTGAGGCGTAACCCTCGCTCACGCGTCGGGTTAGTGTCCCTAGCTCGCGCTTCGGGCTCGCGCGGCGGGCACGCGTCGCGCAAAATGCGACTACATCTTGGCGATGACGGCGCTTGCGAATTCGCTGCATTTGACTTCCTTGGCCCCTTCGGTGAGACGGGCGAAGTCGTAAGTCACCGTCTTAGCGCCGATGGCCCCGTCCATCCCTTGGATGATGAGGTCGGCCGCTTCCGTCCAGCCCATATAGCGGAGCATCATTTCGCCGGAAAGGACGACGCTGCCGGGGTTGACCTTGTCCTGGTTGGCGTACTTCGGCGCGGTGCCGTGCGTGGCTTCGAAGACGGCGTGGCCAGTGACGTAGTTGATGTTGCCGCCAGGCGCGATGCCGATGCCGCCGACTTGGGCCGCCAGTGCGTCGGACAAGTAGTCGCCGTTCAGGTTCATGGTGGCGATGACGTCGAACTCGTCCGGGCGCGTGAGGACTTGCTGCAGCGTGATGTCCGCGATGGCGTCCTTGATCAGAATCTTGCCGCCGGCCAATGCGGTTTTCTGCTCGGCGTTGGCGACGTCCTCGCCCTTGGCTTTCTTGGTCCGTTCCCATTGGTCCCAGGTGTAGGTCTGGCCGCCAAATTCGCGTTCGGCCAGCGCGTAGCCCCATTGCCGAAACGCGCCTTCGGTGAACTTCATGATGTTGCCCTTGTGCACCAGCGTCACGTTTTTACGCTTATTCGTTATGGCGTACTGAATAGCAGAGCGAATCAGGCGATTGCTGCCTTCCTGCGATACCGGTTTGAGTCCGATGCCCGAAGTGTTTGGGAAGCGGATCTTGGAGTATTCCTTGGGAAACGCCTCTTTGAAGAGAGCGAGGAACTTTTTGGCGGCGTCGCTGCCCTGCTCGAATTCGATGCCGGCATAGATGTCTTCGGTATTCTCGCGGAAGATGACCATGTCCACTTTTTCGGGATGCTTCACCGGCGAAGGCACGCCCTTGAACCAGCGGACCGGTCGCAGACAGACGTAGAGGTCAAGCATTTGCCTGAGCGCGACGTTGAGAGAGCGAATGCCGCCGCCGATGGGCGTGGTGAGCGGGCCTTTGATGCCCACGAGGAATTCGCGAAAGGCGTCGACGGTTTCGTCCGGCAGCCAGGAGTTGAAGCGCGTGAAGGACTTTTCGCCGGCGTAGACTTCCATCCAAGCGATTTTGCGTTTGCCCGCGTAGGCTTTTTCGACCGCGGCGTCGAACACGCGCACGGCGGCACGCCAGATGTCCGGTCCGGTGCCGTCGCCCTCGATGAACGGGATGACGGGCTTATCGGGAACTTGCAGCTTGCCGGCGGCGATGGCGATCTTGTGGCCGGGAGGAACTTTGAAGTTTTGATAGGGCATGAAGGCACCTTGGCGTGTTTCGATAGACGGAATGGGGACTTTTTATGGGAAGCGCCTTGCAAAGTCACTTCACGCGTGAAATACGACATAGCCGCGTCGCTCTTCGCCCTCGGCCGTTCCGAATACATCTTGCATCAATTCCGCGACTTGTTCGACCTGCCTGGTGACGAGGTAGAAGCGACCGCCGGGCTTGAGGCATCGTTTGCCTTGTTCCACAAAAAGGCGAGCGATGGAGAGTTGTGCGAAGTACGGCGGATTGGCGAGCACGACGTCGTAGCTCTTGGAGCGCAGTTCTTGGAGTGTACAGGAGGCGATGGTTTCGAAGGTGGCCACGCCATTGTTTGTCGCATTGATTCGAGCCAAGGCAAGGGCTCGCAGATTGCTGTCGACAAAGGTGACGAAGCCTTCCGGGCCGGCGCGGCGAGCAGCCAGGATGCCGTTCGTGCCGCAACCACAACCTAAGTCGAGGATGCGGTCGCTTGGTTGCACGTTTGCGGCTTCGACAAGTGCCCGGGCGCCGTTGTCGAATCGGCCGTAGGAGAAGGTGCCCGGGCGGCTTACGAATTTGAGCGACGTCGCTTCATCGTGGCGGACGTGAAAGGTCATTTCATGCCGGCGGCGCGGGCGGTCGCCGTCGCGCTGACACCAGAAGACGGCGTTCTTGCCGGCCATGGGACAATGTACTTTGCCGAACACCTTTTTCAGAACAGACGGAAAGAAGTCGTCCTTGTCGTATGGCGACAGGACGATGAAGACGCCGCCCGGCCGGAGCACGTGGATGGCCTGCTCGACCATGTCGAACTTGAGTTCGCGCTCGCCGCCTTTGGGCACCGGGTAAAGCAGCGATTGCACTGGGGCGGGCAAATCCCACAGATCGGCGGACGTGATTACTTCGGCAAGATGACCTTGCTCTTCGAGTTCGCCGCGCAGCTTGGCCGCGGAGTAGAGGTCCATCTGGTAGCACAAGACATCGGACGTGGGCAGCACACCGGCTAATGCCGCAGTCTCCGCCGGCGAACCGAGGACGATGCCGAAAGGCGGCCTCAGCTTGGCGGCGAGGATGCCGGCCAATTCAGAAAAGACGGCGGCCTTGTTCTGTGGTTTGAAGCGCGGCATGTCAGCAATGGACCTCCACAACACCGCGCCAGCTTTCGCCGGGTGACAAAATACGCAAGCCGGACGAAATTCCTTTTTGCTGCAAGTTGATGGCGTCGGTAACGCACGTGTATGGTTCCATGCATATCGCTTGCCGATGCGGCGGCGTGAACACCACTAATTCCGTGAAGTCAGACGAAGTGAACATGTGCAAGGAACGGTCGTGGTTTTCGATCGTGCCGCGCCAACACACGTCATTTTGACTGACCGCGCGCGGTAAGTCGGTCAAAATGTCGTCCAAAGTCAATTCGCCGAATCGCCTGGCTTCGCGCAAATCGCGAGTGCCTGCCACGGTCGCTTGCTCGCCTGTGGGCAAGGAGTTCACCAAGACCCAGTGCCGATTTGCGGAAACCTTAACAAGTGCCGCTTCTCCGCCGAGCCAGTCCGTCGCGAAATAGGGATGGAAACCAAGTCCAAAGGGCATCGGCATTGCTCCAGAGTTTCTGATCCGCGCCGCAACTCGAAGGCGTCGACCGAAAAACTGATAAGTCACCAAGATTCGGTAATCGGCCGGCCAATGCGATAATGTGTCTGCGTCATCGATCGAACCATGGAATTTGGCCACGAGCCATGCCGACTCTTCCATGATCCCTTGGCCCGCAACGCGCCAGGGCCGCTGGCACACGAAACCGTGAATGGCGTTCTTGCCCGCCGGATCGTCGAGCGGCAGTTGATACTCTTTCCCTTCCCAGGTGTAGCGGCCGTCGCGGATGCGGTTCGGAAACGGAAAGAGTATCGGGAACCCGCTACGGGTGGGGCGATTCTCGGTGAAGAACTCCGGCGTGGCGTATAGGACCTCGCCTTCGGGAATGTGCCAGCGATAGCAATTGAAGCCGAGCTCGGGGCAGATTTCGACAAAGCATCCGTTATCGTCCGACAGCACGAAAACACGGTGACTGCCGGGCCGGTCTTCTTCGACAATCGAAAATGCCACGTCGTACTCCCGTTTTCCAACGCCGCGAGTGTTGTTGTAGCGACAAAACGTCACGTCAGTCCGTAGATTGTCTATCATCCGTGCGATCCGAAACATCCGTGGTTAAGGAACCAAACCGTGCCGACGCTCGCCGCCACTGTCTTGCAGTCGTTTGCCGAAGCGCTGTTCCGCGCCAACAAAGTGCCGCCGGACGAAGCCGACCGCGTCGCCCGCAGCCTGGTGGACGGCAACCTGTGCGGCCACGATTCGCACGGCGTCATTCGCGTGCCGCAATACATCGAGGCCATTCGCGACGGACGTATGCGGCCCGGCGCGCCGTTCACCGTCGTCAAGGAAACCGCCGCGGTGTTGGTGGCCGACGGCGGAAGCGGCTTGGGCCAGGTGCAGGCGCATCGGCTGCTGGAGCGTCTTGTGCCACGCGCACAAGCGTTGGGGTTGGCGGCAGGGACGCTGAAGCAGTGCGGGCACATCGGCCGGCTGGGTGAATACGCCGAGGTCGCAGCCGATCACAGGATGGCTTTCTTCGCCACAGTCAACAATCACGGCTTCGGCAAAGCGGTAGCGCCGCCGGGAGGCATCGAGCCGCGCCTCGGAACGAATCCGCTGTGCCTGGGCGCGCCGACCAACGGCGAGCCGGCGATTCTCGACATCGGCACCAGCGTAGTCGCAGAGGGTAAAATCCGCGTCGCCTACAACAAAGGCCTAAAAGTGCCCGAAGGCTGGCTGCTCGACGCCGAAGGCAAGCCGACTACCGACCCGAGCGTGCTTTACAAGGATCCGCGCGGCACGATTCTGCCCTTGGGCGGCGCGCAGGCGTACAAGGGCTTCGGCATCAGCATGCTGCTTGACATTTTCGCGGGGGGCCTGTCCGGTGCGCCGTGCAGCACGCCGGGCGCGCCGAGTCTGTCCGCGAACGCAGTCGTCTTTCTCGTGTTGGACATCGCGCAGTTCGCCGGCGCGGCGCATTTTCTGAAGGAAGCGACGCAGTTGGGCGAGAATGTTCGCGCCTGCCCGCGCGCGGCTGGCGTGCAGGAAATCTTGCTGCCCGGCGACCCCGAACGCCGTGAAAAGGCCAAACGGTTACAAACCGGCATTCCGCTGGACGATGGCACGTGGGGCCAATTGTGCAACCTGGCCCAGGAATCCAACGTATCTTTGCCCTAATTCAGATTGATCGTTTCGCGCTCGAATTGACGTGCCCGTCGAGGACGCGCGAGCGCGAAACGATAAATCCAGTTTGGTGACATTCATGCCTTCGCCACTTGTTCTCATCCTCCACTGGTTGCCCGACGGCGTATTGGAAAACTGGAGAAAACTGTTTCCGCACGTTGAGTTCATCGATGCGCGGGCGCCCGAGGTTTTCGATCGGCACGTGGACCGGGCTACCATCACTTACGGCATTCCGGACGTTGCGAAGCTGCCGAACTCTACGTCGCTCCAGTGGATTCAATTGGCGTCGGCAGGCGTGCCGTGGAATCTGTGCGACGCTTGCAAAGGGCGCAAGATCGACGTGACTAACCTAGCGGGGCTTTACGGTCCGACCATTGCGGAACATGCATTATGCATGCTGTTGTTCTTGAATCGCAATTTGCAAAGCGCGTATCGCAACCAGCTTCAAGGCAAATGGGACCGAGGCGTCGCCGGGCCGATGCGCGATCTGTTCGGCAAGACCTTGGCCGTCGTCGGCGCGGGCAACATCGGCCAGAACATCGCCCGGCTGGCGAAGAGCTTCGGCATGCAGGTGCTGGGCTGTCGGCGTCGACCCAAGCAAACGCCATTTGTGGACATTGTTTTCGGTCCAGGTGAAGTGAAAAACATGCTCGGCCGTGCCGATTACGTCGCGGTGGCCGCGCCGCTGACGCGCGACACCGACGGTATGCTCGGCGCCGCGGAATTCGCGGCCATGCGGCTGGGCACGATCTATGTCAATGTGTCGCGCGGCCCCATCGCGCAAGAGGCGGCATTGTTGGAAGCGCTGCGCTCGGGCCGTCTTGCAGCCGCCGGGCTGGACGTGTTCGCGGTCGAGCCGCTCGCCCCGGATCATGCTCTGTGGACAATGCCCAACGTGCTCGTCAGTCCGCACTTCAGCGGCGAGACCGTCAACACGGGCACACTGCCGAGTGAGCGTTTCGCCCGCAACCTCCGCGCTTGGCTGTTGGGAGAACCAAGGGAAGGCGTTGTCGATATGGAACAAGGCTATTGACACTTTTCAATTGGAAATGACTATCGTCCGTCGCGAAGCCGGTCGCCTAGAAAATTGTCCAAGTCTGGGATGTCGTGAATTTTCTTGATGGTCGTGTCGATGTCGTATTCGACGCGGCGGAAGCGGACCGTGTCACCGTCGAGCATGACGTAACAGGCCCGCCAGTCGCCGTCGCGCGGCTGCCCCACCGAGCCGACGTTGATCAGCGTCTTGCGGCCGTTCAGTTTCCACACATAGTCAATTTCGTCCGGCGCGTGGAATTGGTACATGTCCTCGGGCAGACTTTCGGTGAATACGCCAGGGACATGGGTGTGTCCTTGGAAGCAGTATTTCTCTACGAGGGCGAAGATGCGGTCCATTTTGCGCTGGTTGTAGATGTCTTCGGGAAAGACGTATTCGTTTAGTGGATTGCGGGCCGAGCCGTGCACGTAAAGGATGCTGTTTTCTTTGAAAGTGCGTGGACGCTCCGCGAGGAATTCCCAGCGGGCTTCCTTCTTTTGACTGCTCTCGCCCGGCGATTCGAGCTGAGCGCGCGTCCAGAATATCGCCCGCTCGGCGGGAGGATTGAAGCCGTCCGGGTCGAACATCGCGCCTTGGTCGTGGTTGCCCAAGAGGCAAACCTTGCACTGCATGACCAGGTCAATGCATTCGCGTGGGTTGGGGCCGTAGCCGACGATGTCGCCGAGACAGTAGATCGTTTCGACGCTTTGCTTCTCGATGTCGTCGAGGACGGCTATGAGCCCTTCCAAGTTGCTATGGATATCGCTGATCAGCGCAATCACGGCGTGCAAACTCCTGAGGGCAAACATCCTTCGTCACCAGGTGCCGGCGCGAGGAGTCGCCAACTCGGCCCAAAGAGGAGATAGCTTCCCTTTATACTAAAATGCAGTCTACTCGGCGCGGGGAAAAAGTGTCAAGTGGACCGCTTTTAGGTAAGAAATCCGTCAAGCCCGCGCATCAAGAAGAATCGCTATGATTGGAGCACCCTCACCCCCACCCCCTCTCCCTCTAGGGCGAGGGGAGCATGGTCCCCCCTCCAGGGCGAGGGGAGCACGCCGCGACGACCGCGTCCGCCATCGCGCGCGTCGTCGCCGTTCCCCCCAGATCCGCGGTTCGCACTTTCCCTTCGGTCAACACATTCTCGACGGCGCGGAGGATGCGGGCGGCAGTCTCCTTTTGACCGGTCATTTCGAGCAGGTCCAGGGCCGGCAGCAAAAGCGGCAGCGGATTAGCGCGATCGGCGCCGATTTCCGCGCGGCTGCCGCCGTGAAACGTCTCGAAAATCTTGACGCCGTCGCCGACGTTGATGCCGGCGGTGGCGCTGATGCCGCCGACCACGCCCGCCCCCAAATCGCTGACGATGTCGCCGTACAGATTGCCCATGACCAGCACGTCGAACTGCTGCGGTTTGGATACCATTTGCATGCAGCAGTTGTCGACAATGATCTCCTTCGTTTGCAGTTGCGGATAGTCTTTGGCGACGCCGCGAAATGCTTCCAAGAACAAGCCGTCCGCAAGCTTGAGGATGTTCGCCTTGTGCACGCAATGCATCGACTTGCGGCCGGCCTCCTTGGCCCAATCAAAGGCGAAGCGAAAAAAGCGCCGGCACGCGGCCTCGGTCACGACTTTGATGCTTTGCACGACGCCCGGAACGATTTGATGCTCGATGGCAGCGTAGAGGTCTTCGGTCAATTCGCGGACGACAAGCATGTCCACGTTTTGAAATCGGGCCGGCAGTCCGCGCAGATTCTTGAGCGGGCGGACGGAAGCGAATTGCCCCAATTCGCGACGCAAAACGACGTTGTAGTTGACGTGCGGCGCTTGGGGCGCTGGGAGCAGTTTCGTCTTCAGCGCCAAGCCGGTTTGGCGAATCGAGTCCAGCATGGCGCGCGGCAACGGATCAAGGCCTTTGGCGATTGCCTCGCCGCCGGCCAGATGCTCGTCGAAGTCGATGCGGACGCCGGCTTTGTCGAGGATACGGCGCACCGCGGGGACGAGATCGTAGCCGACGCCGCCGCCTTGAATGAGGGTGACACGCATACTAATATGATTCCTCTTGCTTGCCCGAAATCGGAAGCTACAAATCCCAAATCCGAAACAAATCCCAAATTCCAAGAAGAAAACTCAAAACCTGTTGTGTTTGTTTTCCTTGTTGAACGATTGGAATTTGTTTGGGATTTCGGATTTGGGTTTTGGGACTTATTCATTCCGAGGACCACAAGTTCGCAACGAGTTCCTGGGTGATGGTTGCCGTGTTGCCGTCGCCGCCGAGGTCGCGGGTAAGGCCGCGCTTGCCTTGCAGGGTCTTGCGGACCGAATCTTCGATGCGTCGCGCCGGCTCGCGCTGGCCGATGTGCTCGAGCATCATGGCCGCCGAACGCACCAGCGCGATCGGGTTCGCCACGCCTTTGCCGGCGATGTCGGGGGCGCTGCCGTGGACGGCTTCGAAGAGGGCATAGCGGGCGCCGATGTTGGCGCCGGGCACAATCCCCAGACCGCCGACCAGGCCCGCGCACAAATCGCTCATCACGTCGCCGAACAGGTTTTCCATCACGAGCACGTCGTAGCGCGTGGGGTCAAGCGCCAACTCGAGGGCGACGCGGTCGATGGGCGTTTCGCGAAACTCAAGAAAAGGATAATCGTCGGCAACGGCGCGGGCGATTTCCACGAACATGCCGTCGGAAAGTGGCAAGACCTCCGCTTTGTGCACGACCGTGACTTGCCGCCGGCCCTGCGTGCGCGCCAGTTCAAAGGCATAGCGAATGATTCGTTCGGCCGCCTCGCGGGTCACAAGCCTAAGACTTTCGACCACGCCGGGCACCACATAATGCTCCAACCCCGCATAGAGTCCTTCAGTGTTTTCGCGGACCACCACGAGATCGACATCGCGGTACGGGACATCGATGCCGGGCAGAGATTGCACCGGCCGAACGCTGGCAAAAAGCACCAGGTCGCGCCGCAGCCGGACGTTGATCGAGCGAAACCCCTTGCCGATGGGCGTGGTGCACGGGCCCTTCAGGGCGACACGGTGCTTGCGGATGAGGTCGAGGGTAACGTCCGGCAGTGGCTCGCCGAAGCGCTCCATGGCGGCCAAGCCCGCGACGGCTTCGATCCAATCGACGCGCGCTTGCGCCGCTTGCAATATCGTTCGCGTCGCCGCCATGACTTCGGGGCCGATGCCGTCGCCGGGGATCATCACGACCGGAGTCATGTTTGCACCTTGCGCGAGATAGCATACAATGTATTGTCCGTCCCCCCGCTGGGAAGCACTATGCCCTTTCTGTTGTTGCTGCTGCTGACACTGGCGTGTTTGCAGTCGAAATGGCCGGATCCACCGGATTGGTTAGGCCCCGTCGGCAGCGCGATTGCCACCTGGGCAGGCGTGCTTGTACTGTGGGCGGGCGCGGCTTGGCTGACGCGCCGGCATTGCAGGCGGCTTCTGCAAGAGCCGGGTCAACGCACCGCCTTGCTGCATGATTTTCATGCCTGGCGTCGTCGTCACTTCTTCGCTCTCCTCGGCTTTTATCTTTTCGCCCTCTACTTCTTAGGTTGGGGCTGGACGATCAAGAATTCGTTCACCGGCTTTTACCTGCCCGGTTTGGAAATCCTCTTGCTGTTGCCGATGGTCACCGGATTGATCGTCTCGTGGGCGCGCTTTTATGAGATGGAGCGAGTCGCGCACGACGTGGCAGCCTATCCCATCATACAAAGCCCGTTCCTCAGTCGCTGGGCTTACGTGGCGTTGCAGGCGCGACACAACTTGCTCTTGATCGTGCCGCCTTTGTTTTTGCTCGTTTTGCAGCAAGCCCTGTTCGGCGTCTTTCCCGACCTGGGTCAAAACAGTCTGTTCTTGCCTTTGGTCGCCGTGGGACTGCTCTTGATCGCGTTCTTCAGCATCCCCTTTCTATTGCGCTGGTTTTTGGGCCTGCGCCCTTTGCCTGCGGGCGAATTGCGCAACCGGCTGGAAGCGACTTCGCGCCGGCTGCGCTTCCGCTACAACGATATCCTCGTCTGGAATACGCGCAACACCGTCGCCAACGCCATGGTTACCGGCGTTTTCCCCTTCGCGCGCTACGTCGTCGTCACCGATCAATTGATCGAGAGACTGACACTGGAAGAACTCGAAGGCGTTTACGGCCACGAAGTCGGCCACGTCAAACACCACCACATGCTGTTCTACATCCTGTTTCTATTGACGAGCATGGTGGCGCTGGTGGGCGGCGCGCACCTGGTTGGCACGCTGCTGGAGGATCAAGGCGTGCTTGAAACCTGGATCGGCATCATGCCGGCCTTGCAAGGCTGGGTGGAATCGCTCAAAGTGTTTGCGGTATTGCCATTGATCCTGGGCATTGCGGTCTATCTCTTCGTTGTGTTCGGGTACCTGTCCCGGCGCTGCGAGCGCCAGGCCGACCTCTACGGTTGCCGGACGGCCTCAACGCCGGCGTTCATTAGCGCCTTGGAAAAAGTCGCGCACATCAACGGCATTCCACGCGACAAGCCGGGCTGGCTCTCTTCCTGGCAGCACGGCACGATCGAGCAGCGGGTGGACTTCCTGCAAAAAACACAGGACGATCCCGGGCTGGAAGTGCGCTTCCATTCCAAACTCGGCTTGCTGAAATGGGGCGTTGTCATGGCGCTCGTGCTGGTGTCCAGCGGCATCGTCATTGGACTGGGAGAAATGACGAATTGGCAAACGAGAATGTGGGACTTTTTGCAGTCTCTGTAATCGCCGCCTCAATGCTTTCTATATCCCCGCCAGAATCCTTTGTACCCGCTCCAGCGCCGTCCGCGCGGCCTGGTCCGGGTCGTCCACGTAGGGATACAGTTCGATCGTTACCCAACCCTGATAGTTGATCGCTCGAATCGCGCGGAGCGTCGCCGCGAAGTCGATTGCCCCTTCGCCCGGCACCAGGTGATGGTGTACGCGCGTGGCGGCGATGTCTTCCAGATGAAAATGGCGAATGTGCTTGGCCACGCGCGGGATCGTCGTCGCCGGATCGTCGCCGACGCAGTAGGCATGGCCGATATCGAAGTTCATGGCGACGGCGGGCGAATCGATGTGCTGCATGAATTCCAAAAACTGATCCGCTGATTCGATCAAGAGACCCGGTTCCGGCTCGACGAGGAGCAGCACGCCCTCGCGCTCGGCGTGCTCGGCCACAGGCTTAATCATCTCCACAAACAGCATGAGCGCCGCTTGCCAGTTGCCGCCCGCCTCAACCGGGCCGCCGGGCTCCGTCGTGATGCACGGCGCACCCAGCTCCCTGGCCAGCGTCAGTGCTTTTTTCGTGTGGTTGATGCGAATCTGCCGATAGTGGGCGTCCGGCTCGATCCACGACGGGTGCCAGTACTTTTGCCGCGGATCGTCCACAGCGTGCATCATGAAGGCATTGATGTTGGAAATGGCCTGGCCATTTTCCTTGAGCGCTTGGCGGATCGCCGATTTCTGCTCGTCCAGAAGATAGGCGGGCCAGGCGTGCGGCACGTCGGCCATGATCTCGACGCCGCTATAGCCAATCTGCGCCAGCCGGCGTACGGCGTCGGCGAACGGGAACTTCAAATACGCGTTGGTGCTGAAAGCTAGCTTCATGCGCGGCGGCTCGCAGTCGAATGAGGTTTGTCGACTACCACATTACAGAAATCAAAGTCGCGGTGAAATCGAAAAGTGAAAAAGGAGGCAGTCGCGTGACGGGTGGCTGTGAATGAATTACTAACCACAGAGACACAGAGTCACAGAGAAAACACAAAGAAGAACGAAGATTGCAGGATGTCCAACGACTCTTCACTCTTCACTTCGCTGTCCACTCTTCCACTCTGTGTCTCTGTGGTGAATGATCCACATTAGGCGAGTTCGCGCACCTCGAAATCGCACAGCGGCTGGTCGTGCTGGCATCCCAGTTGATAGGAGTTGCGGCTGAGTTGCTTCACCCACTTGACGCAGACCATGAGTGAGCGGCGCTTGGATTCATCGCCATCGAGGTCGACGGCGAGGAGCGTCCCGGGCTCGAAGCGGCGACGCAGCTCTAAACACAGTCCGGTAGTGGAAATGTTGACGACTTTGCCGACCCATGGTGCCGACATGGAACGTTCAGTTGGTTGGCACGAGGTCTTGCGCCTTGAGGCGTAGCGTTTCATGATGCGGCGCTCGCCTTTGGCCCCCGGAGGCGGGCTGGGAGGCGTGATGTCGATAATCGGCGCACTCGAAATACCCGCCAGCGATTCGACGAATTCCAGCACGGACTGTTGCCGTTCGGAGCGGTCGGCGCGCAGGGCTTGCATGATCGCTTTGTCGACGCGCTCGCTCAATTCGGGCACGAGGCGGCGCGGCGCCGTGATTTCGTTGGCCAGCTTCTTCTTGTAAATGGCCCCAATGGCCGCGGCGGTGCGGGCGCGAAACGGCAGCTCGCCGGTCACGGTTTGGTACATTGTAGCCGCCAGCGAGTAAAGATCGCTGAGGGCGTCCGCGCGCTTGGCGTCCTGAAACTGCTCAGGAGACATGAAATTGGGGGTGCCCAGACAGCTTAGGGTCCGCGTGAGGTCGAATTCACCGTCGAGGTTTTTGGCCAGCCCGAGATCGGCTACCTTGACCTGCCCGTCGTTGGTAATGAGCAGGTTGTCCGGCTTGACGTCACGGTGAATCAATCGGCGTTGATGGGCCCAGTGCAGTGCCTCGCCGGCCTGCACGATGATCTGCACCGCTTCGGCCTCGGAAAGGCGGCCTTCGCGGTCGAGCTTTTGCCCCAGGCTCTCGCCGTCCACGAATTCCATGACCAGAAACGGCTTGGCGCCGTCGAGGCCGAAATCGAGCACGCGGACAATGTGCGGATGGTTGAGGCGGCGCGTGACCTTGGCTTCTTGCGCGAAGCGCAGCGATTGCACGGAATCCGACGCCAGTGCGCCGGGCAGCACTTTGACCGCGACGTACTCTTCGTTTTGTGGGTTCTTTCCTTTGTAGACAGTGGCTTGGCCGCCCTTGCCGATGCGTTCGATGATCCGATATTTGCCGATTCGGGGCAGGCGAACCGTTGAGGAAATGGAGGCGACCGCAGGCATTTGGAAATCCCTCGCAAGTGCTTTTCCCGGCAATTCCGGGAGGCTGCCGTGGTTCGCGGAGGAGTCCATGCCGGGCGTGAAATTTAATCCACGGCTATGAAACCATAGCTCAGGAAAATGGCCACTGCGCGAAAAATGAATTTGCTGCGTTAGTTCACGACAATACATGCAGTGAGCGCGAAACGTAAACACTTAACACTACAACAGGATGTCACGAACGACGGTGCCGTAGACATCGGTAAGCCGAAAATCTCGGCCGGCGTGACGATAGGTGAGGCGCTCGTGATCGAAGCCCAAAAGGTGCAGAATCGTGGCATGGAAATCGTGAACATGTACGCCATTTTCGGCGACCGTGGCGCCAATGTCGTCCGACTTGCCGTAAACAATGCCGGGCTTTACGCCTCCGCCCGCGATCCACGAGCTGTAAACGGCGGGGTGGTGCCCACGCCCGCGCGGTCCGTCCTGGCCCGGAGTGCGGCCGAATTCCGAAGTCCAGATAACCAAAGTGTCGTCGAGCAGTCCGCGGCGTCTAAGATCGCGCAAAAGGCCAGCGATAGGCTGATCAATGCGCCGCGCCAGCGGCTCGTGAGCGATCATGTCGGAGTGCGCGTCCCAGTTGTTGGAGGCGCCGGTGTCGATGAGCTCGATGAAGCGGACGCCGCGCTCGGCCAAGCGCCGCGCGACGAGACATTGCCAGGCAAAGCTCTGCGTGTCGCCGCGGTCGAGGCCATAGAGCCGCAGCGTTTCGTTGGTCTCGCCCGACAAGTCGAAAACTTCCGGCGCTTCAAACTGCATTTGGAAGGCAGTTTCGAAGCTGCGAATGCGCGCGGCGAGTTCCGTATCGTTGCCATTGCGCCTTAAGTGATTCTGATTCAAAGATCGAGCAAAGCCCAATTCGAACTGCTGCAAGTCAGCGGGCTCACGCCACGAATCTCCCCTCGCTCCTTGGGGGAGAGGGGTTGGGGGTGAGGGGGCTGGCCGACGAAGATTGGGAATCGGTTCCGCGCCGGGCACCACGCGCGTGCCTTGGTGATACGCTGGCAAGAAGTCATTGGCGAAGACCTGTGTTCCGGCATAAGGCAAATACGGCGCGACGACGACGAACGAGGGCAGGTTGCGGTTAAACGTGCCCAAGCCATAGCTGATCCAGGAACCCATGCTCGGTCTGGCTTGAAAAAACGAGCCGGTGTGGATGGCGAGTGTCGCCTGGAAATGCTCGTTGTTGTCGGTGGTCATCGAGTTGATGAGACAGATGTCGTCCATGCGCTCGCGCAAGTGCGGAAACAGGTCGCTGACGAGCGTACCGCAGCGGCCGCCGCGGCGAAACGCCCAGCGCGGCCTCACCGCCGGCCGCCGCTCGAGCGACAAGCCGCCGCCGGGCACCGTCATGCGCTCATCCGCCTGGATCATCCGGGGCTTGTGGTCGAAGGTGTCGAGGTGCGAAACGCCGCCGGTCGAGAAAAGCAGGATGATGCGGCGGGCCTTGGGCGTGAAATGCGGATTGCGCGGCGCGAATGGATCGCTTTGCGCGAACAATTCGGCAAGAATTCCGGGAAACACGAGTGACCCGCCGACGAGGGAACGGAGAAGTGTGCGACGCGAGATTGAGAAGGATTCTCTCATTGCCCGTAATGTCCGTTATTCGTGCTCATCAGCCAACTTAGCGAAAACACTGGTTTGCTGCAACAATTCTCGGGAATCAAGCCAGCAACTCTTATATGCAGCCGGTTCGTTGCGTCGGACACAAATTTTGGCTATCATATAGCCAGAATGTCATTCGAGATCATTCTTGCTCCGGAAGCAGTACAAGACTTGAAGGCGCTAAGGGCTGCCGACCGGGCAGCCGTTAAGGAAGGGCTAGAAAAGCATTTGCGGAATGAGCCGATGAAAACAAGTCGGAGCAGAATCAAACGGCTTCGAGGAATGTCTCGGCCGCAGTATCGCCTACGCGTGGATGAATATCGAGTGTTCTACGATGTAACCGAAGATACCGTGGAAATCTTGGCGATCGTTGCGAAATACGAAGCCAACAATTGGCTCGAAAATCAAGGAGAAAAAAGTGAAGAAAGTAGCGCTGAGTGAAGTCAAAGACGACCTTTCCAAATTACTCAGGATGGCGGAAAAAGAAGAAATTGTCATCACCCGACATGGTAAACCCGCGGGGATCCTGGTCGGCTTCAAGTCCGACGACGATTGGTTTGACTACCGACTCGAAAACGACCCTCGCTTTCTGCATCGAGTCTTGCAGGCACGGCAGAGTCTGCGCGCCGGCAAAGGGGTCAAGCTTGAAGATGTCTGATTCACCACTTGCAAGAGCGAAGCGAGCGCGAAACATGAACCGGTCTATCCCATCTCGTCGAGCAGATGGCCCAGCTTGTCTTTCTTGGTCTTCAGGTACTTCATGTTGTTCTCGTTCGGCGGCACCTGGATCGGCACGCGTTCGACGATGTGCAGGCCGTAGCCGTCCAGGCCGACGACTTTGCGCGGGTTGTTGGTGAGGAGTTGGATGTCGCGAATACCTAGGTCGTGCAAAATCTGTGCGCCGATGCCGTAGTGGCGCAAGTCGGCGCCGAAGCCGAGGCGATGATTCGCTTCGACGGTGTCGAGCCCCTCGCTCTGCTGCAACTGATACGCCCTTAGCTTGGACAAAAGCCCGATGCCGCGACCCTCTTGACGCATGTAAAGCACGACGCCTTTGCCGGCTTGCGCGACTTGCGCCATCGCGTGGTGCAACTGCGAGCCGCAATCGCACAGGGCGCTGCCGAAAATGTCGCCCGTCAGGCATTGGCTGTGGATGCGCACGAGCACCGGCTCATTTTGCACGGGGACGGTGCTCCCCACATCGACGCCGACGCCGCCGAAGCACAACGCCAGATGCGGCTCCGGATCGACCATGGATGTATACGGGATCAAATCGAAGTCGCCGAAACGCGTCGGCAGTTTGACGGTCAGCTCGCGGCGAATCAGCCGCTCACGGCGGTGGCGATGCTGAATGAGGTCTTCGATCGTGCACATCTTGAGGCTGTGCCGCTGGCAAAACTCGCGCAGATCGGGCAGATGGGCCATGTGGCCGTCGGGGCGGACGACTTCGCAAATAACCGCGGCTGCCTTAAAGCCTGCGAGGCGGGCCAGATCGACGCTGCCTTCGGTGTGGCCTGCCCGAACGAGCACGCCGCCTTCGCGCGCCCGAAGGCCCATGACATGTCCGTAGCCGCGCGTCAGCTCATCCGGCCCCGAGCGATCGTCGATCGCGACGGCGACGGTGCGGGCGCGGTCCGGCGCGGAAGTGCCGGTGGTGATGCCGGTGCGCGCGTCGATGGATTGGGTGAACGGCGTTTTTTGCGGATCGACGTTGCTGCCGTGCACGGGGGAAAGACCCAGCCGGTCGCAGATGGCCGACGACATGGCGAGGCAGACGATGCCGCAGCCGTTGCGCATCATGAAGTTGATGGCGTCCGCCGTCGCTTTTTCGGCCGGAATGATGAGATCGCCTTCGTTTTCACGATGCTCGTCGTCCACCAGCACGATCATGCGACCGGCTTTGAGTTCCGCCAAGGCTTCATCGATGCTGCAAAAATCCTGCGTGTTCGGCATGGTATTTTCTCTTCGGAGGGGCAGTTTAACCACGGATTACACGGAAGTTACGGATGAACAGGAACACAAACTCATTGTAATCGCTACGGTCCGGATGCGCCCATGCAAAGGCGGTTTTTGGTCCGCTTGACCGTTACGAATGCAGTTGCAAGAATGGCCAATATGACTTGTTCCGAACAACCTCCCTCCCGCCGCCGCGCGGTTCCCATGCGCGGCGATCGAGCCAATCCATGAAAAAGCGCCGCGTCGGCATCTGGTTCATCGGGGCCTGGGGCGGCGTCGCTTCGACCGCAGCCCTCGGCCTCGCCGCACTGAAGCGGGGGCTTACGGACAGCACGAGTCTGGTCACCGCCACGCCGCTTTTCGACGGCGTCGATCTGGACGAACCCGAGCAGTTCGTGGTCGGCGGCCACGATATTCGCCGGTCTTCCTATCACCAAACCATTCGCGATTTGCATCAGCGCAGCGGCGTTTTCGATACGGCTCTCATCGAAGCGTGCCAGCCGGACCTGGAACTCTGGGACAAAAACGTTCGCCCCGGCACGGTGCTTGGTTCGGGCGCGACCATCAAGAAACTCGCGGACTGGCCGGAAGTTGCCCGCACCGACACGCCGTGCGCCGCCATCGAGAGAATCCAGGCCGATTACGAAGAGTTTCAAACGAATCAGCAGCTCGACCAATTGGTCGTGATCCACGTCGGCTCGACGGAACCGCCGTTTGCTGTCGACAAGCGGCACGCCAGTCTGGCAAGTTTTCGGCCACTGCTGGAGAGCAAACAGGCAGAAATCCCGGCCAGCTCGCTCTACGCTTGGGCCGCGCTCGACCTGGGACTGCCCTTTGTCAATTTCACGCCGTCGCTCGGCGCCTCTTTCCCAGCAGCGCTGGAATTGGCCCAGGAGCGCGGCGCCGTGGTCGGCGGTCAGGACGGCAAGACCGGCGAAACGCTGCTCAAGTCCGTGCTCGCGCCGATGTTCGCGAAGCGCAACTGGCACATCTTGAGCTGGGTCGGCCACAACATCTTTGGCAACCGCGACGGCCTCGTGCTCGACGATCCCGCCAACAAGGAATCCAAGATACGCACCAAAGACCAGCTCATCCCCAACATCGTCGGCTACAAACCGCAAACGCACGTTTCCATCGAATACATCGAATCTCTGGACGATTGGAAGACCGCCTGGGACCACATCCACTTCCGCGGCTTTCTCGGCACGAAGATGATTCTGCAGTTCATCTGGCAAGGCTGCGACTCGATCCTCGCCGCACCGCTGGTGCTCGATCTTGCGCGGATGGCGCTTTTGGCTCAGCGCCGCGGCGAATGCGGCGTGCTCAAACATCTTGCGTGTTTCTTCAAGAACCCAATGGGCGTGGCAGAGCACGATTTCTTCAAGCAATACGCCATGCTGGACCAGTACGTTCGAGCTATTGCGCAATAGCGCTCACCGCGCTGCATGATTGCGAGCAGGTCCGGCAGCATGAGCACGTCCGGTCGATTGATCGTCAGGAGCAACCAGAGCTTAACTGAACTTGTGCATTGCTACGGTTTCTTGAGTTCATTTACGGCCCAGTGAAGTGCGTTCGTAAAGACTAGTCCCACTGAGGCAAACTCGCTTGCCAAGGATTCATGCAGCTTGTGACCATCTTGATAATCCTCAGTGTTCGAAGAACAGAATGCTCTCTTCTTTGCAAAACCACCGGCCTGCAGGAGACGGCAGAATTCAAGATACTCTTCGATGATGGTGCAATCTTGGACTCCGCCACCTTTTCTTGCTGGGCGCTTGCGCGCAAGGCTTCGATCAAATGCCCTGACTTTCAATTCATTGGATGGAAAAAGATGGATTGAGTTCTTCAGAAGCTCGGCCGCGAGATCTCGCAGCTTTGCGACCAAGCCAGCAGCCTGATACGATGGCTTGCCGAACGAGAGGGAGATTCCAACCACTTCACAAGCCTCATGAAAAGCTAGGGCATCGCGATCGCGTGCTTCCAAGTGGCGATCGAGTTCGGTCATGACGGCCTGTTCATGCGTTTCCCATTCATTCTGAATCATGGACGAAGCGACAATCCTGCATCGCGATTGAGCCTGCATTTCGGCCAACTCAATGGCGCACTGAATACAACCTGGGATCCTGCGCACTGGTGTCCGAATGACGTCAAGGAGGACGCACGTGTCAATGCAAAGGACCGGGAGTCCATCTGCGGCCAATTGTCCGGCGGCTTCGGTGATCGTGGGCATCGATTCACGCTCCCACGAAGTCCTCTTTCTTGCTCCGTTCGTAGTCTCGTATCGTCTGATATTCCGATGCAAGTTCCTCGGCGACATACTCATCGCAGCCGGCGTCTTCGATGAGCCAACGTCGCAACAGATCCCCACGCACTTCGGCGCCTTCATTTTGAGCCGAGACGAGGAATTCCATCCATCGTTTGTGGTCGTCCGGGTGACTTGTGCCCCCATGGGAAAGATCCAAAAACCGGCGGAGCTTGTCCGCCGTTTCCTTTGCGAACCAGTCGTCAATGCTGACCACGCCGTTCGACGTTGCAATTGTTGCACCGGTCTTTGCCGCAGCAGGCCTGACAAATTTCTGTAGAAACTCCTCCAGAATGTAATTGAACTCGTCAGGGGTGAGCTTCCCAAGTTCATCGGGAACGATATTGGTCAGCCAAAGGTTGTCCGCGCGGTTGTTCATCAGTACCAAAAGCGCCCCTTTACGGGAGGTCGTCGGAGCGCACGTGAAACAGAATCGCAGTTGGTCGGGCGTCAACCCGGCACGTGGTCGGCCTTTCTCCTCAATCTGTTTGTTTCGTTGCCAGCCGTCATTCAGTTCTTTTTCGATTTCAGCAACGGTGGCAATTAGCACGTCCCCCGGGCCAGAAATTGTCAAGTCTCTATACTCTTTCATGATCCGTACCCTTCAAGGCAGGGATGAAGTTTGACAAGAACCAGTTTTTCGACCATGTGGTCGAAGGAACTCTCCCTGCCAGTTTCCAACTTCATCATGGTTTTGTCGTGGGTCGTTGTCAACGCCGGATCATCTACATTCCTTTCTATTGCGCGAATCAGCCGCTTTGCGTGGACCCGAATTGCAAAACCGCGCGCATGTCCCCCAGCGTAACCTCACTCGTCGGGTGCAGAATCTTCGCCAGCCGCGTCAAGTTGCGGATTTGCCGGCCATTCAAGACAGGCTCGGCCAATTCGTCGAACGTGCCTTCGAGCAAGGTGAGTCCCGCGGATTGCAGCATGGTGCGCCACACCACAGCCCGGCTTTTCCAATCCAGGTCGGGATTGCGCAGTTTCAGCATGACCCGGCTCAGCACGGCATGGTCAAGCAGCGCCTCGACCCGGCTTAACTCCTCCGGCGTCAGGTTGCTGCGCTCGCGCGTTTTTTCCAGAATGTCTTTTTTCAACTGGATTCTAGCCATGCTCAAAGGACACCGGCAGTAAGCCAAGGTTCGGCGTTGTGTTCTCGTCGGGAGTGCGGTTGGCATCAATCGCACGAAGGATTAACTTCCGATGGACACATATTCCATTGGGACAATATCCTGGCGATAATGCGCTGTGTCAGCGCCAGCCAAGGAGCGTGCTGCATGCGACGGATCCAAGTTGTTTTGCTATGCTGCGTTTGTTTGGTCGCTTGGGCCGCCCCGGCCGCGGCACTCGTTGAATTCAGCCAAACCGAGGAGTTTGGCCCTGCGTCCAAGACTGCCAAGAAACCGTCTGATCCGCGCTTCGCGCTCGTGTATTTGCCGGGTCGAGTCTATGCACTCCATTCGACCTGGTCGGGGTTCGGCCACAACCGTGACGAGGGCGTGGTCGCTTACGAGGGCGATGCCGCAGGCGCCAATCAAGCGCTCGCTGAGTTCGGCGCGTTGCCGGCCGCTACTGTGAAAGAGATTCACCTGTTGCCCGGGCCGGGCCGGATTCGCTCTTTGAAAGGCAAGCTCACGCTGCACTGCGACTGGGAAATCCGCTGGTCGAGCTATGTGCCCTTCGCGGATGAGAAACACTTCGGCTCGCCGGCGCACACGGCAGTGATGACGATCTACGTCGACCGCGCCGCGCTACCGCGGCCGCTCGACGCCCGCACTTTGGAATGGATCAACGATCTAGACCACGAGCGCTTCGACGTCCGCCAGCGCGCATTCAAAAACCTTGCTGACCAAGGAGACGCCGCACGGCCACTCTTGGAAAAGACTTCCGAGGCAGCCCCGACGGGCGCGATCACCCTGGAAGCGAAGTGCCGCATCGATCAGTTACTGAGCCGGCTCAAACCGATTCACGCGGCCCGGCTGCAATTGCCCAAACGCATCCCGATCGTCAGCATCGACGCACTCTTGCTGCGCGAGGCGAAGAACTGGCGCAGCGGCGACTTAGGCAAATCGTGGTACGCTTCGGAGAAGATCAGTGCCTGGGCGGAATACACCGAGGAGTCGATGCCATTCTTGATCGAGATGCTGCACGACGACCGAGAACAGGTGCGCGATCTGGCTGTGAGCGCGTTCAAGCGGCTTGGTGGTTGCGCCGCTGCAACGTTGCCGGCACTCGAGGAGGCGGAGTCCAAAGCTCAAAAGCCGGTCTATCGAAACTCGCTGCGGCAAGTACAGCAAGCATTGGCCGCCGCGACGCCGGGGGCAGAGGATCCCTGGCGACGCAATCGGGAGCAGCGAGCGGAGATTGAGCAATTCTTGCAGACGCGCTGATGCAGCGTCGCACTAGCGCGGCAACTCGACGCAGATCAGCTCCTTGTCGTCACGAATGTAAAGCCGTCCGTCGGCGACGGCGGGATGGGCCCAGGTTTTGCCGCAGATCTTGCCGCGCGCCAGTTCGCGAAACTCCTTGGGATTCGGATCGACCAGAACCAAGTCGCCTTCTTCTTCCAACAAGAGAAGTTTGCCGTCGGCGGTGCGTGTGAGCGACGCGTGGTACGTACCGACTTTCTCGCGTTTCCACAGTTCCTTGCCCGTCGCCAGCTCGATGCAGCGGAGGTCAGCGTGCGCCGGCTTTTTCGAGCCGGGCAACAGAGCGGCAAGGGAAGGTTTGGTCCCGGTCACGACATAGAGATGGTCCTTGCCGACCGGGACCGGCGTCGAGAAGTAACAGTTGTATTCCGGCTTGGTCCAAATCTTCTTGGCGCGGGGTATCGCCATGGTATTGTCTACTTGGGCCATGAGTCCGCCGAATGTGATGGAACTGGCGAAGATATAGTCGCCCGCGCTTACCGGCGTGATCGAGCTTTCGAACAGGGCATCCACCAAAGGAATTTGCCAAAAGACGCTGCCGTCGCGCACGGCGATGCCGACCAGGCCCTTCGCGGTCAGGAAGACCGCCTGGCGAAGCTCCGGATCGAGAATGAGTATGGGAGACGAATAGGTCGCGCCGTCGTCGAGTTGTTTCCAGATCACTTTGCCGTCGTTTTTGTCGAACGCAACTATCGACGCGCCCTTGGCGCCGACGTTGAGCAGCACCTTGCCGTCGTCGATGATTGGGGAGCAGGAAGCGCCAAAGCGCAGTTTGGGCGCCTTGAATTCCTTGAGCGTGTCCACTTGCCAATGCTGATTGCCCGAAGCGGCGTCGAAACAGGTCAAGACGCCCGTAATGCCGAACGTGTAGAGCTTGCCGTCCGCAAACGCCGGCGTGGCGCGCGGGCCGTTGCCATAGAAGTAAACGTGCGGCTCGCGCGGGTACGTCTTTGTCCAAAGCGGTTTACCGTTCTTGGCGTCATAGGCGGTGAGCGCTTCTTCGTTCTTACCTTGGGGCTTGGTGTGCAGATACACGCGGCTGCCGACCACGACGGGCGAGCTATTGCCTTCGCCGACCGGCTGTTTCCACAGGATGGTGAGCGGCTTCTTCCAGGGCGCGACTTTTTCCGCCGAGCTGCCGTCGCGGCGCGGGCCCAGCCACTGCGGCCAATCCTCCGCGCTGGCGACAGAGGAGACGAGGAGAACGAGAAGACAAGCAGCCAAACGATGCATGGTGGTCCTCTTCTTCGTAGGACAGGTTTTCAACCTGTCCGGACGCAAGAAGGACAGGTTGAAAACCTGTCCTACGTCAAGAACGTGTGCAGCGGGGCGTAGCGCCATTCCACGCAGTGCTCCTCGGCTAGACGCTTAAGCTGCTGCAAGTATTTTTCGGTGATCCCTTTTGCCGTCTCTTGATAGTTGGGATCGCAGAAGTAGACACGGCAGCCGAGCGGCCTGGGTTCGCGCGCGGTGCAAAGCTTGTCTTTCTGGAAAGGGCAAAAATCGGCCGTGACAGGCTTTTCGTAAGGAGGCGCGGCGGCCAAGAGCACGTCCGCCTCCAGATTGGAGAGAAACAACGTGTGGCCCCATTCCTTGAACCGGCAACACCGTCCGCTGGCCTGGCACACGGGCCCCGCGGCGGCGACCGCGCGGTCCACCTCCTGGTATATCTCCAGGACTTTTCGCTTTAGTTCGGCTCGGTCCATTAAACCTTAATCGCTTTCAGCCGGCGGACGATCTCCTCGGTGTCGATCAGCTCCCCTTGGCCGGAACCGGGGCAAACCTGACACGTCTTCTTCCAAGTTTGCGGGCTGGCGAGGTTGCTTTCCCAAAAAGGCCAGGTGCGGCATTGCGTGGGGCGAACTGGGTAGATCGTGCAGCCGGCCATCTTGTCGTAGAATACGCAGTCGCCGTTGGTTTTCTCGCGCAGGCTGCGGCCGCGCGACGCTGGCCGCGTGTAGACTTTCTCCACGTCATTGCTCGGCGTACCCAGAAACTCCGCCAGCGCGCTTAGTTCCGCATCGTTGATCCAAACGAATCCGGGCGCGCCGGTGCAACAATGGCCGCAGCGCGTGCATTCAAAGCGTAGGCCGTCGCGAAACCACATGCCGTAGATACTAACCGTTTCGTGCGCGCTTGTTAAGTGGGAGCGGACGATGAGCGTCTCGGTTATCATCCCCACGTTAAACGAAGCGAGTATCATTGCGGAGGCGATTCGCACGCTTCGGCGGCAGGGACCGTGCCAGATTATCGTGGCGGACGGCGGCAGCACGGACGGAACGATCGAGGCGGCGCGGGAAGCGGATCGGGTTTTGGCTGCGCCGCGCGGCCGTGCTGCGCAGATGAACGCAGGCGCGGGGTGCGCGACCGGAGGCACGCTCCTGTTCTTGCACGCGGATTGCAGCCTCGAGGAAGGCGCTTTGGCCGCCGCGGAACGATGTCTCATCGACCCGTCGGTCGTGGCCGGCTGCTTCCACATGCACGTGCAGGCTTCGGCGTGGCTTTATCGCACCGTCGATTGGTGCGCAACGGCGCGCGTTCGCTTATTCGGCTTGATTTACGGCGATCAAGGGCTTTTCGTACGCCGATCGGATTTCGTGAACTGGGGCGGCTTTCCCGAGTTGCGCTTTATGGAAGACGTTTTCCTCAGCAAGAAGATCCGCCGGCTGGGGCGCATCGCTGTCCTGCGCGAGCGGATTCTCGTATCGCCGCGCCGTTGGCAAAAAAACGGCATCGTGCGACAGACGTTGCGCAACTGGCTGCTTACCGGACTGGCGGCGGCGGGAGTGCATCCGGATAAACTCGCGCGTTTCTATTTTCGTCCGTTATGATACGGCGAATCGACTTCTGTTTGTGGAGCCTGTCCAATGACCCATGACGAACTTCTCGACGCGGCCCGCAAAGCGCGTTGGTACGCACATGCGCCGTATTCGCACTTTCAAGTCGGCGCCGCCTTGCTCACGCTCACGGGCGACGTCATCACCGGCTGCAACATCGAAAACGCCACCTACGGGCTGACGCTGTGCGCCGAGCGCGTGGCGGTGTTCAAAGCCGTGTCCGAGGGGCAACGGCATTTTCGCGCGGTGGCGATTGTGGCCGACACGGAAGCGCCGACGCCACCGTGCGGCGCGTGCCGGCAAATCCTGTGGGAGTTTTGCGGCGACGTGGAAGTCGTGCTCGGCAACCTGGAGAAGATGACCGCCCGCTACCAGCTCAGCGAACTGCTGCCGCTGCCCTTTGACGGACGATCATTCTAGCGCGCTTTCTTGCTGCGTGTTTTGCGCGGCGCCTTGGGCCAATGCGGGCCGGGCGTAGTAGCCGGCGTGTCGTGACGCAGACCTCGAACTGCCTCAGTCTTAGCCGAGACTGGCAGAACGAAGGACAAAATCGCCTGAGCATCGCCAAAGCGCGGAGTTGGTTGGCGCTCATCTTGCTGCCGGGCCCGCAATAGCTGAAACTGAAATCTTTCCCAGGCAACGCGAAAACGGCCATCGTGCGGATTGCGAAATTGGGCCGCCCGCAAGAGCGTTTTGGCTTCGTCTAACCGATCCGCTTGCCGCAGTCCTTCACACACGCTCTCGAGCATTTCGGGATCGTCGGGCGCCAGCTTGACAGCGTGGCGCAGCGCTCGCAAACCGGCTTGCCGTTTTCCCAAACGCAGTGCGGCCAAGCCAAAATCGAGCTGGTAGTCCGCGTTTTCAGGATCGAGCTCTGCCGCCTGATGAAAGTGCTTCAAGGCGCGGCGCGGATTGCATTGTTCGTCGTCTTCCAGCGCAACCGCCAAGAGATAGTGATACGCCGCGTAGTCCGGCTGATAGGTCAGCGCGATGGACAAATGACGCCGCGCCTTCTTGTAGCGCTCCGCCGACAGGTGCATTTCCCCCAGCCGAAAGTGTGCTTCTTCGGCGATCTCCGCCGGCAGGTTCGGAAAGCGGACCAGCTGCCCGAAATGTTCCCCGGCCTTGGCGAATTGGCCAAGCCGTTGCAAGGAGCGGCCGTAATCCAGCAGTCGATCGAAGAAGGGGAGCGTGCGAGTCATGGCGTGCCTCCTTGCACTAAACATTCCTCGCCTCCGATTATAAGGTTCGGTCAGATTCCCACAAGAGAAGATGGGCGCTCTTGGCCGGAAAAGGCAAGGGAAGATCAAGCCTTTGCCGATCAAAAAGCATAGGCAAACACGGCAAGCAACTCGACGGACGCGGCGGATCGGGCGGCGCTGCTTGCCGGCCCTATAGCCGGATTTCTGCGCAAATGGAGGCGGGGCCGGCCGCCCCGCCCAATTGTCACATTCGGCGTCGTCCGAGAATTTTGCCAAATTCCTGTAAACCGGCTAGTTGACAAGTGCTTTCCATTCATGTTAGTTTGGAAATTACGGCACTGTCTCTGGCTCTTGGCCTGGGGCGCCACGTCAGTACGGCTAGGGGCCAGCTCGGGATGAGCGAAGCGACGACACGTCCTTTCAAGGAGTTCTCTTCATGGCGACACCGCAACCCGGGGTGTGGGGCATCGATTTGGGGCAATGCGCTCTCAAAGCCATCCGCCTGCAAATGGTCAACAACGAAGTCACTGCCACTGCGTTCGACTACATCGAGCATCCAAAGATCCTCAGTCAGCCCGACGCCGACCCGGACGAATTGACGCGTGCAGCGCTCCAGCAGTTCCTGTCGCGCAACACGTTGAAGGGCGACATCGTCGTCATCAGCGTGCCGGGGCAAAGCGGTCTGGCGCGTTTCGTCAAGCTGCCGCCGGTCGAGGAAAAGAAAATCGCCGACATCGTCCGCTTCGAGGCCAAGCAGCAAATCCCCTTCCCGCTCGAGGAAGTCGTTTGGGACTTTCAACGCGTGGGCAGCGGCGTGGTCACGGACGGTTTCGCCATGGAGACGGAAATCGGCCTGTTCGCCATGAAACGCGACATGGTGAACCGGGCCATCCAGCAGTTCCGCGACGTCAACGTGGAAGTGCATGTCATTCAAATGGCGCCCTTGGCGTTGTGCAATTATGTCGCCTACGACCTCTTGAACAAGACCGGCACCGGCGCGGGCCAAACCGCCGACGGCAAGGGCGGCTGCATCGTCGCCCTCGACATCGGCACCGACAACTCCAACCTGGTCATCACCGACGGCGAAAAGGTCATCTGGCAGCGGCCCATTCCCATCGGCGGCAACCATTTTACCCGCGCCCTCACCAAGGACATGAAGCTCACCTTCGCCAAGGCAGAGCATTTGAAGCGCAATTCCGTCAAGTCGCCCGACCTCAAGAAGATTCTCGCGTCGCTGCGACCCGTGCTCAACGACTTTGTCGGCGAAGTGCAGCGTTCGCTCGGCTACTTCACCAACACGCATCGCGACGCGCAGATCCAGTACATGATCGGTTTGGGCAATGCCTTCCGCCTGCCCGGCATGCAGAAGTACCTTCAGGAGAAGCTGCAGCTGGAAGTGAAGAAGCTCGCCAGTCTGGAACGCGTCAAGGGCGACGAAGTCACCAAGGCGCCCGCGTTTACCGAAAATGTGCTCAGCTTCGGCGTCGCCGTCGGCTTGTCGCTGCAGGGGCTCAAGCTGACCCGGCTGCAAACGAACCTGCTGCCCGGCGAGATTCGCGTGGAGCGGATGATTCGCGCCAAGAAGCCGTGGGCCGCCGCCGCCGCCGCCGCCCTCTTGTTGGCCCTCTTCGGTCTGACCGTGGGTTACAGCTTCGAGAAACGCGCCGTCACCGGCGGCAAGATCGAAATCGCAATGACCGAAGCCAAAGGCGTCATCGACAAATCGCGCGACTACGACTCGAAGCGCGACGGTCACATTCAGCAAGGCAAAGAATCGAAGGAGACTATTCGAAGACTCGGCGCAGGCATTGAGGAGCGCTTCAACTGGCAGCTCTTTCACCAATACGTCAACATGTCGCTGCCGCGGCCCAACGGCGACAAGCTGACGAAGGTTTCGCGGCGCAAAGACCGTCCCAAGGCGACCTACGATACGCCGGAGGCCAAGCGGGCCTTCCAAATGCTCGAGGAAAAGCGCTTTGCCAAAGCCTCCGACGTGACGGACCGCAAGAAAGCCGAAGACGACGATGAGATGATCAAGAAGCATCTCATTCAAATCAACATCGAGGGAATTACGCCTCTCTATACCGAAGATCTGGCTACTTTCTTCCAAAATGTCTATAAGGTGACGGACCTCTTATGGGGCCTGAGCCCCGCCGAGCGCGAGATCGTGGAAAAGCTCGGCAAGGCGCAGGATCAGGCGGCGGTGGACGACGCCAAGACGAAATTGCCCGCCAAAGCGTGGGTCATAGAAATCCGCGGCTACACCTATCATAAAGCCGGTGTTGCTTTCGTCGAGAACACGATTCTTGAAAACCTGGCCCTTCCTGAAAACGTCGGCAACAAGCTCACCAAGGATATGGAGAAGCACATCAAGGACCGGATTTCGTTCCTGTTTGTGTTCAAGAACGTGTCTGTGCCGAACCCCGACCCGAACATGTTCCAGCATATCCAACGGAGCATGTTGCGGAACTTGCTGGGCGGGGCGGGGGGCCTGGGCTTGGGAGGCGCCGGCGAGGCGAACGCGGGCATGAAAGCGCCTCCGGGTTTTGGCGGCGGCGGCAAGCCGCCGGGACAAGGGCCTCCGGGAGGCGGGGCCAATGAAGGCGGCGGCGGCGGTCAGGAGAAGCCCGCCCGCGACGGCTGGCGGCCCATCGGCGAGATCGCAGCTTCGGTGTTCGGCGAAGGCGGCGGCTTTGGCGGCGGTTTCATGCCTCCCGGCGTAGGCGAGGGCGCAGCCGGCGGCGGCATGCTTGTTGGACCGAAAGATTTGGGCGGTCCACCCCCGGGACCTATGGGGCAAATCTTTCCACCCGGCAAAGGGCCGGCCGCTGCGGTAAACGCAAATCGTCAACCGCGCACGGAGTTTATCATCTACTTCGTGTGGCGTGAGCCGGTTCCCGATGAAGCGACAACGCCCGAAGGCGCGCCCAAAGATGCGCCGCCCGCCGAACAAAAGACGCCCCCCGCGGACCAAAAGAAGCAGTAGGACAGGTTTTCAACCTGTCCGCCTGAATGGAACTAGACCATCAACCACGAGCCAAGGTAGAGCCATGAAAGTCGATAAAGATGCACTTCTCAAGCACAAATTCTGGGTGGCGCTCGGCGTTACCGTGCCGTTGACGCTGGTGGCGCTGTTCGTCCTGCTCACTGCGGTAAGCGCCGACATTGCCAACCGGCGCAAGTTACTCAAAGACCAGCACGATCAATTCAAGAGCATCAGCAATCCCGCCACGCCCGCGATCATCGCCGAAGAACGGGACAAAGCCGCGATCGAAAAAGGCAGAGAAACCGACGTCCACAGCGTGGCCTATCTCGCGCAAAGCAACGGCCTGTTCCGCTGGCCCGACGCCATCGAGCGGGAGTTTGATTTTCAGAATGGACTCTTTGCCTACGACATCAAAGCCGTACGCAAAAACGTCCCGGACCCCGAACCCGCCGAGCCGCCCAAGAATGAAGACCGGCAAGTGCACGGCATCGTCACTGAAGTGCAGAAAGACTTTTTTTTGGCGAAAGGATTTGACAAGAAAGACTACAAGTTTCGACGCATTCCTCGGCCCAAGATCGACATCTCCGGCGACAAGACCGCGCCAAACGCTGCCTTTGAGGAAT
>JAKEHV010000431.1 GCA_022614915.1 Gemmataceae bacterium | reverse complement strand
CTCGAGCACAACAGGACTCGGTCCGCACCGGTCACTTGAACCAGATAGGTGTCTTGCGACGGCGCCGGCCCCCCCTGGAGCGCTTCCTGGCATGCGGCTTTGAATGCCGTGCAGAGTTGCTTGACTTGCTCGCTCGGCGCAAAATCGACGGTCCCTTGTTCGGACTTAGGCTGCTCTTTCATCGCGCGACCCCACTAAGACGAAGCCTGGGCTTTGGCTCCATAAGGCCGGATCGCTGTGCGGACCCCAATCGCGCAGGGCCGGCAGATATGCCCGTCGAGAAATGATTATGGCCAAGGGTCGCGAGTGCGTCCAGCAAATTCTCGTGGCGCCTCAGACCAGATCCAGCCGCCGTTTCGTCATCCGCGAGCGGTTGCAGTCCGCGCACAGGCCGCGAATCATGAAACTGTGACCGTCCATTTGGAATTGATGCTGCCTGCACACTTCGCGGATCATGGCGTCGAGCCCGGGATACTGGAATTCGATCATCTTGTGGCACTTTTGGCAAACCAGATGCTCGTGCTGCGGGTAACCGTAATCGTGTTCATAGTACTTGACTTGACCGATTTCCAGCTCACGCAACATGCCGGCGTCGACGAGCTCTTTGAGCGTGCGATAGACAGTGGCACGGCTGATGCGCAGCCCCTTTTGCTTCATCTCGTCGATCAGTTGGTCGGCAGCGAAATGGTTGTGCTTGCTGAAGATGTAGCCCACCATGTCGGCACGCTGTCGTGTAAAGCGTTGGGGGCGCGGGCCACTGGCCAGGTATTCCCGGAACTTTTCCTTCGGGCTTTGTGATACTTCCAAGGTTGGCAAATCCACGCGGCGACTCCTTGCGACCGTAAGCGAAGCAGCCTGCACCGCCCACGCAGACAGAGATAGAGAAGTGGATTGGTTTCACCGTCATTATAGGCGGACAATAAAAAACCCCAAGGCGGTTTGCCTCGGGGTTTGGCGTGGAGCACGTTTCCAACGTGCTAGTTTCGGCGGCGCGGCACGTTGGAAACGTGCCCCACAAAGAAATCATTCGCGCATGCGTTCCAGCAGATTGTCCAAAGCGGCTTCCCATTTTTCCGGGGTGTCATAAACGCCGGCGGCGATGTCCCTCTTTACCCGTTCGACCAGCTCCTTGCGAATACCGCGCTTGTGCCGTTTGGAAGCCATCACTTCCTTATCTGCGGTGGCGTTGCCGTCCGCAGGCCCTAAACCGCGCCACCATGCCGGCGTTCCTCGGATAGGGCCGTCCCAACTTCCGGGACCTTGATCGCGCATCGAGTGGTCTCCCGGCGGCCCGACGCCCTTCGATTCGCGCGGACTCGCCCTACTCATCGTATGGTGTTGGGGCATGAGGATTCAACCCACGAGCTAAAGCAGGCCTCACGCTGTGCGCGAGAAGCGCCGTTGGCACTCCGCGCGAAGCACGCGGAGCGTGAGGCCAGTTCTGGCCCAGGATCGCCGCGGAAATGAGACGGCGATGCGCTCTTGATGGGTCCCTTGTCCTACCCTTGCCGTATGCCGAACCGATTGCCATTGTCCCGGCAATCTACTTTTTTTCTATCGACGGGGCAAGAAATGCGGATGAGGCAATTTCACGCCCCGGCGCGGCTGCTGCTGTATTTGACCTCCTGCGAAATGCAATGCGCGAAGGATGCAGCGTGGCATGGGCGTCCGACGTGGAACAGGTTTTCAACCTGTTCTGTTTGATGCTTTTCCTGGAGATCGCGACAATCCGGACAGGTTGAAAACCTGTCCTACTCGGGAGGATGCGCTCAGACAGCGCGAGCGGGAACGGGTCCAAAGCGTTTGACCATGCGCAACGTATTTCCGGATTGTCCAGCGCCGCGCGGTTGGCAGACGACTTCGTCCATAAGCGAGCGAATCACATAGACGCCGCGACCGCCTATGCGCAACTCGCGCGGATTCATGAACGGCACGGCGGCGAAGTCAAACGGCCGGCCTTCATCCTCGAGCGTCAAAACCACGCCATCCCCGTCCGTTTGCAAGCGCAATTGAATATGTGCTGCCGGCATGTCCCGATGCGCGTGCCGGATGATATTGGCAACGGCCTCGCCCGCGGCCAGTACGACGGCATGCACCACGGAACTCGGCCAGCCGCAGGCTTGACCCACCGCTTCGACAAAGGAACGGGCCACGGACAACAGCCGTAGCTCGCTGGGCAGCGACAACGTGAACTGGCGGACAGCCGCCGACATGGGCAACTCCGGGACGCGAGGCTTCCGTGCCATAATCCCTCAACTCTGCATAGTACTTGTCCAGTCAAGTGAAAACAAGGCGGCAAAGGGACGTTGGAAAAAACTGCACAATTGTATAACACTTCCGATTGTCGAGGATTCTGGTGGATCCTGCAAATCAGACAAAGTGAACCTTTTTCCGTCCGTCCTGTCTCTAATAATCGTAAGGCGTGACAAATATGAAGTTTGCGACGACTGGATTGTTCGAATCCCTTACCTTCCGGGCGAAACTAGCGTATAATGGAGTGGTTTAACAGGTTGCGCTCAATACGCTCAAAAGCCAGCTTGCCGCTTTGCCGGCCCGTCCGAGTTCTTTGGAATTCGGCCCCCCAAGGGTAATTTGTGCCTCCAGACCGTCGATTTAGTTTGGGTAATGCAGTGAAAGCGACCTTGCAAAAAAACGTGGATGCGGCTCGCGCGCCAAAAAACGAGCCGAACCGGAAGGGCACAACGATGTCGGAGTCGGAAGGGGAGTTTCTGTTCTCGTCTGAATCGTACCATCTCGACGACGGAGCGCCGACGCCGGCTTCTGCGATGGGCGGCGCGGACGATGCGCTGGGCCTTTACCTCAAGCAAATGGGCGCGATCCCGCTCTTAACCCGCCCGCAGGAGCTGGTATTGGCCCTGCGGCTGGAAACGGCGCGCAAGCGCTATCGCCGCGCCGTTCTCTTCAACTGGTTCATGCTGGGGCGCGTGTGGAGCACCTTCCATCGCATCCAGAGCGGCGCGATTCCCATTGATCCGAACATCGATGTCGTGCACAGCTTGGGCCTGAGCCGCGAGAAAATCCTGGCCCGCCTGCCGTACAACGTGCGCACGGTGGGCAGGTTGCTTTCGAACGCCGCCAAGGATTTCAAGATCCTCCAGCGGACGCGCTCGGAGACCGGTCAGACGCGCATGCGCCGCACCATTGGCCGCAATGTGCGCAAAGCGATCAAGCTAATTGAAGAACTGTCGCCGCGCACCGAATTGTTGGACACCTGGTTCGTCGACCTTTTGGGTGTTGCCAACGACATGCGCCGCTTGGAAAGCGCGGCCAATCGCCCGGGCCGGTCGCTGGCGGTGCGCGAGCTGCGCACCCGCAGCGCGAAAGAGCTGCGCGACAAGTGCCTGGAAGTGCTGGCGACGCCGGAATACCTGCACTCTTTGATGCCGGTGATTCGCGCGCGTCAACAGACCTATCAAAAGGCGCGGCGCGAACTGGCCGAAGCGAACCTGCGCCTGGTGGTCGCCATCGCCAAGCGCTATCGCGGCCGGGGCCTGTCTTTCAACGACTTAATTCAAGAAGGCAACCGCGGCCTCATGCGGGCCGTGGACAAGTTCGAGCACCGGCTGGGCTTCAAGTTCGGCACCTATGCCACCTGGTGGATTCGTCAGGGCATTCAGCGCGCCTTGGCCGATCATGCCCGCACCGTGCGCGTGCCGTGCCATCAGGTTGCCCTGTTGGCGGCCATCGAGCGCGTGCGCGGCGAGCTCTTCACCGTGATCGGCCGCGAGCCGACGGTGGAGGAAATCGCCAAGCGCTTGGGCGCCAGCGTGGACGAAACCAAATCGCTCAAAGCCGTGTCGCGGCAGCCGATCAGCTTGCACGAGCCGCTGGGCGACGACGCCGAACGGGCTCTCGAGGAGTTTCTCAACGATCCGAGCGCGACCAATCCAGGCCTGGACGCCGATCAAAACCTGCTCAAGGAGCGCATCGGCGAGGTGCTGCGCTCGCTGACGCCGCGCGAACGGGAAGTGATCGAATTGCGCTTCGGCCTGCGCGACGGCCAGCCGCGCACGCTCGACGAAGTGGCCCGCTGCTACGGCATCACCCGCGAGCGCATCCGCCAGATCGAAGCCCGCAGCCTGGTAAAGCTGCGCCACCCCAACCGCAGCCAGCGCTTGGCCGGATTTCGGGAGGAAGTGCGCTGAGCGCGGAGAGTGGAGCGCGGAGCGCGAAGAGTAGAGCGCGGAGCGCAGAGAGTGGAGCGCAAAACAAGACGAGCGCGAAGGAGTGAAAACCTTCGCGCTCGTCTTACTTAGTGCGCTTCGCGCACCACTCTCCGCGCACCGCGCTCAGCGCTTCGCGCTCAAAGCCACGTGCTCCATCGAAATCCGCACGCGGTAGCTGCCGGTCGAGGCGTTGTTCCACGGGCTGGGCACGATGTGCAAGTAGAGCTTGCCTTCCTCGCCGGGAGCGCCTTCATAGCGCTCGCCGATGAGAAACGCCTTGCCGTTTTCACCGACCCTGCCGACCAGACTGCCGGCCATGAAGTTGCCGCCCTTGCCGGCCGTCGTGTAGCCCTTGGGCGAAGCCATGTACTGTCCCGGCCCCTGCGGCCACAAATCCACTTGTCCTTCGCACACGATCAGCAAGCGCTGACTGGGATCGACGATGACGCCGGTGTCGAACCATTGGTCCGGGGCGCTGCCGTACTTGGACGCGTCCACGACCAATTCGCTGTCGGCGGAGTTGCCGCGGACAAACAGCGTGCGCAGGTCCGAGAGCTTGAGGCTCAATTCGCCGAAGTGGGCGGAATGCGCCTTGAGCGTGGCGTGCACGATGCGCCCGGTGACCGGAAACTCCACGGTCTGGATGTAGTCGTCTTCCTTGACGCGCAGATTTTCGGCCGGCGTCTTTTCGGTGATCCGCTTCATGAGGCCGCTGGCGCGCTGGGCCACCTCCGGGTCCGGATTGCGCGCGGCTCGTTGCAGGAACGGATAGGCGAGCGGGCCATAGTGCACCAGGTGCTTGACCGCTTCATCGCGATCCCGGTAGGCCTCGCTGCCCAGTTGCTTGATCGATTGGTCAATATGTTGTCCGACGCCGTCCGGCAGGTGCAAGCCGAAATCGATGCGTCGGATCTCCCGAATGGGAATGGTAAGTTTACCGTACTTGGTCATGACCTCCAGATCGTCTTGCAGGATGGTCATGCGGACGAGACTGCCGTCTACGAAACGAACTTCAGCGAGATTGGGCCGGGGAACATCTTGTTTTCCCTGCCCAGGGGCCTGGCTGGAACCGGCTGCGATCAGGGTCGCGGCCAGGGCCCACTTAAGAGGATAACCCATGGGAGGCCTCCTCGGGCCAAATGGTTG
>JAKEHV010000430.1 GCA_022614915.1 Gemmataceae bacterium | reverse complement strand
CTCTCAAAAGAATTACTGCATGCAATCCCGCGGGTCGGCAATCGTCCCAGTCACCGCGCTCGCCGCCACCGTCAGCGGGCTTGCCAGAAAAACACGGGCTTCCTTGTGCCCCATGCGCCCGGGGTAATTGCGGTTGGTGGTGCTGATGCAGCTTAAAGGAGTATTGAGCCGGCCAAAGGTGTCGCTCGGACCGCCCAAACACGCGGCGCACGACGGCTGGCCGATCTTCGCGCCAGCGGAGAGAAACACGTCTTCCAGTGATTGGCCGTTGAGCTGAGTCGTCTTGAGGCCTTGGGCAATTTCGCTGGTCGCCGGCACGACAAAGGTGTCGATCTTCACCGAACGGCCTTTGAGAATCTTGGCGGCGGCGAGGAAGTCGGTCATCTTGCCGCCGGTGCAGGAGCCGATGTAGGCCCGGTCGAGCTTTTCGCCTTTTACTTCCGAGACATTGGCGCGGTTGTCCGGGCTATGCGGCTTGGCGATGACCGGCTCGAGCTTGGTGACGTCGTAGACTTTCTCGAAGTCGAATTTCGCGCCGGCGTCGCTCTTGACCACTGTAAACGTTTTTCCGCTTGAGTTTCGCGAGCGCACATATGCGAGCATCACTTCGTCCGGCGCGATAACGCCGTTCTTGCCACCGGCCTCGATGACCATGTTGCATAGCGTCATGCGCTCCTCGATGTTGAGCGCGTAGACGCCGTCGCCGTCGAACTCCATCGCCTTATAGGTGGCGCCATCACAGCCGATGTCGCCGATGACTGAAAGGATGAGGTCCTTGGCCATGAGGTAAGGCGGCAGCTTGCCGTGGAAAACGAAACGCATGGTGGGCGGCACTTTGACCCAGAGCTTGCCGGTGCCCATGACGAAGCCGGCGTCGGTGTTGCCGATGCCGGTTGCGAATTCGCCGAACGCGCCGGCGGTGCATGTATGGCTGTCGGTGCCGAACAGGACTTCGCCGGGCCGCGTGTGCCCTTCTTCAGGGAGCGCGATGTGGCATACGCCTTTGTATTTGGGCGTACCGACGTCGTAAAAGTACTTGATGTTTTGCTCGGCCACGAATTGCCTGAGGATATCGACGTTACGGTTGGCCATCTTGTCCGCAGTGAAGATGTAGTGGTCGGGGATGATGACGACCTTGTCGCGGTCCCAGACCTTGGCGTCGTTGCCGAAGTGCTGCTTGAAGATGCCGATGGTGCCGGGCCCGCAGACATCGTGGGTCATGAGGATGTCGGTTTCCACCCAGATATTATCGCCCGGCGCGACGCTGGACTTGCCGGCGTGCTTGGCCAGGATTTTTTCGGTCATGGTCATGGCGGACATGGAGAAGTACTCCCGGATTTCGGCGAAGATACAGCCGTTAATATAGCGGAGTCGCGAAACGGCGACAGACCAATCGGCGGTGACGACGTGCTCGGCACGACCTTTTCGGCCTACGAGCGCTTGAAGAACGCCAGCACGCGCTGCAAGAAACTCCTCTCATCGGGCTCGTCCGAAAGTACCCACGTGCGCACGCGCTCGTTCTGATCGAAGAAAACAGCAACGGTGCTGTCTTTGCCTCGCCAGAAGCGAATGGAACGAAAAGCAGGAGCGGACTCGCTTTTGGCTCCGAGAATCTCTTCGACTTGCGCAGGCGTCATGCCTTCGCGAATACGTGAGTAGTTATGTCGAATGGGGCACCAGGACTGGTAGCCGGCGCAGAGGATGACGCCGCTGAGGATGACGACGACGAGCAGACAGAGGTAGACGAAGCGCTTCTTGGTCACGACGAGTGATTCCCTGACGGAATCTCACACCTCAAAGATCTCGCGCACCTTGATGCGCCAGCCCGGCACCGCGGGCTCTGCCTCGGCGACATCGCCCATGCGATAAACCGTGGGGTTGGTTGGATCGCTGGCGCGGTACACGGTCACCGTTCGGGCTTTGGGGTCCACGTCCCAAACGACCTTTGTTCCCGCCTCGAAGTAGTCGGACCGCTTGGCCGCCATTTCTTCCTCGGCCGCGGCGCCATAGTCGTTTTCGCTGCGTACTTCGGCGGCGAACGTCGGCGGGCCTTTGATAAACCGCATCCGGTCCTTCGGCAGCGGTCCGTCATAGTAGGACGCATCCGGCGAGAACGATTCGCGGCCGGATGACAATTCAGGAACTGTGTAGCCGACGCCATCAGCATGAGCTTTTCCACGTTTTTTGTTCTTCGCATAACTGCGCAGACTGACGGCAATTTCGAATGCCGATGTACCGGGTAGGTCACCTGAGGGCATTAAGTGCACTATCCTTCCGCCGATGAGTTCCGCCTTTCCTTCGGTCCGAAGCAAATCGTCCAGAGTCGCTCGCGTGATTGTGGACATAGCTCTTCCCATGATCATCGCCACGCCGCGAGCCGTTCAACGTGGACCCAGCGCGGCAAGCGGTTCAGTCTCTTCCAACTGCGTATTCTAACAAATACAGCCAGTTTTCGCGATCTGTCACTCACCAAAACCAGGATCGGATGCGTTGCCAAAGGCTGGGTCGCGGCAGCGGCCTGAAATTCGTCAACGCAACGACCCCATTGTCGTCCACCATGACGCTGATGACCGCGGCTTCGCCCGTCCAAGTGCGCGTCCATTCCGTGAACCAGATCGTCGAGGAGGTGCCGTCGGTAATTGGCACAACGACATTGAGCTTGCCGTCGGCAGGGCGTCCCAAGAGCGCTCCGACTTGCTGCAGAGTCATGCCGGGTTGGATCTTTTGGTGGTTCTCGGCTGTAATCGGACACGGATAAAACAGAAGGCGGACGGCGACATACCCAGCCGTCGCCAAAACCATCGCGCCAATGCCTAGGGCCCATTTTCGTTTGCGCGTCATGGCATGTTCCGAAAGGGAATCGTCAACCCAGTTGCCTGCAAAGTTCAGTAGTGGGTCAGTTTGGCAAATCCGTGGGGCAGACATTCCTGTCTGCCGGCAGACAGGAATGTCTGCCCCACCGAACTGACCACTAGCCAAAGTTCAGTTGATTTCCGATCCTAGCCGCTTTATCGTGGTTTCGCCACCCCCTGGGGAATCGTAATGAACAAGGTCTTGCTCGTCATCGGCGACGCCGCCGAGCTGTTCGATACGATGTATCCGCTCTACCGCATCCGCGAAGACAACTACCAGGTCGTCATCGCCGGGCCAGAAAAGCGCATTTACCATCTCGTGCAGCACGACAAGCATCCGGATTGGGACATCACCATCGAGTCGCCGGGCTACAAGCTTGCTGCGGACATCGCCTTTCGCGACGTGAAGCCCGAGGAATACGTGGGTCTGGTGATCACCGGCGGCCGGGCCCCGGAATACATTCGCTACGATGAAGACCTCTTGCGCGTTGTCCGTTTCATGAATGAAAGAGGCCTGCCCATCGGCTCGGTTTGCCACGGCATCGAGGTGATTGCCGCGGCGGACATCATTCGCGGCCGCAAGGTCACGACGGTGAAGAAGTGCCGCTTCGACGCGGAAGTGTGCGGCGGCGTTTTTCAGGACAAAGAAGTCGTCGTCGACGGCAACCTGGTCTGCGCCCGCACCTGGCATGACAACCACGCTTGGATGCGCGAGTTCATGAAACTTCTCAACCGCAAGCAATAGGATCGATACTCCTGTCCGCTTCACGTAGGTCAGGATTCCGCTCCTGACCAATGCGCCCAAGACGCGATTCAGCGCGACGGACAGGAACGGAATCCTATCCTACGAGATCAAAACATGATCCATTTTTCCGCCGAATGCCCGTCGTGGTGATCGGACTTTTCTTGCTCGCAGTAGTGGCGTTGGCGCTGGGTTACGCGGTCGGCTATGCCAGCGGCTTTTTCGAAGACTTCTTCGGCCGTCGGCTGGCGCGCTGAGCGGAAGCATCGGCGCCGCACCCGTCAGGAAGCGAGTTGGCCCAAGGGAACAGCTTGCTTATTCGGGCAATCGGACGCGCAGGAGCGAACAGCCACCGGCGTCATTCACATTCCAAGAAACCTTTCTGACTGCCGCCGGCATCACGACCGTCTCGCCGCGCCGCAGTTGACGCATGAAGCCTCTTGTGGTCCCGCATCGGGCTTGACCATCCAGCGCCAAGAATACAGCCAGCCGGTCCTGCATTCTGCAATCCCAAGCGCCTTCCAGGTGCATACGATCCAGCTCGAAGTAGGGACACGCAACCAACCGCTTTGCCGTGCCCTGACCATCGAAATCCGGCAGCGGTTGTGCCGTTATCGGTTGGACAGGACCGGCCTGCCAATCAATCGCCGCCAGTGCTTGCTCGATGTGCAGAATGCGCGGTTTGCCGTCCGTGCCCAAGCGGTTCCAATCGTAGAGCCGAAAAGTAGCGTCGCTCGATTGCTGCACCTCCACCATGAGTACGCCGCCACCGACCGCGTGCACCGTGCCCGCCGGCAGGTATATGCAATCCCCCGCGCGCGGCGTAAACGACGCCAGGCACTGCTCCAACGCGCCGGTTTGCAGGCGTTTTTCCACATCGTGACGTGTGATTCCCGGAAGAAAACCTGCATAGATTCTTGCCGCCGGTTCGGCATACAAGATCACCCACACTTCCGTCTTGCCGTTGGGTTCGTTCAACAGCTTTCGCGCCAGCGCATCATCCGGGTGCACTTGAATCGACAAAAGCTCCCGGCAATCGAGGAACTTGATCAGCCACGGAAATGACTTGTCCCGTTTTTCATGAACTCCCCATAAGTCGGTTGCGTGTTCCGTGCATAGCTCCGTGAGCAGCCGGCCGCGCCACGGCCCTTCGGCAACTCGGCTCACATGCTGCGGGTGCGCGGACACCTCCCACGATTCGCCGTAAGCCTCGGCGGTCGGCAGCCGCTTGCCCAACCGCTCTTCGAGCGCCCTGCCTCCCCAAACCAGGGGCCGCAAAAACGGCTCAAAAAGCAAGGGTGCGTTCAAGACAACATCGGGCATGCGATTCCCTGACCTGGCGAGTTTTTGCGAGAATCTCAGTTCTTGATAGTTTAACGAATACTTGGCCGAGGACAAAAATTGAACTCTTCGTGTTCTGCCCTTATCCTGGGACCGTGAACGAAGTCACGCGCTTACTGAACGCTGCGGAGCAAGGCGATCCCCGTGCCGCGGCAGAGCTCTTGCCGCTGGTCTACGACGAGCTGCGCCGGTTGGCCGCGCAAAAGCTCGCCGCCGAACGGCCGGGGCAAACGCTCGAAGCCACTGCCTTGGTCCACGAAGCCTATTTGCGTCTGGTGGCCACGCAAGCAGGCGAGTCGGCGAGCCTGCGGGATCAACTCGCTCATCAGGGCTCGCCGGGATTTGCCAACCGGCAGCACTTTTTTGCCGCGGCGGCGGAGGCCATGCGCCGCATCCTGGTGGACAACGCGCGCCGGAAAAAGCGGCTCAAGCGCGGCGGCGCTATGGCGCGGCACGAAATCGTCGAAGATCAGCTCGCCTTGCCGGAGCCACGTGAAGACCTGGAAGCCCTCGACGAAGCCTTGGAGGAATTGGCCAACGAGGATGCGCCTAAGGCGGAGTTGGTGAAGCTGCGCTACTTCGCCGGACTGTCCGAGGAAGACGCGGCGGCGTGCTTGGGCATCTCCCGGGCCACTGCGGCCCGATGGTGGGCGTACGCGCGGGCCTGGCTATTCGACCGATTGCCCAAATAGCGGAAGGGACTTTTTCCTTGTTCGCTGCCGACACGGCATTCGGAGTCTCCGAAATGCTCCGGAGCGAGGCGTGGTTCAAAAAGGCGCGGTTTTGGGTGACATTTTGGTGGGGTCGTTCGTTACAAAGGGGGGTGCGTTTCAAATCGCGAAAAAGTGAAACGCCCATTGGAATGCTGTAAATATATTTCGTAAAAACAACTTATGACATTTGAGGGGGGGTGCATTTCAGATTGGCTGATAAGAGACACCAGTGAAACGAGGGTAGGGTTGAAAACGACCGGGTGATGACAATTCAGGGGCACCCGCCCTTTGTTAGGCATGGCTAAGTGAGTGGTTTCGTTAGGTTTCACTGCTGCTTCGAAAGCGGACACGTCAAAAAACCTGTCCTACGCGGCGCGGGTGAGGCGCGCGAACCCAAAACAGCGCATTATGGTTGGATTCAGCAAAGGCCGCACAATGACGCACGATCCCAAACACGTCGAGCACATCTTTTCTGCCGCCCTGGTCCTTTCTGGCAATGAACGCGGCGCCTTTCTCGATACCGCCTGCGCCGGTCAAGCCGAGCTGCGCCAGCGCGTCGAAGACTTGTTGCGCGCTCACGAACAAGCGAGCGGGTTTCTGCAAACGCCCGCCATGGCGCAGTTGCAGGCGGTCGGCGAAGCCACCCAAGCGTTGCCAGAAGCTGCGGTGTCGCTCACTCCTCCCAACCAGGGCTTGGCGAGCGAAGGCACACTAGCCCGACGCGCCAGCGAGGGAACGCTCGAAGAAACGCAAGCCGAGCTGCTGCACAAACTCGACGACGACCTGGCGTTTCTGGCGCCCGCGCAGCGGCAAGGCTCGCTGGGCCGGCTCGATCACTACGAAGTCCTCGAAGTCATCGGCAAGGGCGGCTTCGGCGTCGTGCTCAAGGCATTTGATGAACGGCTGCACCGCGTCGTCGCTGTCAAGGTGTTGTCGCCCGCCTTTGCCGCCAACGGCTCCGCGCGAAGGCGTTTCATTCGCGAGGCCCAGGCGGTGGCTGCCATCAAGAACGAACATGTCGTCGGCATCCACGACGTCAAAGAGGATTCGAATCCGCCTTATCTCGTGATGGAGTGCATCGACGGCTTCTCGCTGCAGCAGAAGATCGACAAACAGGGCTCGCTCGGCGTGAAGGAAATCCTGCGCATCGGCACGCAGATTGCCGAGGGTCTGGCGGCCGCGCACAAACAAGGCAAAGTCCACCGCGACATCAAGCCGGCGAATATATTGCTGGAGAACGGCGTGGAGCGCGTGAAGATAACCGACTTCGGCCTGGCCCGCGCCGTGGACGATGCGAGTGTAACGCAATCGGGCACCGTCGCCGGCACGCCCATGTACATGTCGCCGGAGCAGGCGGAAGGTTTGCCCATCGACCATCGCTCCGATCTGTTCAGTCTCGGCACGGTGCTGTACGCGATGTGCACCGGGCATCCGCCGTTTCGGGCCAGCGGCACGCATGCGGTGCTAAAGCGCGTGATCGACGCATCGCCGCGGCCGATCCGCGAGATCAACTGCGAGATTCCGGATTGGCTGTGCGACATCATCGCCAAGCTGCACGCCAAGAAGCCGGAGGATCGCTATCAAATCGCGAAGGAAGTGGCGGAGCTGTTGGGCCAGCGACTGGCTGACGTGCAGGCGGGGCGCGAAATCGGGCAAGTGATCGACAGGCGAGCCGAGCCCCGTAAGGGGCCGGGTGCAGCGCCCGCGACTGATCCCGCAACTCGGCCGCTGACGCGGCTCGGCTCGCCAAATCGCCGCCGCTTGAAAGTTGCGCTCGTCTTGCTCGTGCTCTTCTTTGTCGCAGCGTATGGCATCTGGCGTGGGCCGGCAATCAAACGATTCGCCAGCGGTCAGGCTCGCCTGTTCGTGACACGCAATCAACTCGATACGCGCGTCTTCGTCAAGAAAGACGGCCGAGTCGTGCAAGAGATTGGCGGCAAGGCGCCAGTGTTCGCGCTGGACCTGGAAAGCGGCGGCTACGAGGTGAGCGCCGAGTGTCCACCGGGATTTCGGCCTCGCTGGGTCGTGACGACTGATGAAGGAGTATTCAGTCCATTCGCGACCGCCCGGACGAGACTCACGCTGGGAGGAACCGTTCCGCTGCAACCCCGCCCCGGCGGATATTACTCGATCCACGTTGGCGCCGAGTTGATTCCCAAGGTAGAGCAGGAGCCCAGCTGGGTGCAGCTCTTCAACGGCAAGGATTTGACCGGCTGGAAGTCGCACCCGGACCAGCCCGGTGACTGGCAGGTTAAGGGCGGGATCCTCGTCGGTCGCGCCACGCAAGCGCCGGGCCATCTCTTCAGCGAACGCGGCGATTTCGAGAATTTCCATTTTCGCGTGGAGGCAAAGCTGAACGAATCCGGCGACAGCGGCCAGATTTTCCGTTGTGAGTACGGCCTGAATGGCGCGCCGATGGGTCCAGATTCGCCGCTGAGAACGCCGCTTGGTTACGAGGCCAACCTGTCCCTCCCCACTGATTTTAAGACGGGGAGCCTGTGGGGGGCGTCGATTTCTCCCGTTGGGCCAAAGGAAAGCCTCATCGATCCCGAGACATGGTTCGTTCAGGAAGTAATCGCCCAGGGAAACCGCATCATCGTCAAAGTGAACGGCAAGACTTCGGTAGAAGTCATTGACACGGATTCGCGCTATCTCCGCGGCCATCTCGCCCTGCAAGCGTGGGTGCCAAATACGGTTGTCCACTTCAAGAAGGTCGAGATCAAGGAGCTGCCGGCCGAGGGATCCCCGCCGCCACATGCCGTCGCCCCCTTCGATGCCGCCAAAGCCAAGGAGCACCAGGACGCCTGGGCCAAGCATCTCGGCGTGCCGGTCGAGTTCGAGAACAAGCTCGGCATGAAGTTCCGCCTGATCCCGCCGGGCGAATACACCATGGGCTCCACACCCGCGGAAATCGAAGCGGCATTGCAAGTTGCCGGCGGCGATGCGCGTTGGCGGGGACACGTCCAAAGCGAAGGTCCGCAGCACATGGTCGTTCTGAAGCAACCGGTCTACATGAGCGTTCACGAAGTGACCCAGAAGAACTATCAGGCGGTCATGGGAACCAACCCTTCCTTCTTCGCCAAGCCAGGGCCGAAAAAAGATCTGGCGGACAAGGTCGCAGCCATCGATACCGTAAACCATCCGGTCGAGAACGTCAGATGGCACGATGCCGCTGAGTTCTGTATCAAGTTGTGTCAATTGGAAAACCTCAAACCGTTCTATGGTCGCGCGGGAGACGCAGTGACGTTCCTGGACGGCCGCGGCTATCGGCTGCCGACCGAGGCGGAGTGGGAATTTGCCTGCCGGGCCGGCACCACGACCCGATTCTGGTGCGGGGATCGGGATGAGGAGCTGCCGCCGACGGCATGGATTCGCGAAAACTCAGGCGGCCGCACGCACCCCGTGGGGGAATTGAAGGCCAACCCGTTCGGCCTGTACGACATGCATGGCCACGTCTGGGAGTGGGTGCAGGATTGGTGGGAGCCAAACTACTACTTTCAGTTCGCAAAAGAGCCGGCGATCGATCCTCAGGGTCCGCCCTCCACCAGCGGTCGCCGCGTGATCCGGGGCGGGCACTGGTCGTTCACGGCGTCGATCTGCCGCTCGTCGGATCGCTTCGCCGAGAGCCCCGCGTACCGTGGCGCCGTCCTCGGTTTTCGCGTGGCGCTTTCGGTCGATGCCGTCAAGCAAAAGCTGGTTCCGCCAGCCACCGAACTCAAGGAGGGACAGAAAGCCCGCTCGTCGCTCGACGGCCGCTGGCACTTCGTCGCCGCGGAATATCAGGGCAAGCCGGTGCCGGCAGAAGAGGCCAAAGATATGCTCCCCTCCGAGCTGATTTTCACGGCCAATCAATTCGGCATCACCTGGGCGGGCAAGAAGCATGAAGGCAGTCTGCGCATCGACGCGAGCAAGAAGCCTGCCGAGATTGATTTCACCGGCTCCGTCTTCGCGGGCCTGAAACCGCGCAAAGCCATCTACGAGCTGGACGGCGACCGCCTCAAGCTGTGCCTGGCCTTCGTCGGCCCCAACGCCGATCCGCCGCGGCCGACGAGCTTCACGACGGATCCCGACAGCAAGAATGTCGTACTGACATATCGGCGTGAAGCTTCCGGCGAAAAGTTCGTCCCCCTCTTCAACGCCAAGGACCTGGCCGGCTGGAAGATCACGCCCGGACACGCGCCGGTGTGGTCAGTCAAGGACGGCGTACTGGTCGGCAAAGCGCCCACTCCGCAAGAAGGCTTCAGCTTCCTGGGCACGGAGCGTCAAGACTTTGGCGATTTTCACCTCCGCGCCGAGGTGCGTATCGGCAACAAGGGCAACAGCGGCATCTACTTCCGGGCCACGTCATCGCCGGCCGTTCCCGAAGGATACGAGGCCCAGATCCGCATCGAGACCGGCGTCCCGGACCTAACCGGCAGTCTGGGACTCAACCTCTCCAACAAGTATCAGTATTTAGCGCCTGTGGTTGAGCCGCCGCACGAGCCGGACCGCTGGTCCGTCCTGGAAGTCATCGCTCAAGGCGACCGGCTGGAAACGCGCGTCGACGGCAAGACTGTTGCAACGTACAAGGGCGCAACACGCCGGAGCGGCGGCATTTTTCTCGAAGCTTCCACCACCTTGCCGCAAGTCGAATTCCGCAAGATCGAGATCAAGGAACTGCCGGCAGGGCAAATTCCGCCGCCGGCCATTGCCCCCGTCGACAAGAAACAAGCAAAAGCCAACCAAACCAGCGATCGGATTCAGACCGTTACATCTGCCTCGCATCGGTGCCTCTGTAATAGTGTCGGACAGGAATGTCCATCCTACGCGGGTTTCGGACAGGAATGTCCGTCCTACATGGGCCGACAGGAATGTCGGCCCCACAAGGGCGGACAGGAATGTCCAACCGACGCTAGAGACCGTCGAGGTTATCTGCCATGTTTGAGCTTTTTGACGCTTACCACAAATTCAACGCAATACTGGTCATGCTCGTCGGCTGCGTCGCGCTCGTAGGCGGCCGCATCGGCATCGGTGGACAGTTGCGGCTTTACGGCAGGGCGGCGCGCTGGTACGGAGCGACGCTGCTGTTCTTGGCCGTGCCGATGTCCTTTGCCATCACCTTTGCATTTGTGCCGCTCGGCAAGCTCGACGTTCTGCCGCTCCTCGATGATCTGGTCCTTGGCGAAGTGCTGTATTTCCTTGGCCACCTGTCGTTGCTCGTCGGCATGGCCGTGCTGCTCCTGATCCCTTTTCGCGGTTTGCACGAGAAGCCAAGCGGCGCTCCCAAGCGCGAGCGGCCGGCGCGCTGGAACATTGCCTCCCTGTGCACGCCCTTTCTCGGCTTCCTGTGCGGCCTACTGGTGGGCACTGCCGGCCACGGCATACTCTGGCATGGCCATCCCGTTGAAGGGATCTTCTGGGGGGTGAGTGTCTGGGCCGGGTTCTGCGTTCTTGGCCTACTGGCGGCGGGCATCGCTGGCTTCCGGGCCGAACGCCTCTGGGGCATCACCGCCGCAGGACTGATCCTGAACGCCATTCTCCCATTGGTTATTGTTTGGGAGGTCGCGCAGAATCTGTTGTATTGGTGGCGTTACAGTTGATTGATTTCAGGAACTGAATCGATCATTCGTTCACTTCGTTGACGACCGGCTCCAGGAACTTGGTGTTGCGTTCAACCGCCAACACGATGGTGCGTTCTTCGACGCCGTCGGCGGAGGCGGCGACTGCGGGGATGATCTGGCGGCTGTCGGGCAGACTGAAACGCATGGTGAAGGTGCCGTCGGGGCGCAGTTTCACCGGTTCGCCTTGGAGCGTGACCTTGGCCGTGGTTTCGGTAGCGCCATAGACGATGAGTTCGGCGTCCATCTGGAACCAGAACTTGCGTTCCTTGCCGTATTGAAAGGCGCCGGAGCCGAAGCTGGTGACGGCAGGCGAACCCATGGGGCGGCGCAGGCGCTCTTCGAACAGCTGTTTGAGCTCCAGGCTGCTGGCGGTGGGATCGAACCCGCCCGACATGGCGTAGATGCGGTCGGCCTTGGCTTGGTCGATGTCGGCCCAGTTCTCATCGATGATGTCGCTGATGCCGGCGCGCGGCGTGGAAACAACGTTGGAGCGAGCCAACACGTAGAACTGCCCAAACTTGGTGATGTAGCCGATGTCCACGCGATAGGAGCGCGGCGGATTGTGCACGTCGATGTACCAGTTGTTGACGCCGCCGTGGATTTCGATGTCGCGCAAGCCGGCTTCGGCGGTGCTGGTGGTGTCGCCGCTGGTCACATCCAACAGTCGGAGGATTGGCTTGGCGCCGTGCCAGTCTTGGCCGAGAGCGGCCTCGGCGCGCTTGATCGCTTGACGCGTCAATTCCCAGTAGCACTGGAGCCAAAAAGGGTCGCGGACCATGCAAACGATGCGGTCTTTGCCGTAGCCGCGGGGCAAGTCTTTGGGAATTTTGGCGGACAGGTCTTTGGTGGGGACGCCGACGTCATATTTGCTGCGTTCGACTTGCTCTTCAGCGGAGACACTGCCATTGGTATTGCGGGCAGCGGCCAGCTGGCGATGCGGACGTGCAAACTTCCTGGTCTTGCCGCGCGGCCTGGCGCGCGTGGGAGATTTCACCCGGGCGCCTGCCTTGTAGACTTTCACCAACGCGACGATCAACTCATCCTTCCGCATTCCATGCCAGCCAATGACGCCTTTTTTTCGGGCCAGCTCCGCGAGTTCCTTCACGCTCTTGCCCTGCAACCTCTCTTTGGTCATGCGACACCACTCCGTGGGCGCCTGATTAAACTCGGTTTAAGCAGGCACTGCTTGGGTTTGTGCCGTCCTAGCGCGAATCGAAACTCCCGGCAATCCGTTCGGGAGAGAGAAGACAAGTGAAAAGCGCCGGCAGGTGCGGCGTTTGAAGGCGGGCCTTGGACTTTTGGACAAAAAATGGCAATATTTCCCAGCCCGGAACGATTGCCATAGTAATGACTAAGTAGAACTTAGGAGGCGAT
>JAKEHV010000429.1 GCA_022614915.1 Gemmataceae bacterium | reverse complement strand
TGCAGCGCCCGGTCGGTGACGCCGAGTTTTGCCGCTGCCTTCTGCAAGTTGCCGCCGGCGTCCTCGACGGCCAGCCGGATGGCGATCTCTTCCGCGTTTCGGCTAATGTCCTTGAGGCCGGCGCCCTTGCCCAAAGCCCGGCGAATCGCTGTTTCGAAGTCGCCGACGTGCCAGGCGCGGCCATGTTCGTCGCGCGGCGGACGCTCGTTGGGGGGGATGTCGCCGACCGTGATAGGGCCCGGCCCAACGTGGCGGCCGGCCATGCGCGCCACCAAGTGTTTCAACTCGCGAACATTGCCCAGATAGGGCCGGCGCGCGAGATAATCGCGCACCGCGGATTCCAATACCACGGCGCCCCCTTGGGAATGGGCTTGGTTAAGAAAATGCGCGGCCAACGGCAATATGTCCTCGCCACGCTCGCGCAAGGGCGGCACACGGCAGGTCCATTGGGCGATGCGGTAATAAAGATCGCTGCGAAAGCGTCCTTCGGCTTGTTCGCGCCCAAGATCGCGATTGGTGGCGCAGACCAGCCGGAAATGCGTTTGCCGCCAGGTATTGCTGCCGACCCGCTTGTAGGCTCGTTCCTCGATGACGCGCAGAAGCTCGGCTTGCAACGGCAACGGCAACTCGCCGACTTCGTCCAAAAAAAGCGTGCCGTTGTCCGCCAAGGCAAAGGCGCCGTCGCGATCCGCCACGGCGCCTGTGAAAGCGCCGCGCTCGTGTCCAAAAAACTCGCTGCCGGACAGCGACGGCGTCACGGCTGTGCAATCGAGCACCACAAAGGCGCCTTTGTCGGTGCGGCGATCGAGCGTGTGCATGAGCCGGGCCAAAAGCTCCTTGCCGGTGCCGCTTTCGCCGGTGATCAAGACGGAGTCACTGGTAAACGCCGCGACTTCGACGATGCGGCGCAACACGTCGCGCCAGACGGGACTTTGGCCGACGAGTCGACCGGCTACCTCTGGCGCTTGCAAGAGCCGCTCGGTTTCGTGCCAGCGTCGCAAGCGCTCGCGCACGACCACGGCCGGTTGTTGGCCCGATCTCCAGGGCAAGACATCGGCCGCTCCAGCGTCCAACAATGTCCAGCAATCGACTTCGGTGAGAGGCGCCGCTTCTTCCGCGACCGCCAGGATGCGCTGGACGCCGCCGCAGCTGGCTTCGCGAACGAACTCCAAAAGCGGCGCCGACAGCGTGTCGAAAACGAGCAGGCCAGGTCCGGGCCCCAAAGGCGCCGCGCGTGGCGACAGCTCCACGCCTGCTTCGACCAGTTCACGGACCATTGCCTCGGGCGGCTGGTTCCGTCCATGACTCCAACAGTCCAGCCAGGCGCTTGCCTGGACCGCCGAACCTGCCATGGCCGATCACAATCCTCCGGCGCGGACAATCTGCCGAGCCACTTTGGCAGGAATGCAAGCGCGCGGGTGGGGGCGCAGCCCTTGACGCCGCCCGTACGGGCGCGACTCGCAACCCAGATCGAGTATTACCGGAGGATCGCTTCCTTGCCTTGCATCGTCCGTGAAGGCATGGCTGAGATGAACCGACTTGTTCTAGACTTGTGCCCCAAAGCAGAACGCCGCGCATTCCTCCGCTTTCTTCATAGGCGTGAAAAGTATCGCTTTGTGACACAAAATTGGTAAATTAGCCGATGCTTCACAAACAAAACTGCAAAGTTACTTGGAAAAATGCGGGCGAATTCCTTTGACAACTCGCCAAAAAGCAGTTCCAATGCGAGTTGCTAAAGCACCTATCGGACGCACATCCATGAGCGACACCGTTGGCGACCACGGCGAGCAATTCGCCGGTCTGTTGCGTCAAGCGCGCGCCGGTTCCGAATCAGCGCTGACCGCCGTCCTGGAAAGCATGCGTCGTTGTCTTTTGCTTCGCGCCGACAGCGCGCTGCGCCCTTCCCAGCGAGCCAAGCTGGGACTCTCCGACTTGGTCCAAGAGACATTCGTGGACGCGTTGCGCAATTTCCACGATTTCCACGGAACTACCGCGGCCCAGCTGCGCACCTGGCTGCAACGCATTCTCGAACACAATTTGCAGGATTTCGTGCGCGGCCAACGCACCGCCAAGCGCAACCCGACGCGCGAAGTCTCCTTGGACCAGTTGCGCTGGCGGACCCACCTCGCCGCCGACACGCCGACCCCAAGCCACAACGCAATTTTGGAAGAGGAAAGGCAGCGCTTGCGCAAAGCCTTGGACGCGCTGCCCGAAAGTCACCGAGAAGTGTTGCTCTTGCGCTTCAAAGAGAAGCTGCCTTTTAAAGAAATCGCCCGCCGTCAAGGGACATCGGAGCATACGATCCGCCAACAGTGCCGCCGTACACTTGGCGCCCTGGCCCCCCTCTTGGGCCACTCGGCTTCGTTCTAGGACGGGTCTCCAGGCACGTTCTATTTGTAGACACGATTCCGTTCCTGTCCCTCGCAATCACCAATTCGACGCACTGCGGAGTCCGACGCGTGAGCGAGGGACTATGCTCCACCCTTGCTCACGCTTCGGGCTCCGCGAGAAGGAATCACTTCTCGGCCACCAGCTTGCGGATCTCTTCATGCAAGGCTGCCGCATTTTCCGGTCCCGAGCCCACGCGCACCATGCGCACATTGCCGCGGCGGTCGATCAAAACCGCATGGGGAATGCCGCGGATTTTGTAGTCTTCGCCCAGCTTCTTCCAATCCTCCTTGGTCACCGTCACGAGCCGGTGCCCGAGTTGATGGAAGCCGGCGAAATCCTTGATCATGTCGTGCTCTTGGGCCGGTTTCAGGCTCTCCTCTTTGCCGACGCGCTTGAGTTTGCCGCCTTCCTTGTCGAAGCCAAACACTTCGAAATAGGTGGTGACGCCGACGATTTCGAACCCGTCTTTGCCGAATTCCTTGGTCCAGTCGCGCAAATGTGGAAACGTCTGGATGCACGGCCCACACCACACGGCCCAGAAGTCCACCAGCACCACTTTGCCTTTGAGGTCGGAAAGCCGCTTGGTGTCGCCGATCACCGATTGAGCGATGATCACTTCCGGCGCGGACTTGCCGATCATGTCGTGAAACGGGTCCGCTTTGGCCACGTCTTCGTCGGTCCCCTTGCGGACGGATAGGGTGTAATCCCCGACTTTGCCGTCATAGCTGGTGGCTATGATGTGATAGCTGCCTCCGGCAGGCGCCTTGAAAACGATGCGCGAATTCAGAGTCGAGGGATCGGCGTCGTCGTTCATGGCCAGGTTCTTGCCTTTGGCGTCTTCCAGACGCAGAAAGGTGTCGAACTGCTTGCTCGACATTTCGATGATGTAAACTCCGCCGGCCTCCATCTTGTGTTTGTGAACCTTGTGCGGGCTCCTCTTGATCACCTTGTCCGCTGGATCTTCCTTGCTGAGCTTACCCTCAAGCTTAGCGCCGTCCTTGATGTCTTCCCCCGCCCAAGCCGGCTGCCAGCCTAGGCACAGAATCAATGCAACGATAAGGAAACGCATTTCGGCCTCCGCAAGAAGAATGGGAACGAGCAACTTTGCAGAATTCTATATACACGAACGATCCGGAAAACCAAGGATAATCAAACGTCACAAGCTAATGTAGCGGAACTCGCAAGAGTTCCGGTCAGTCCGAATTCTCGCGAATTCACCGCTTACTACGTGCGCGGCTCCGAGATCGGCTGCGAAGAGTGAGGCGGTGTCGGCGCGTAGATCGATCGCCCGCCGTCCACCGGCAGACAGGCCCCCGTGACGAAATCGTTGTCGATGAAGAACAGCACCGCCTGAGCGATGTTCTTCGGATTGCCTTCGCGCTGGACCAGCGTGGCGTCGATGGCCTCGCGTCGTTCCGCCTCGGGCAGGTCCGGGGGCAGCATGACCGGGCCCGGGAGGATGCAGTTGACGCGCACGTTCGGGTTGCGCGTGCCGAGCTCGACGGCCAACGTGCGCGTCAAAGTTGGGATCGCGCCCTTCGAGGGGAAATACGCCGCGTAGTGGAGGTACGGCCTTTCGATAGCCCAATCGGCCAAGGTGACGATGCAGCCGCCCTCGGGCTGCATGGTCATGGCCAGGCCCGCATGTTGACTACAAAGGAAAGTGCCCAGTGTATTGGTTTCGAAGTGGCCGCGCACATCCGCCGCGGTCACTTCTTCCAGCGGCTTGCTTTTCCAGATGGCCGCGCAATTAACGAGCACGTCGAGCCGGCCGAATGCATCGAGCGCCCTTTGGACGAGCGCTTGGACCGCGCGCTCATCGCTCAAATCCGCTTGTGCCGCGAGCGTTTCCACGCCGCGCTTTTTCAGGGTCGCGACCGTTTCGGCGGCTTCCTGTGCGGAGGAGCGATAGTGAATGACGAGCGCGTAGCCGCGCTCGGCCAGCGCGTCGGCAACGTGCCAGCCGACGCGGCGTTTGCCCGCGCCGGTGACCAGGGCGACTTTGCGAAGAGTCATAGAAATCTCCCGTTGAAGCGTCCGCGTCTTTGTTGGCGAGCCCAGGCGGTGACCTTGGAGCCGACAAGCGGGCCGCTTGTCACTACATCGCCCGTAGCCACAAGCGGCCCTGCTTGTGTGGGGTGACCTTGGAGCCGACAAGCGGACCGCTTGTCGCTACATCGCCCGTAGCCACAAGCGGCCCTGCTTGTGTGGGTTGACCTCGTAGCCACAAGCGGCCGCGCTTGTGTTGGGTGATCTCCCAGAGGCCTGGCCCCATTTTCCGGGAAAAAAAACTTGAAGAAAAGGTGGATTCTTCACGAAGTGGGCGTTTAGAATGTCGCGGAATCTCCCTTGACGGACTCGCAATAATCCAACTTCAAGTCAGGGAGCCGCCGGTGACTTGTCGCGCAGTGAACAAGTTGCTCATGGACTTTTTCCAGGGCAAGCTGGCGCAGGCCCAAAGACGCAGCTTCCAGGACCATTTGTCCGACTGCGCCGAGTGCAAGGCCATGGTCAGAGCCCATCGCAAGACAATGCGCATCGGCAAGCGCGTATTTAAGGCGCACAAGGCGCTGCCGCCGACGCAGCCTGAAGAAATGATCCGGGCCATCTTCGGCACTCCAAAAGTCACCAAGAGAGCTTGACCGCCGGCGTTGCTCGCTTGCCATCGACTCGAGCGCGAAACGCAAGCGGTTAGAAAGGATGTTTTCATGCGCTGTTTGTTGTTTCTCTCCACGTGGGCTCTCATGTTCGCGCCCTCCTGGGCGCAAGCCCAAGAAAAACCGAAAAACGTTCTCATCCTGATCGCCGACGACCTGGGCCGCGACCTCGGCTGTTACGGCAACAAGGTCATCCGCACACCCAACCTGGATGCCTTGGCCAAGCGCGGCATCCGCTTCGCCAACGCGTATGCCACGGTCGCCTCGTGCAGTCCCAGCCGGGCGAGCATTTTCTCCGGCTTGT
>JAKEHV010000428.1 GCA_022614915.1 Gemmataceae bacterium | reverse complement strand
TTCCTCTCTGCTTCCTCATTATTACTTTCATCGCTCCTTGAGCCCGAACGCACGGGGGTCGCTTGTATTCCACTCTTCCCGCAGCTCCCACGGTGACCGTCGTGGACGACGAGCCGGCTGCCTTGAACGCGCTGGTGCGCGCCGCCGAGTGCATGAATCTCCAGTGCCAGACCGCGGTCAGCGCCGAACAAGCCTTGGCGATACTGGAGAAAACACTGACGCCCATCGTCGTGACCGACTTGCGCATGCCGGGGCAGGGCGGAGTCTGGCTGGTCCGCGAAATCCGCAAGCGCTGGCCTAAGGTCGCCGTCATTGTGCTGACCGCGCTGCATGAGATGGACGCCATGGCGCAATGTTTGGACGCCGGCGCGCATCAGTATTTCCTCAAGCCGATCAACTTCAACGAATTCCATCACGCCTTGCAGGCCGCCCTCAAAAGCCAGCGTCAGAAGCAGGAACAAGAGCGGCGGCACGGCATCCTGGAACAATGCCTGCGCCGGCAGCACACGCGCTTACGGCGCACCTATCTCGCCGCCATCAACAGTCTGGTGCGGCTCTTGGAGGCGCGCGACCCGTACACGTCCGGGCATTCATTGCGCGTGTGCACCTACGTGGCGCGCTTGGCGGATAAACTCGGTCTGGCCCAAGCCGAACAAGCGCACGTGCAGCTCGCGGCCAAGCTGCACGACATCGGCAAGGTCGCTTTGCCCGAGAGCATCTTGAACAAACCCGGGCCCCTCAGCCCGGAGGAATTCCTGCTCGTCCGCAAACATCCGGTGATCGCCGAGCGCGTCCTCGCCCCCACGCTGCGCAAGCGCGCCGTGCTCGCGGCCATCCGCGGGCACCACGAGCGCTGGGACGGGCTGGGCTACCCCGACAACTTGCGCGGCGGCAACATACCGCTTGCCGCCCGCATTCTGGCCGTTGCCGATTGCTTCGACGCCTTGACGAGCAATCGCGCCTACCGCGCGGCCATGAGCTTCGGCGACGCCGTCGCGGTTTTGCGCAAGGAAGCGGGCGCCAAGCTCGATCCGGACCTTGTGCCGGTATTCATCGACTTGATCGAAAACGACAAGGAGCCTTGTCTGCCGCTGCGCCGCTGGCAAAGTTGACGGTCGCCGACGTTGGCAGCGTCGGCGATCCGAAAACAAATGCAGGTTTTTCCTTGGCCGGCCGCGTGCCGCTGTGATACAACTTTCCGAAGTGACAAGGATGCGTCAGTGCGTTCGTGGCCGCGCGCGACCAGTCAGCCGGAGCGAACGCCGACGCGGGCGATGTTGACCTCATGCTCTGCGTGAGGGTGCTTCACGGGGAGCGTGAAGCCTACGAAAGGAGGATGCATCCATGGCGGGATTGCTTCGCACGGCGGCGCTGGTGGTTTTGTTCGTATCCGCAAGCAATGCCTACGGCACGGGCGGCTTGCTCGGTTATCGGTTTCGACCCTATTATTCCTATTACCCGGCACGGGCTTACTACGTCCTTCCGGCGTATTGCCCGGCAGTGATTCCAGTGGCGGCGCAGACCGTCGTCATGCCGTACGCGCAGCCGCAACCGGCGCCCCCTTCCGGCCTAACCCAAAAGCAAACGCCGAAGCAGGAAACCAAAGAGCCGCCGATTGCCCAGAACAAGGTGCCGAAGGTGGCGCCAAAAAAGGATGTGCCCAAGCAAGAAAGTATGGAGCCCGTGCTCGCCGCTCCCTTGGCCAAGCCGCCGACGGTGACCGAGTCGCGCTCCGCGGCAGTGACGCAAGCCGGCCACAAGACCGGGAAGGGCACGCGCTGCAAGGTTGGCTTTTGGAACCTGACCGGCCGCGACATCTCGCTCAAAGTGGACGGCAAAGCGCAAACGCTGGCGAAAGATCGCGCGGTCACCATCGAGCTCGAACGCTCGTTTGTCTGGCAAGTCGAGCAAAACGAGCCCACCGGCGAGCGCGTGCCCGAAGACCAGGCATTCTACGAAGTGATTATTCGGAAGTAGTGATGGAATAGCCGCGTTTGCTGTAGGACGGCTCTCCAGGGCCGTCCCTTCATCGCGCTCTAACTGGACGGGCCTGGAGACCCGTCCTACCAGCCGCGTAACCCGCACTCTGGCGAGTCCGGCTACGAGCTGGCCGTCAATTCCCGACGGCCCACGCGCGTGACTCCGTGCCTTTCTCCAAGGCCTGCCGCACGGTCCGGCAGATTCCTTCCACGTCGAGACCCAAGTCGGCGAGCAATTCACCCCGTTCGCCGTGCTCGATAAAGCGGTCGGGGATGCCGAGACGGATGATGTGCCGGGTGTCGAGGCCGGCGCCGTGGACGGTTTCGAGCACCGCGCTGCCGAAGCCGCCTTCCAGCGTGCCTTCTTCCACAGTGACGACGAGCGGCGTTTCCTCCACGGCGCGCAGCACGGTCGATTTGTCGAGCGGCTTCGCGTAGCGGGCGTTGACGACGCCGATTTCGATGCCTTCTTGCCGCAGCTTTTCCGCCGCCTTGACGCAAGTCGGGAACAGCGAGCCGAAAACGAGGATCGTTCCGTCCGCGCCCCACTCGTGCACTTCCGCCTGGCCCAACTCGATGGGCGCGTGGCCGCGCTCAACCTTTTCCAGGCCGGCCTTGGGATAGCGCATGGAAGCAGGGCCGTCGTGCTGTAGCGCGAAGCGCAGCATCGGCGCCACGTCGAGCTCGTCGCCGGGGGCCATTACGACCATGTTGGGGAAGAGGCGCATATAGGTGATGTCGAAGCAGCCGTGGTGCGTGGGGCCGTCGGGCCCGGTGAGGCCGGCGCGGTCCAGGCAAAAGGTGACCGGCAGGTTTTGCAGCGTCACTTCCTGGAAAATCTGATCGAAGGCGCGTTGCAGGAACGTGGAATACACATCCACGATCGGCCGAAGCCCCGCCTTGGCCTGCCCGGCGGCGAACGCCACCGCGTGCGATTCGCAAATGCCCACGTCGAAAAAGCGATCCGGGAAATCGGTTCGGACTTTTTCCAGCTTGTTTCCCTGGCACATCGCCGCAGTCATGACGGTGACACGCGGATTGTCCTGCAGAACTTGATAGATGGCGGAGCTGGCCGCATCGGTGTACGCCTTCGAGCCGCCGCGTTTGAGCGAGACGATGGTGCGATCCGGGCCGACCTTCTCGAAAACGGGCGGCGTATGGAACGTGACCGGGTCGTCGCTCGCTTGCGGCACGCCCTGGCCCTTTACCGTTAGAACATGCAACAGCACCGGACCGTTGTGGTCCTTCACCTTGCGCAGCCAGCCACGCAGTCCGTTCAAATCGTGGCCGTCGATAGGTCCGACGTAATGGAAACCGAGTTCTTCGAAGAGCATGCCGCCTGTGAGGAGGGCTTTGAGCCCGTCGCGCATCTGGTCGAGGGCGTGGGTGGCCATGCCGCCCAGAATCGGGATCTTGTCGAGGATTTTTTTCAGGTTGCGCTTGGAGCCTTGATAAATGCTGGTCAGGCGGGCACGGTCGAAGCACGTGGCCAAGGCGCCGACGCGCGGACAGATCGACATCTTGTTGTCGTTGAGAATCACCAGGAATTTGCGCTTGAGGTGCCCGGCGTTGTTGAGCGCCTCGAAGACGATGCCGCTCGGGAACGC
>JAKEHV010000427.1 GCA_022614915.1 Gemmataceae bacterium | reverse complement strand
GTGCCGTACGATCAGATACGGCTGGTGGTGGAGCACTTGCAAGAGTGACTAGCGCGGCAAGAAAGCCGCTGGCGATACCTTGAAGAATCTAGCGAGTGCCACGACCTGTTGCTTGGTGAAAGTGCGACCTCCGTTCAGCACAGCGGAAATCGTAGACTGCGAAATGCCCACCGCCTTCGCGAGACTCAATTGGGTCAGGCCATTCGAGCGCATCAATTCGCGGAGTACCTCGGCTTCAGAAGCGTCGGCGAATGAGATATGCTCGTCTTCATAAGTTTCCACAAGGTCCGTCAACGCGTCTAAATAGGTTTCCGCCCCGTCGTCCAGGTCCTCCTTCAACAATTCATCAATTCTCTTTTGGGCAGCGGACAGGTGAACGTCGTCACGAATGCTGGTAAGCGGGAACTCTTTCACCATAGCAAAATAACTGTCCGGCAGTGCCTTCTCGGCGTTCCTTTTGGTTCTTACAGACATCGCTCATCTTCCTTTCTTGCGGCTATGGCGTAATAGGTGGCTGTTGGTCTTTCGTGAAGATGTGGACCTTTTCGGCGGCGGCTTGTGGCAGCCGCAGTCGTCCGCCCAGCGCTGCTTGTCGTATTCGCGATGATCCATCGCGCGCAATACATAAACAATGCCTTTCCGGAAGGTAACGCGGCCAATGACCCGAAATCGGTTATTGCCGACGTCAAACACGACACAGTTGCCCACTTGATCAGCCGATCCGAACGTCTGTTTTAGCTGGGCGAAGTTCTCCCAATCGGCATGCTTGGCGAGCTTGTACCAAGTCACCAAGTCTCGCTCCGCGACGTTCGCGTCACCTTTCCGGGCCACCCAGAATTCACGCAGCCGTCGTTTCGAGATGACGCGCATGGACCAATTCTTCCTTGGTCCGGACCGCTTTCGCAAGCATAATCACAATTTGTGATGCGTCAAGCTCAATTATCGCAAAACACGATAGACAGGCGTTGTAAGCCGATTGGGCAGATGCGCACAGCATCAAGCCACGATACCTTGATTCCAGGCTGTGAATCTCCCGCGGAATTACTACCATATCCCGCATGGCGGGTGCGCGCATGGCGAAACGCGGAGTTCCAGAAGGGCTGTGGATTCGCTGTCCCCAGTGCAAGGCGACCGTCTTCCGCAAGGAAGCGTCTTCGCGCTTCAACGTCTGCCCGGAGTGCAACCACCATTTCTACTTGCCGGCTCGCGAGCGTATCAGGCAACTGCTCGACGAAGAGAGCTTCGAAGAATGGTTCGCGGATCTGCGCCCCAAAGATCCCCTCCAATTCAACGACCGCGTCCTCTACAGCGAACGGCTCAAGGCGGAACAAGCCAAGACGGGCATGGCCGATGCTGCCGTCGTCGGTCGGGGTTATATCCGCGGCCGGCCCGTGGTCTTCAGCGTCACGGACTTCGCCTTCATGGCCGGCAGCATGGGCTCGGTGGTCGGCGAAAAGCTGACGCGGGCGGCGGAGGAAGCGACCCGGCTGATGCTGCCGCTCATCATCGTCAGCGGCTCCGGGGGCGGGGCGCGCATGCAAGAGGGCATCCTGTCGCTCATGCAGATGGCGAAAATCTCGGCCGCCCTGGCCCGCTACGATCAAGCGGGCGGTTTGTACATCTCCATCCTGACCAACCCGACGATGGGCGGTGTGGCGGCCAGCTTCGCCCTGCAGGGCGACATCACCCTCGCCGAGCCGGGGGCCCTCATCGGCTTCGCCGGCAAACGCACCATCTGGAACACAGTCCGCCTGGAGCTGCCTGAGGGGTTTCAGACGAGCGAGTTTCTCCTCAAGCACGGTTTCATCGATCGCATTGTGCACCGCAAGGACCTGCGGACCGAGGTGGCCCGCATCATTGACTACTGCGAGCATTGACACGAGACGACACTGTGGGCTTTTTTAGCGCACTCAAATCGATCTTCAAATCGAAGCCGAAAAGCAACGTGCCGATCATCGACGTTGCCAAGCGCTTCGAACTCTTGGGCCGGACCGGCCAAGGGAGCATGTCCAAAGTCTGGCGCGCCCGCGACAACATGACCGGCCGCGTTGTCTGCGTCAAGATTCTCGACAAAGTAAAGACTGCCCGCTTCGACGCCCGCTTTCCCGGCCTCAAACGCCCCAACGAGGGGGCCGTCTGCATGGCGCTGCGGCACAAGAATATTGTGCAGACCTACGAAGCCGGCCTCACCCGGCAGGGCGAAATCTACATCATGATGGAGTTGATCGACGGCGTCGGCCTCAACTTCATGATCGAAACTAAAGCGCCGCAGCTCCAGGGGCATCGCATCGACTTCTTGTCGCAATTCTCGGAAGGATTGGAGTATGTGCACAAGCAGGGTTTTCTGCACCGCGACATTTGTCCGCGCAACGTCATGGTCACTAGGGAAAGCATTGTCAAGATCATCGACTTTGGGCTGGCCGTTCCGCTGACGCCGGAGTTTTGCCGGCCCGGCAACCGCACCGGCACTCCCAACTACCTCGCCCCGGAGCTCATCAAGCGGCAAACGACCGATCACCGCGTCGACATGTTCGCGCTGGGCGTCACCGCCTACGAGACGTTTACCGGCGGGCTGCCCTGGGAAAAAACCGAATCGCTGCAAACGCTGCTCTCGCACATGAATAGCGCCGGCCGCGACCCGCGCGACGTGCGTCCCGATCTCGACAAAGCCACGGTCGCCTTTCTCATCAAAGGCGTCGAGCGCGACCCCGCCGCCCGCTTCCAGACCCCGGGTGAGTTTCGCGAAGCGCTACAAAAGCTGCCAAAGAAGTGGTAGGCAGAAGTAACGCTCATCGCACGCTATGCACATTTTTTTGCTTTCCTGAACTGACGCCTGCCGTTATCGTTGACTACAACTCGTCCACCCATCCCCGACCCCCATCCCTGAAGGCGCGGGGAGTCTAAAGGAGAGCCATCATGTTTCGTGTGCTGCCCTCACCTTGCCTCATCGCCTGTCTGTCCTTGTTGGCCGCGTATGCCCCTTGGGGCAACGCCGAGCTGCACGCGCAATCCAAACGCAAGCCGAACATCATCCTCATCGTCGCCGACGATTTGGGCTACGCCGACATCGGCGTGCACGGCTGCAAGGACATTCCCACGCCGCACATCGACTCGATCGCTAAGAACGGCATCCGCTGCACGAGCGGCTACGTGAGCGGGCCATATTGCAGCCCGACGCGCGCCGGCTTGCTCACTGGCCGCTACCAGCAACGCTTCGGCCACGAATTCAATCCCGGCCCGCCCGTGGACGCCAACAAGGAGAAGGGCCTGTCGCTCCAGGAAATGACGCTGGCGCAATTCCTCAGGGGGCTCGGCTACCGCACCGGCATGGTCGGCAAATGGCACCTGGGCCACACGCCGGAGTTTCTGCCGACCGCGCGCGGCTTCGAGGAATACTTCGGCTTCTTGGGCGGCGCCAACCAATACATCGGCAAGCGCGGCAACCAGCCGATCTATCGCGGCACCAAGCCGGTGGAGGAGGACGAGTATCTCACCGACGCTTTTGCGCGCGAGGCGTTGGCCTATATCGACAAGCACAAGAAGGAGCCGTTCTTCCTTTATCTCACGTTCAACGCCGTGCATGCGCCGATGCAGGCCAGCGAAAAGTACCTCAAGCGCTTCGGCTCTATTCAGGATGAAACGCGCCGCAAGTATGCCGCCATGCTGTCGGCGATGGACGACGCCATCGGCCAGGTCTTGGCGAAGTTGCGCGAAACCGGCATCGAGGACGACACGCTGATCTTCTTCATCAGCGATAACGGCGGCCCGCCCGTCAACGCTTCGAGCAATCTCCCTTTGCGCGGCTGGAAGGCCTCGACGTGGGAAGGCGGCGTGCGCGTACCGTTTCTTGTTCAATGGAAGGGCACTCTCCCCGCGGGCAAGCTCTATGACGAGCCGGTGATCCAGCTTGACATCTTGCCGACCGTTCTCGCCGCCACCGGAGGGAAGACGAGCATCATCAACAAGATCGACGGCGTTGACCTGTTGCCGTACCTTTCAGGCAAAAAGGCCGGAGCGCCGCACGAGGCCCTTTATTGGCGCTTCGGAGCGCAGATGGCGATTCGCATGGGCGATTGGAAACTGGTCAAAGCGCGCGACCCCGACACGAAAGGCGGCTTGAAGAAAGGCGAGCTGAAACTGGAAGGCGCTCAGCTTTTTAACTTGAAGGATGACATTGGCGAAACCAAGGACCTGTCCAAGAAGCATCCGGACAAGATGAAGGAGCTGACGGCGGCGTGGCAGCGCTGGAATGAGGAGCTAGCGCCGCCAGCTTGGGCCGCGCCCGCCGCGGCGAAGAATAAGGACAAGAAACCCCAACAACATTGAAAACAGCCGTGCGGTTCGGCCATTTCTCGGCAATAGTGGAGAGAAGCGCACCCATGAGGAATTGCCGATGGCCGTTCCGCCGCGACTGGTCCAGCACGTCCGGCGGCTGATGAGCGCGCCGGCCGACGAATCGGCCAGCGATGCCGCTTTGTTGGAGCGCTTCATCCGCACTCGCGATCAAGACGCCTTTGCCTCCCTCGTCGCCCGGCATGGGCCGATGGTGCTCGGCGTCTGTCGCCGGCTCTTGGGCGATCTGCACGCCGCGGACGACGCGTTCCAGGCCACATTTCTTGTGCTGGCCCGCAAAGCCGGGTCGATCCGGCCGCGCGACGCGCTGGCCGGCTGGCTATACGGCGTCGCTCGCCGCGTCGCCCTCAAGGCCCAAAGCGTTGCACGTCGGCAGCGCGAACTTCCCGATCAGCCCGATCCGCGCCCCAATCCGCTCGACCAGCTCAGCGCCCGCGAGTTGCTTCATATCCTCGATGAGGCCATCGAACGGCTGCCGCAATCGTATCGCCTGCCGATCCTGCTCTGCTGCCTTGAAGGAAAGACACAAGAAGAGGCCGCCCGGCAACTGGGTTGGAGCCCCGGTTCGGTCAAGGGCCGGTTGGAGCGTGGCCGAGCCCGCCTGCATGCACTCTTGGCGAAGCGTGGGCTGGCACTTTCGGCGGCGTTGGCCGCAGTCGAAATCTCCAACGGCGCTGCCAATGCAGGCAACGCCGCATTCTTCGCCGAAGCGACCGTGCGAACTGCTTTGGCCTTCGCGACAGGCTATGGATCGGCGCCGAGCGGCTCAATGCTCTCTGCCGACGTAACTGGCTTGGCGGAAGTAGCACTAAAGGAGATGACCATGACAAAGAGCAAGACTTTGTTGGCGATGCTCCTGGGCGTAATCGCCGTAACCAGCGTGGGGCTGGTGCTCGCCCACCAAGCGCCGGACGAGCGGAGCGCGGCAAAGCCGTCCGCATTGGTGCAGGCTGACGCCGACGATAAGCCCGAACAGGAAAAACCAGTGGCGACAGAAGGGCGCCGCGTCGACCTCTACGGCGATCCGCTGCCGCCCGGGGCGAACGCCCGCTTGGGAACGCTGCGCTTTCGCGCCCCGGATGAAGCCGACGCGCTGGCGTTCGCTCCCGACGGCAAGACGATTGCCGTCTCCTCGCGCGGCGGCGTGTACCTCTTCGACGCTGTCAGCGGCAAAAGGATCAAGCGAATGGGCGCCTATATGTACCCTGGCAGGCTACAGGACTCTTTAGCTTTCTCGCCGGACGGCAAGCGACTCGCACTTTGGGGAAAGACATTCGTGAACGACGACACCAAAGGCCTGCGCGTTTGGGAGTTGCCTGGTGATGGAAAGTTGCTGGAACATGATGTTAAGCACGTCCTTCGGTTAGCGTGGTCGGCGGACAGCCAGCCGCTCGCCGTTTGCCTGGAGAAAGGCGCGGTGTCCTTGCACGAAGTTGCGTCCGGCCGATCGCGGCGCTTCGAGTGTGAGAATCTCCAACGGCCCGAATTGAGCGACTTTGTCCTCTGTGCTTTCGTACCCACTGCACAGACTCTAGCGTTCGCCGACGACCAAAACACGATTCACGTCTGGGACACCGCCAGAAGCATGAAGCGCTGTACTGTCCCCAAAAACAAGGATGATATTCGGCGTGCCGTGGCCCTGTCACCGGACGGCCGGCATCTGGCCACGCTGCGGCAGGAGCACGCTTCCCCATACCGGCACGCCGTCGAAATCTGGGATGCTGCAACCGGCACGGCCCTGCGCACCATGGCGGCGGACCACAAGAATATGTCCACGCTTGGCTTTTCTCCGGACGGCAAAACGCTCGCGACCGCCGGCTGGAACGGCATCCGCTTTTGGGAAGTGGCCACCGGCAAGGAGACAAGCCGCAGTCAGAGCGAAGGTGCGAATACAGAGAAGATCGCTTTTTCGGCGGATGGCCAAACACTGGCCACGCTGCAGAGGCACTCCGGCGCATTTCATGTCTGGGACGTCAACACGGGCAAGCAACGGGACGCGCCGCTCGGTCACTTGTCCAGGCCTTACGGAATTGCGTTTTCGCCCGACGGTCGACGACTGGCTACTGGCAGCGAAGGAGACGGCACCATCCACGTCTGGGACCTTACCACGAGCAAATCGCTCTTTAACATTCACCGACCGGGGTACATGGTGCGTCGCCTCGCTTTTTCTCGCGATTGCCGTTGGCTCTTTGCGACTTGGGCCAGCGATGAACTTTGGATCTCCGAGGCGGCTACTGGGAAACGGCACGACGTCATCAAGCTGGAAGATCCGGAGCGCCCGGACACATATCAGTCGGCCTGGTCCATGCATCTTTCGACCGACGGCAAGAGGCTGGTTGCTCTCAGCCACTACTACCCGAAGAAAAACGACGGACCGCGCTATGACGATACGCTGATAACCGGCTGGGACGCAACCACACGCAAACTGCTCTTTAGGCGCAGGCTTGCGGGTACGGAATCTTGGAACGCCGTTTCCGACGATGCTCGGCTGTTGGCTGCGGCCTATCCCAGCAGGAAGTCGCCCGGGCAGGGACCGATGCGGCTTGAACCGCTGGCGAGTGGCGAATCACTCCTAAATTTTCCGGAGTTGGAAGGGCAAACCTGGCCGCTGGCGTTCTCTCGCGACGGGCGCTTGCTGGCTTCGAACAACTACAATTACAAGCTCCGCAAGGAAGGCGATCCAAACACCACAGGAGCCAACCTGGTTTTGTGGGAAGTAGCCACGGCGGCCGAAGTGCTTTCCCTACCGCTGGCTGGCCAGTACCGAGCCGCTTTTTCACCGGATGGCCGATTGCTGGCCATGACTGCACCTGTGCAGGATATTGTCGTTTGGGATTTGGCCCGAGGCGAAGAGTTTCGGCGTTTCACGAGATTCGATGCCGTGGTCTCTTCGCTGGCGTTCTCGCCCGACGGCCGACAGCTCATCTCCGCTTTGGGCGATTCGACGCTTTTACTCTGGGATGTGGGACTGCCGCCTGCGCTCAAGGGCAAAATGGGTGCGGAAACCCTGCCCAAAGCCTGGGCCGATCTCGCCGGCAGCGACGGGCCGCGCGCCTTCCAGGCGCGATGGACGCTCGTCGGCGCTCCGGAAGGGGCGCTGGCCTTGCTGAAGAGGGATCTCAAGCCAGCTCAGCCGGCGGACCCAAAGCGACTTCGCAAACTGATCGAAGACCTCGACAGCCAGCAGTTCGCCATCCGCACCGCCGCCAACAAACAGCTCGAAGAGCTTGGCGACCTGGCTTCCGGCGCATTGCGGCAGGCTCTTTCGAACACCTCGCTGGAATTGCGCCGGCGAGCGCAGGCCCTGTTGGACAAGCTGCGCGGACCAATCACGCAGCCGGAAATGATGCGGGCTGTGCGCGCGGTGGCGGTCCTGGAGGACATCGCCAATGCCGACGCCCGCAAGCTCTTGGAAACACTTGCCCGCGGAGCGCCGGATGCGCGCCTGACCCAAGAGGCGCTGGATGCGTTAAGACGGCTTGACAAGCAGTAATAGCGACGGGCTTTTGATTTCTGGTATGTGGGCTTTTCTCGCCGATTTTGTGCGGCGTGCTTGTCCGTAACCTATAGTAGCGCAGAGTATGAATCCTTCCTTGGCGTCATGACCTCAGACTAGGTGGCGTCCACAGGCATTGGTTATCGCCTTCTTGGCGCCGCCGCGAGGATCCTTTGACAGTATCAACTAACCTGCCCGATCGGATTGCAACCCATCCATCCCACTCCGAGACCCCTCACCCCCAACCCCTCTCCCTGAGGGCGAGGGGAGACACCGAGACACCCGCACGAATCTCGCTGACCATGCGCCTAGGCAGCCTGTTCGCGATCATCGTGCCGTTTCTCGGCTTTGCCGCCGCCATCGTTTTCCTTTGGGGCCGCGGCATGGGCTGGATTGAGTTGAGTCTCTTGCTCGGTATGTATGTATTGACAGTGCTGGGCATCACGGTCGGTTACCACCGGCTGTTCACGCATCGCTCCTTTGAAACCAATCGCATCGTCCAGAGCATCCTGGCCGGACTTGGCGCGATGGCGGTTCAGGGG
>JAKEHV010000426.1 GCA_022614915.1 Gemmataceae bacterium | reverse complement strand
TCGCGGGGAAGAAGACCGCTGTCAAGATTAGCGTTTTGGGCTGCGTGGTCAACGGCCCCGGCGAAGCGCGCGAGGCGGACCTGGGCATCGCCGCCGGAAAGGGGAAAGGTGTCATTTTCAAGCGCGGCGAAATCGTACGCCACGTCTTGGAGAAGGACATGGTCAATGCCCTTTTAGAAGAAATCGATCAGTGGGAGAAAGAGGAAAGGGAAATGGGGACGCTGAAAACGGGCGCGCCGACCTTTCGGACAGGCGTACATACGGAAAAGCCGATTTCCAGTGCGGAAGAGGGAAAGGTAGCGCTGCCGCTTGTTTGAGTGTGGCCACCAAGATTCAGATCTGTTCGCACACTATCTTGATTTTCCTCGGCCAAGGAGCGGACAGCTGGATACCGACCCCCTCTTTGCTGCGCGCTTTGATTTCATAGGCAGCAGGTTCGCTAGGAATCACATCGCAACGATACAGTTCATCCCGAAACGGAATCCCGAAGTGAACGACAAGGTTTTCTGAGTCCACATCCGTGACGGCCTCCACATTCTCGCTGTCCTCGATTGCCAGCATTGAGCCGCTCAGATCCAGCACTACTCGGGCACGATTCGCTGTTTTTGGCATGGTCATTTCCTCTTCCGGGGAGCTTTCGACCTTTTCCGCCTGGCAAGTCTCTTCGTCGCGACCTCGGCGGCAAGCTTTCGGTACTCCTGGGCGACAATTCGGCGAACATGACGCGGATCATGAGCGACCGCAAGGACCAGCAATAGGTCGGCTTTGTATCTTGTCAGTTCTCCTGGAGTGAAACCCTTGCTCTGCTTGGAGCGTACATCATAAAGATTCGCGTGTTCGAGACAAAGGTATGCCAGATTCTGCGGAGTGTTGTTGGTCCGATTCCGATCTATGTGGGCGAGCTGACCGTGCACTTTTGCAGAAATATCATTGTTAAGTGTATAGCAAAGCGCACATCGCCGACGACATTCACCCAGGATTTGGTCCTGAATCGACCGAGGTATATTTGCCCTCGCCATTAGATTGAATTCTATACTCAAGCAACCGGTCAAGCAATCCTGGATGAAACTCGAACGATTCGAAAAGGCAAGATTGAGCCTATCAATCCTACTTCACAAACATAAACTCTTTCACATTGAATAGCACGTGCGCCAACTCCGTCCATGCGACGGCTTCCGTGCGGCCAGCGAGAAACGCCAACGCTTCGGCTTCTTCTTCGTGCGACGGCGGCCGTGCGAACGCCGCGACGTACATCTTTTCCAGCCGCTCTCTCGGCGTCAGCTTCGGCTGGGCCAGCACGTGCTTGGCCCAGAGCTCGGCCTGCTGTTGGATGAATGGACTGTTCATCATCACCAATGCTTGTGCGGGCACGTTGGACACCGAGCGCTTGCCCATCGTGGAAAACGGCGTGGGGTAGTCGAACGCCAAGAACAGCGGGTTGAGGAAATTGCGGCGGACGGCGAGGTAGATGCTGCGCCGGCCGTCGCCGTCGAGCGGGCCGCTCGCCGCAGGCCGGCCGCGGCCAACCATGAACGCCGACAAATGCGGCTGCACGCTCGGCCCATGCATCGACTTGTCCAAGCGGCCCGATACCGCCAGCACCGCGTCGCGAATCGCCTCCGCCTCCAAGCGCCGCACCGGCATGCGGTGCAAGAGCTTGTTGTCCGGATCGGCTTCGTCCGCCTGGGGCGAGGCGGCACTCGGCGACGCCAGCAAGCGGTCCACGACTTTGGAGTAGGCGCCGGCCGAATCGTCGTTCAAAAAGGCGTCGATCTCGGCAGGCGTGGGCGGCAGTCCGGTAAGGTCGAAGGTGACCCGGCGCAACAGGGTGCGCTTGTCCGCGGCAGGCGCCGGAGGGATGCCTTTCTCCTCCAGTTTGGCGAGGATGAATCTGTCAATGGGCGAGCGTATCCAAGCCGCGTTTTTCACTAGAGGCAGCGGCTGAAACGTGAGCGGTTGCAGCGACCAGTGCTTGCTCCGTTCTCTAAGGTCGAAGTCTTTTTTGACGAGCGTCTTGTGGCCATCATCGGGCCAGGGCGCGCCCATTTCGATCCAACGCGCGAAGTCTGCCACGTGCCGGTCGTCCAGCTTGCCGCGCGGCGGCATGCGCAGCTCCGGATCGGCGTAGCGAAGCGCTTTTAGAAGTAGACTTTTTTCGGGTTGGCCGGGCACAAAGGCAGCGCCGCTTTCGCCGCCCTTGAACGCGCCCGCGCGGTTGTCCAGGGACAGTTTGCCCTTGGGCTGTCGTCCACTGTGACACTTGAAACAGTGTTCCGCCAGAACCGGGCGAATCTTGGTTTCGAAGAATTCGACGGCCTCGCGCGGCTCATCCAAACCGAAAGCCGGATCGGCCGCCGCGACCAAAATCAGTGCTGCGAGGAACAAACTAGGGCTTGGAGCCAACGATATTCTCCATTCTCTCAAGCGGCACGAAAGCATCTTACCATCCTAAGATCCTTCATAATCAAGAAAAGAATTATGGCATCGCGCGGCGCTCCGATTACAATGGAGAGGCGCTGAGGGCCATTTCTTCTCCATTTCGGGGGTAGGCACATCATGAAAACACGACTGGGCATCATCGGTTTGGCACTGGCGGCCTTGGGATTGGCCGTTTCAGCGACCGTTATCGCGCAGGAGGGCGGCGTAGGCGCGCCCGGCAAACCGCCCGGCGCTGCGCCGGCGCCCATGGGAGAGGGCAAAGCGCTCGTTTACAAGACGCGCGTATTCCGCCTGCAGCATTGCGATCCCGGCGAGGTGAGGCACATCCTGGAGCAGCTATTGCCGATTGATGACGGGCAATTTGTTGCGCCCGGAGGAGGAGGGCCATTCCCACCAGGGATAGGACCGATGCCTCCCGGTCTTCCGCTAGGGGCAGGCGCTTTCGGACCTGGCGCGCCTTCGGGTGGCTTTCCACCCGGAGTTGGGATTGGCGGCGCTTTAGGTTTTGCCGGCGGCGGCGCACCTCCCATGGCGGAATGGCGCGTGACCATCGACATGCGCTCCCATGCCGTGATCGTACGGGCGACGGAAAAGGACCTGCAGGTCGCGGCGGACCTGGTCACCGTGCTCGACACCGCGCCGGGCAAGCCATTGCCGAAGGTCAAAACGCTCCGCGCCATCGAACTCAAGCACGCCGACGCGACGCACGTGGATCAGATTCTCATGGACCTCAACATGCCCGTGCGGCTCGTACCGTTGCCCGAAGCCAAGATAATCATCTGCGCGGGGTCCGAAAACGCGCTCAATGAAGTCGGCGACCTTGTCAAGGAGCTCGACGTGCCCGAGCGCAAGGTGGATCCCGAAAAGCTCAAGAAGTTGGGCGGCGGCCAGGCAAACTAACGGAAACTGTTGATCGTTTCGCGCTCGAACGCACATATGCCCCGGCATCTCATGCAACGAGCGCGAAACGATGAATCACTTCTGGTTACCTTCCCTCATACGGCAGATTGGTATTCGCCAGATAGCCGATTCGCAGTTTGGCGCGTAGGTCGTTTGCCGCGACCGGCCACGACGGTGGGCTGGGGAAAGCGACTTCGATCTTCGTCTCCACGTGACCATCTACAAATGCGACATTCGCGACGTCGCCCCCATGCCTGAAGTGCGTGGTCGGCTGCGGTGAGCCGGCAATGCTCGCGAACGGCGCGGCAATCGCGTAGGATTCCTGCGCCGTGGGCGGCGACGTCCAGGTCACGATCAACGCCGAATCGGAATACATGAATGTCGTGGAGGTGGAATCAATGTCGGCGAAACGCTTGGAGTAGAAAAGAGGCGTCGTCCATGCGGGCGCCTGCCAATACGTGCCGCCGAGGCAGCGATTGTAGCCGTAACCGCCGGTCTGCGCCTTGTATATGGCTTTGACTTGTCCGCTTTCCAGAGTCGGACAGGCGATGATGGCGTTGTTGCCTTCATAGAACGGCGTGACATGGCCGTCGCGCGGATCGACATTGTTGGCGGGATCGACCAGGCCAAACCAGTACTTGGTCGAGTACGGCCAAACGGAAGGATTGGGCGTCGTAAAGTTGGGCGGGAGGCGCTTGAAGCTTCCTTCGTAATTGTGCGCGGCAAGGGCCAGCTGCTTCAGGTTGTTGGCGCATTGGATGCGGGCGGCGGCCTCACGCACTTTTTGCACCGCGGGCAGGAGCAATCCGATCAGGATCGCGATGATGGCGATCACGACCAGCAGCTCGATCAGAGTGAATGCCTTTCGTAGGTCAGGCTTTCCAGCCTGACCGCAGCGCGAGGCGTCAGGCTCGAAAGCCTGACCTACTGTGAACGCGGACGGGGAGGGGGAAGAGGAACGGCGAAACATGGAAGCGTCCTTTCTGCCGGGCCGGGCAAAAGCAGCGCTTCGGCCTCCCGAGGAGGCATGGCCCAGGCAGCAGGACTGCCGTCGTGCCTGATCGGATGCTTGAGGCCGAAGCACCATTGCATTCCGACAGGCAGGTCTTCTGGCTTACGGCTCGTCACGGCCTCCGGACTGCCTTCCCAAAGCCGGCCACTCTCCCCTCGCCCTCGGGGAGAGGGGTTGGGTGAGGGTTTCACATGAGCTTCAGTGGCGTCAATGTCCGGGGGCCTGGCCGATTACAGCGGCGGCCCCGCAACGGATTTGCACCGTTTTCCCTTTTGTCCCGCGCCTCACAAGAGGGCGGTGACCTGTCGAAAAATCCGTGTTCGTTTTAGTCAGAAACGATTGCAGCGGCTAGGGGACCGTGAAGCCTATGCGCTTCAGCAATTCCGGCGTAAGCACGAACGGAGTGTTGGAAATGGATTCCATTTGAAACAGCGGCATTAACTCGCGCGCGGCGATCGGCTCTATCGAAGGCTGCCAGCCACACGACCAGGCGAGCAAGCCGATGAGTGCTTCGGCTTGCACTCCGGCCTGCCGCAATGTCGATAGCCGGGTATCGCCGTGCCGCTTGGCCAAGCGCCGGCCGTCGGAACCGACGACAAGCGGCACATGCGCGAACCGGGGAGGTTGTAAACGAAGCGCTTCATAGAGCAGCACTTGTCGCGGCGTGGATGGAATCAAGTCGTCGCCGCGAATCACTTCGGTCACTCCGAGATCTGCGTCATCGACAACGACGGCCAACTGATAGGCGGGCGACCCCTCACCCCCAACCCCTCTCCCTGAGGGCGAGAGGAGTTCGGCTGGCGTCTTCCAAACCACGAAATCGCCGCCGATGTCCCGCGCGCCGACGCGCATGCGCCAAGAGAACGGCCGCTCAAGAAACTGGGTCGCGTCGGCGACAACGCGATGTGCACAGGTGCCGGGATACGCTGGGCCCTCGTGCTCGGCGTGCGGGGCGCTGGCAGCGCGTTCAACGTCGCCGCGCGTGCAAGTGCACGGATAAACCAACTCCTGGGCCTTCAACTCTTCCAGTGCTTGTTCGTATAGCGGCATACGCCGCGTCTGCACGATCGGATCTCCGTCCCAATCCAGGCCCAACCAGCGCAAGTCTTCTAGCGCCTCGTCGGCGGCCCCGGCTTTGACACGCGGCGAATCGATGTCCTCGATCCGCATTAGGACGCGGCCTCCTTGGGAGCGCGCCGACAGCCAAGCAATGAGATACGTGCGCGCATTGCCGACGTGTTGGGCGCCGGTGGGAGACGGGGCGAGACGGCCTGTGACGTGTTGTGTCATTTAGCCGAATGCATTGAGCGGGAAACGAAAAACACTAGCCCGACGCGCGAGCGAGGGAATGCAAACGTGTTCCTATTCTAGCCGAACATAAGCAGAATGGACCAAGGCGGGGTCTTGCGGAATTGACAGCCGATCTCGTAGCCGTCGCCCGTGTGCTTGCAATGGCGGACTTCGAGTTCGACCCACGGAGTAAGCTCAGGCGCATTGGCGGGAATCACCACCAGATGGGCGCCCGGTTGGAACTCTTGGAATGTGTAAAGGCAGAGGCCTCCAGTGGAACGGTCAATCACTAACCCATGAACGGGGCGGTCTTTGTTCTCGGGCAAGGCATACAACACATCCTTAGGATTGCCGCCACGGCGCAATGTTCTGCGCAGCTCGGACGGGCTGCCCTGGACAAACGGATCAAAATTGCCGGGTACCGAGGACACTTTGAGGGGCACTTTCACGGGAGCGTTCACCGGTTTTTTCGAGAAGGCGAGCCGCCCGACCATGATCGCCACCATGCCGACGACCATGCCGATCGCAAGTGGCAGCCAGTATTCCGAGTAAGGAATGTCGACTTTCAGAATGAACGTGTCCGCCAACATAGCCGTCGCCAGACCTCTTGGTGTCCGTTCGGGAAACTTAGCATGTGCTTTGGCGGAACGCAAACCTTTAGGACAGAACGAAATGAGTAAGAAAGCGTACTGTTATGACTACCCGCGCCCAGCCGTGACTGTGGATATCATCCTAGTCACACGCGAAATCAAACCGCGTATCCTGTTAATTCAGCGTAAAAAGGACCCGTTTGCGGGCCGCTGGGCTTTGCCTGGAGGCTTTGTGGAAATGAACGAAACGCTCGAGGAGTCGGCCCGCCGCGAACTGCGCGAGGAGACTGGACTAAGCGTGGGACTAATGGAGCAATTGTATACGTATGGCGATCCGGAGCGCGATCCGCGCGGGCGTGTCATCAGCGTCGCCTTTTTGGCAAGAATCTCTGCCGCAAAAGTGCAACTAAAAGCGGCGGACGACGCGGCTCATGCCGATTGGTTCCCGTTGCAACGGCCGCCCGAATTGGCCTTCGACCATGCCAAGATCATCGCTTTCGCGCGGCGGCGTCTGCGTTCCAACACATCGCCAAAGTCACGAAAATGAACATCGTCGCCCTCAGCGATCTGCACGGCTTCCTTCCCGACAATGTCCCCGCCTGCGACTTGCTGCTGATCGCCGGCGACATCTGTCCCGTGGAGAATCACGCCCCGCTGTTTCACGCCCAATGGCTCGACGGCCCATTCCGCTTTTGGCTCAGGCGACAATCCGCGCGCAAGATCATCGGCATCGCCGGCAACCACGATCTTCTCTTCGAACAACAGCCGCATCTCGTGCCGCGCAATCTGTCTTGGACCTATCTCCAGGACTCCGGTACGCAGTTCGAAGGCTGGAACATCTGGGGCACGCCCTGGCAGCCCTGGTTCTTCGACTGGGCCTTCAACGGCGACCCCGAACGACTCAGACGGCAGTGGTCGCTCATTCCGGACGAGACGGACATCCTTGTCGTTCACGGTCCGCCCTTCGGTTACGGCGATGGCGTGCCCGAGGGCCGCCCCCTCACCCCCGACCCCTCTCCCCCCCAGGGGCGGGGGGAGCATTTGCCCGACGGCGTAGTCTCCCCTCTCCCTGAGGGAGAGGGGTCAGGGATGAGGGGGCATCCCGTACGCCATTGCGGCTGTCCGCACCTGCTCGAGCGCATCCTTCGGATTAAGCCGCGCCTCGTGGTCTTTGGGCATATCCACGAAGGGCGCGGAGTTTGGCAACTCGGCGACACGACGCTGGCAAACGTCACATTGCTCGACGAAAACTATGAACCTGTCTATGCACCATGGGTGTGGGAAGGAGAAAAAAAATAACTATCTTCTCCCATTCCAATTCCCGTCCGGTTATCGTTGAATTATCACTTCTTTTGTGGAGGGTCGTCATGTCCGAGTCCACTCAGTGCGCGAAATGTCAGAAACCATTCACTCCCGTTGCTGCCGGTCCAGACCTGTGTCCGGAATGCGCGGCGACGCCGGTCGCGCCGCCGGCGATGGGCAAGCTGGAAATCCCCAAACCCAAGAAGCCAAGTGTCCAACAGCCGGCCAAGACACCTGCTGCCGCCGTCCAAGTGCAGAGCGACGAGGCACGCGATCAATTCCTGGTGCACGGGTTGCTTTGGTTTCTCTTGCTCCTCGTTGGTGTGCCGTTCGTCGTCGGCATCATCTCGATGACGAAGCCGCAACGCCCGTCCGATGGCGCCCTGGCCGCTCTGGACAATACGCCTTTCAAACCGGATATCCGCGTTCCGCCGACGCCGAGTATCCCACCTCCCGCGCTTGCCCCCATGCCTGCAATCGTTGCTCAGGCATTGCCTGCCGAATCGTCTGAGGAGCCCGAGTTGCTGCCTTTCCCGATGGAAGAAAGGGGCGCGCCCGAGAAAAAAGCCGTCGCCTTCAAGAGGCGCAACCTGCTGGACGACGAAAAGCTCCGGCAACAACTCATGGCCGCACCGGAGCTGGCTTTGGACGGACCGTCGACGGGTCAGATTCTGAAAGTAGGGCTGACGAACCCCAACGTGCACGTGGACTTCACGCCGCAGCTCATGCAGAAGCGGCCCGAGTTCAAAGGACTGGCGGTGCTGCGCGGCGCCTATTGCCAGCTCGGCCAAGACCCTGCCTTGGACTTGCAGGTGTTGTCGCGCGTGCTGCGGAAAAACCTCGAAGCGGCGATCCCCAAGGCCGGCACTGCCGGGCTGCCCGCCGATTCGCGCCCCAGTGCCGACCTGTTGCGGCAACAACTGCAAAATGACAAGAAGCAATGGCAGCGGCCCGAAGCGATACCGACGTTGCTGCAGCTCTTGATGTCCGAAACCAAGGAAGTGCGCATGTTGCTGGTGGAGTTGCTGGCGGAGATTAAGGGCGCGCAGGCCAGCCAAGCACTGGCGCAACGCGCCTTGTTCGACTTGAACTTCGAAATACGGGAGAAGGCGGTTGAAGCCTTGAAGTCGCGGCCATTGGAGGAATATCAGGACGTGCTGCTGGAAGGATTTCAGTATCCTTGGCCCGCGGTCGCCGACTTCGCCGCCGAAGCGCTCGCGGCGCTCGGTGCCCGTGAACTGGCGCCGCGCCTGGTCCTGTTGCTATCCGCCAAAGATGCGACGCTGCCCTTCATCACCGAAGTAAACAAGCAAAAAACTCCGGTGCTGCGCGAAATGGTGCGGATCAACCACCTCGCCAACTGCCTCTTGTGCCACGCACCGTCGTTCCAAAACGCCGACCTGGTGCGCGGCCGCGTACCGCTGCGCGGACAGCCTTTGCCCGCGCCGGTTTCCTCCACTGCGTATTACGAAGGTTCGCAGGGGATCTTCGTGCAAGCTTCAGTCACCTATTTGCGGCAAGACTTTTCCGTCTCCCAACCGATGGACGCTCCCGGCCCGTGGCCCAAATATCAGCGCTACGACTACCTGGTCCGCTTCCGGCCGCTCAATGCCAAAGAACAAGCCGACTGGCGCAAATGGAAGGACAAGACCGTTGTTTCGCACCGGAATGAAGCGATCCTGTTCGCTCTGGGCGAGCTGTCGCGCACCAACTTCGGTCCGCGGCCGGAGGATTGGATCCTGGTGCACGATCCCTTGACCGGGGAATTGCTCGACAAGAACGGCAATCCGGAAGACTTGATCCATCGCGCCTTGATTACCGCCAACCCGAAGCGACAACTGGAGCTCTTGGGCGCTTTGCGAATCCTGGAAGGCAGCGCTTACGATAAGGCGCTTTTGAAGGCGATGCCGTCTTTCGGCAAAGCGGTCATTGGCAAAGCCCGCGAAACCCTGGGCGAGCGCTTCGCCCTCATGCCGTTCGACGAACATCTCGATCGTCTTTCGGATTTGAACAAGGACATCCGCCTGGCGGCCGTCGCCGGCTTGGGCGTGCGCAATTGCACGCATCTCATCCCGGAATTGAAAAGACTTCTCGCCGACGCCGATCCGGATGTCGCGCAAGAAGCCGCCCAAGCCCTGTGCCTGGTCGATAGCCAATTCACGCCTGCCAGCGAGGTCAAACGCCTCGCCGACGACTTGATCGCCGCCAAACCGCAGGAACAGAAAGAAAAACTCGAAGTGTTCCGCGGCATAGAATCCAAGGTGTATGAGCTGGCATTGGCCAAGGCCTTGCCGGAGTTGTCGGACCCCATGCAACTCGAAGGCTGGAACGTCTTGTCCGACCGCTACGTGAGCATGCCGGTGGACGAGTTGCGCGAACGTTGCCGCGACAAGAACGTGCACGTGCGCATGGCGGCGGTGCTGGCCGCTCGGAAAAAGCTCAATCGCTCTTTGGTCCCCGACCTCGTTGACCTCTTGAGCGACGCGAATCCCCGGCTGCGGCTCAACGTGCGCATCACGCTTCAGGACATTACCGGGCAAAACTTCGGTCCCAGCGTAGACAACGATACGCACGAAGAACGCACCCGCGCCCTGGCCGCCTGGCATTCTTGGATAAAAAAGCAAGGGCTGTGAGCCCGTAGGATAGGATTCCGTTCCTGTCCGTGCGTTCCTGGACCAAAAAGCAAGGGCTGTGAACCCGTAGGATAGGATTCCGTTCCTGTCCGTCCGACAGGAATGGAATCCTGACTCGCATGAGATCACCATGAGCAAGCAATCCAAACACGAGACTGGCGTCCGCGCCGGACATCCGCCGGCCGCCAAGAAGTCGCACAAGTCCCATTCCCCAGCCGCCGCGCCGATGAGCCGCCTGCGCAAGATCCTGACCTTGCTCGGTCTGCTCGGCTTTTGCGCGGCGCTCGCGGGAGTCACCTACGCGCTTTGGCCGACGCCCAAAACCGGCCGCGCGCAATTGAGTCTCAAACCGTTGCCGCTAAACCCGGACACGCCCCCCGGCCCCGCGCCCGAGGGAATGGTCTGGGTCCGCGGCGGAGAGTTCTGGATGGGCGGCGAAGTCATGCAGCACAACGGCATCGTCGCCCCGGATTCTCTTCCCGCTCACAAAGTTTACGTGGACGGCTTCTTCATGGACAAGTACGAGGTGACAAACGAGCAGTGGGCCGTGTTCGCCAAGGAAACGGGCTATCTCACGGTGGCCGAGCTGAAGCCCGACCCGAAAGATTTTACCAAGGAACAACTCGACAGAATGACGCCTGAGCACAAGAAGGAATTGTTCGATCATCCGGTGTCACTGGTGTTCACGCCGCCGCGCGAGATGATTTTCCATCTGGAACTTGCCCACCGAGAACATATGTGGTGGAGCGTCGTTAAGCAGGCGAGTTGGAAGCAGCCCGAAGGTCCAACAAGCAGCATCGAAGGCAAAGGAAAACACCCGGTCACGCACATCGCTTGGGTGGACGCCGTCGAGTATTGCGAATGGCTGTCGAAGAAAACCGGCCGCACGTATCGCTTGCCCACGGAGGCCGAATGGGAATTTGCAGCCCGCGGCGGACTTCATCAAAAGGATTTTCCTTGGGGCGACGACCTCACTCCCGACGACAAATGGATGACCAACATCTGGCAAGGCCGTTTCCCTAACGAGAATTCCGAGGCGGACGGTTTTGCCCGCGCCGCTCCCGTCGGCTCCTTCCCGCCCAATGACTACGGCCTTTACGATATGGCCGGCAACGTCTGGGAATGGTGCAGCGACTACTACCGCAAGGATTACTACAAGGAAAGCCCCGAGAAGAACCCCAAAGGGCCGACGAGCAGCTTCGATATACACGAGCCGGACGTAAAGGAGAAACGCGTGCAACGAGGCGGCTCGTTCCTGTGCTCCGAGTTGTATTGCATCCGCTTCCAAGTCGCCGCCCGCGGCAAAGGCGAAGCCAAGAGTGGGCAGAACCATATCGGATTCCGCACTGTCTGCGAGGCAAAGTGATGTCCGCCTACGACGAACTGATTCGCCGTTTCCGTGAAACCCGTTTCCTTGAATCCATCGGCAGCGTGCTCGGCTGGGACGAGCGCACGTACATGCCGCCCAAAGGCGCCGCCCACCGCGCCGAGCAAATGGCGCTCATAGCCAAGCTCGGCCACGAGCATTTGACCAATCCACGCTTGGGCGAATTGCTCAAGGAAGTCGAAACGTCGCCGCTCGTCAAAAACGCCGAATCGGCTGAAGCCGTCAACGTCCGCGAAATCCGCCGGCTCTATGACATCGCCGTCAAGGTGCCCGGCTCGCTCGTGGAGGAAATCGCCCGCACCACCACACGCGCCCAAGGCGTCTGGCAGGAAGCCCGCAAGAACAACGACTTTCCATCGTTCTCTCCCTGGCTCGACAAGATCGTCGGCCTCAAGCGCCAAGAGGCGGAAGCCATCGGCTACAAAGACAGCCCGTACGATGCGCTCATGGACCTCTACGAGCCGGGCGCGAGGGCCGCGGAAATCACGCGCTTGTTCGCCGATTTGCGCAAGGACCTGGTGCCGCTCGTCGGCGCGATCGCGCAAGCCAAGAATAAGCCGCGCGGCGACATTCTCCAGCGCGAATTCGCCGTCGATCGGCAGCACCTTTTGGGCCAATCCGCGGCCGCTGCCATCGGCTTCGACTTCGGCGCCGGCCGGCTCGACACTACCGCTCACCCCTTCTGCACCACCTTCGGCCCCGGCGACATTCGCCTCACCACGCGTTACAACCCGCGCGATTTCACGCCCGGCTTCTTCGGCACACTGCACGAAGCCGGCCACGGGCTTTACGAACAGGGCCTGGACTCTGCCCACTTCGGCACGCCGATGGGCATGGCGGTTTCGCTCGGCATTCACGAATCGCAATCGCGCCTGTGGGAAAATCAAGTTGGCCGCGGCCGGCCTTTCTGGGAGCACTTCTATCCGCGCTTGCAGCAAACCTTTCCCGGCACGCTCGACGACGTCGGCATCGATGATTTCGTTTTCGCAATCAACAAAGTCGAGCGCTCGTTCATCCGCGTCGAAGCCGACGAAGTCACCTACAACTTGCACATCATCCTGCGCTTCGAGATGGAGCAAGACCTTATCCGCGGCAATTTGAAACCCAATGACGTGCCCGTCGCCTGGAACGAAAAGTTCAAG
>JAKEHV010000425.1 GCA_022614915.1 Gemmataceae bacterium | reverse complement strand
GCCCTCCTTGGCTTGGTCTGTTGACACAAACCATTCTGAGGAACCCTCTTGCGTTCACCTATGCTGATCTAGCCGGACTTGGAACTACTGAATTTGCAATTTCAGTAGTTCCAATTCCTGCCATTCGACGCGAGGTCGGTGGGGTACACCCGCTGCCGAACTTGGAAGTACTGAATTTGCAATGCTCAATTCGCAATTTGCAATCGAACTGTCAGCAAGCGTCGGACCGGGGACGATTGCAAATTGATCATTGAACATTGCAAATTGCAAAATGCAGTGTGAACAACGTCATTCAGTTCCTCACCAGCCCGATTAGCCATGACCAATTTTGCCCGACGTGGTTTCGTCGTCGTTGCCGCCGGTCTCATTGCGGCCGCCATGTGTGGTCCGCCCGCTACGGCCCAGACCAGCCGGGCCAAGGCCAAGAAGTCCGCCGCGGCCCAGAACAATCTTGCGACGGAAGAGGCCCGGCGGGGCGACTGGTCGCGCTGGCGCGGCCCCAACGGTGACGGCATTTCGCACGAGACCGGTCTGTTGCAATCCTGGCCGGCCGATGGCCCGCCGCTCGCCTGGCGCGTCAAGGGGCTCGGCGGCGGTTATGCCAGCGTTGCCGTACAAACCGGCAAGATCTACACGCTGGGCAAAGTCCGCGACAAGACCTACCTGCATTGCCGCTCGGTGGAGGACGGCTCGGAAATCTGGAAGTCGCAGGTCGGCAGCGGCGGCGACCCGAACGGCACCCCCACCGCCGATGGCGACCTGGTGTTCGGCCTGACGCTGGGGGGCGACCTGTTTTGCTGCCAGAGCGAGAGCGGCTCGCTCGTCTGGACAAAGAATTTCCAGCGCGACTTCGGCGTCGATGCCACGCCCGGTTATGGTTTCTCCGAATCGCCCCTGGTCGATGGCGACCGCCTCATCTGCACGCCGGGCGGCGACGACGCGCTGCTGGCTTGCCTGGACAAAAAGTCGGGTGAAGTAATCTGGAAGACCAAGGTCGAGGCGGGCCAGCTTGGCAACCGCGGGCACGACGGCGCCGGTTATGCGTCGATCGTGATCAGCCAGGCCGGCGGCGTGAAGCAATACGTCACGCTCACCGGCAAGGCGCTGGTCGGCGTCGAGGCCGACACGGGCAAGCTCCTCTGGACATACGACCGGGTCGCCAACGGTACCGCCACCATCCCCACGCCAATCGTGGAAGGGGACTACGTCTTCGCCTCGAGCGGTTACGGCACCGGCGCCGCACTAGTGAAGCTCAATCGTTCCCGCAGCGGAGTCGACGCCCAGGAGGTCTATTTCCTCTCCGGCAACAAAATGCAGAACCACCACGGAGGGATGATTCACAAGGACGGATTCGTCTATTGCGGCGAGGGGCACAACGAGGGCTTTCCCCTGTGCATCAACAGCCAGACCGGCAAAGACGCCTGGCGGCCCGGCCGCGGTCCCGGCAGCGGCTCGGCAGCCGTGGCCTATGCCGACGGCCATCTCTACTTTCGCTACCAGGACGGCACGATGGCCCTGATCGAGGCGACGCCTAAGGCCTACAAGCTGAAGGGCAAGTTCAAGATCGCCAGCCACAACGGCGAAAGCTGGCCGCACCCCGTGATCGCCGGCGGCAAGCTCTACCTGCGCGACCAGGACGAGCTCTTGTGTTACGACGTCAAGAAGAAATAAGGCGACTGCACGTCTGGGTGCGTGACCGGAAAGCGGGTTTTCCCCGCGCACCTGGCGCCGCGCCGGACGATTGCGTGCGCCCGCGCAGTTGGTATGTTGTTGTTCCACATTTCTCGCGCGCCCACGCCGAAGGACCGCCGTGCCGGACGATCAACAGGGACTTTTTCCAGAGCTTCACCCGCAGCGCAACGGGAACGGGCGCAAAGCGCAGCGGCTCTTCGTCCCCAAGCTCCTGTGGGACGCGTCCAAGAGCACGTGGCTCAACGACCGCATCGACGAGGCCCACGCCATCTTTTTGAAGTGGGCCGACCTGGAGTCGAGCGGCAAGCTGGCCAAGAAGACTGAGAAAACATTGCACGGCGAGTTTCTGGCCGACGTGATGAGCAAGGCCCTGGGCTACACGGTCTTCTCCGGCGGCCAGGAAACCTGGGATCTCGAAGCGGAGTTTGCCCTGCCAGGGGGCCACGTCGATGCCGCGATTGGGCAGTTCGCGGCGGGCGACCGCCCGCCGCCGCGCGCCGTGATGGAGCTCAAAGGCCCGCTGTCGAACATCGACCGCGACCGCGCCAGCGGCCGGACGCCGGTTCAGCAAGCCTGGGACTACCTCAACGACGTGCCGCAGTGCCCGTGGGCCATCGTCTGCAACCTCGTCAGCTTCCGGCTTTATCACCGCACGCGGACCCCGCGGACCTACGAGCACTTCACGCTCCAGGAGCTGCGCGACAAGAACCGTTTCCGCGAATTCTACTGCCTCTTCGAGCGCGGCGGCTTCCTCCCCGCGCTGGCCGGACAGAAGCCACGGTGCGATGACCTGCTGGAAAAAAGCGAGAAGCAGCAGCGGGAAGTCGGCGACGATCTGTACAAGAAGTATCACATACAGCGCACGAGCCTGATTAACCATCTCCGCCTGCCGCCGCACAACCTGTCGGTGGACCAGGCGATTAGTGCTGCGCAAACGTTGCTCAACCGCATCATTTTCATTGCTTTCTGCGAAGATCGCAGACTGCTGCCCAGCGGAGCGATTGAGTTCGCCTGGAATGCATCGTTCGGCTATGCCGACGTGCAGAATCCTCGGTGGAAGAGCTTTCTGGGGCTGTTCCGCAAGGTGGACAAGGGTGACTCGAAGCAACACGTCACGGGCTATAACGGCGAGCTCTTCAAGGAACAACCGGTCGATAAGCTGGAGCTGAACGACGAGCGCACCGATTTTTTCAGGGAAGTAGCATCCTACGACTTCGATACGGAAGTCAACGTCGATATCCTGGGCCACCTGTTTGAGCAGTCGATTTCTGACCTGGAAGCTTTCCGCGAGAACCCGGACGCAGAAGCGCCCCCTTCGCGGACGAAGCCGGGCAAGCGCAAGCGCGAGGGAGTCTATTACACGCCGCCGTACATTACCAAGTACATCGTCAGCCAGGCCATCGGCGCGTGCCTGAAGGAACGCTATGCCGCGCTCGCTGTGGAACACAAGGTCGATCTGGCGACGCCGCCGGACAAACGCACGGGCAAGAAGTGGGCCACGTACCATCAGGCCCGCTATGCGGCGCTGCAAAAGCTGCGCGTCTGCGACCCGGCGTGCGGCAGCGGCGCGTTTTTGATCGAGGCGTTCGACTTCCTGGAAGGGGCCTATGAGGAAGTCATCGGGGACTTAATCGCTCTGGAAGTTTGCGGCGAGGAAGAACTCGACAAGATCAACACGACGATCCTGCACGAAAACCTGTTCGGCGTCGATCTTTCCGACGAAGCGGTAGGCATCACGAAGCTGGCCCTCTGGATTCGCACAGCCGAATTGGGCAGGCCGCTGTCGAACTTGTCGAGCAACATCAAGGCGGGCAACAGCGTTGTCGCGGATAAAGAGGTGCACTCCGACGCCTTCGACTGGCAGGCCGGCTTCCCGCAGGTCTTCGCCCAAGGCGGGTTCGACGTTGTTATCGGCAACCCGCCGTATGTCCGTCAGGGATGGATCGCGCAGTACAAGCCGCACTGGGAAACGGCGTTTCGCAGCTACGACGGCGTGGCCGACATCTTCACCTATTTCTTTGAGCGCGGATTGGAGATTCTCCGGCCTGGCGGACGCCTGGCCTATATCACTTCGGGAAGCTGGGTCCGCGGCAACTACGGCGGCCCGCTGCGGAAGTATCTGACGGAAACGGCGGCCGTCGAATCGATGATCGACTTCGGCGAATTCCAGCCGTTCGAAGACGCCGAAATGATCCGGCCGACTATTGCGGTGCTGAAGAAAAGCAACGATCGACCTCCGATGAAGCTATTCAAATGGCTTGTCGCTGGCCGCCCGTCGGAGGATCTATCAGGGCTGATTTCAACCGCTCCGACGATGCGTATTGACCATCTGTCAGGGGCGGCATGGGAACTGGAATCTGATGATGTTATTGCCCTACGCGTCAAGCTTTCGCAGGGGGGAGTTCCGTTATCAAATTATCCCTCCGTCGAACTCCTTTATGGCATCAAGACGGGACTCTCTGAGGCGTTCGTCATCGACACGCCTACTCAACAGACCCTATTGGCACAAAACCCGCGCGCCAGCGACTTGCTGTGGCCAAGCATTGACGGCACGAATATGCGTCCGTGGCATGTGTCGGAATCGGGTGAATTCCTGATTGCGCTTCGCTCTAGCACTGACTTTACTTGGCCTTGGACAGATTCGCCCAAAGCGGAGAGCATCTTCGCGAAAACATACCCCTCTATCTACGAACACCTCAAGAAATTCGAAGATCGACTCAAAAAGCGCTCCGATCAAGGTCAGTATTGGTGGGAATTGCGGAGTTGTGCTTACTGGGAAAAATTCAAAGACACGAAAATAATCTGGCCAGACATCACAAATCGTCCCCGATTCAGCATGGAATCATCTGGACAGATTTTTGGCGATACTGGTTTCATGATTCCCACGAACGACTATTCTCTTCTGGGAGTGCTCGGGGCCTGGACGACCTGGTTCTTTGTGAGCAAAACAGCTCAGCCCCTGCGCCTGCGTAGTGATCGTTGGCAGTATCGCCTTAAGACGCAGTACATGGAGCACGTCCCGATTCCTCCCGCCAAGAAGGCGGAGCGGACGGCGATTGCGGCGCTGGCCAAGAAGTGCTGCGAGCTCGGCGCGGAGCGATATGAGCGGCAGACGAAGGTGCAGCGGCGGCTGGCGCAGGGGTTTGGCGAAGGCGTGGGCGGCATTGCGCTCGGACAACTCAACGAGAAAGCCCAGAACTGGTGGGAGACCTCGCTGACCGACCTCGGCGCGGCGCTCAAAACCAGCTTCAAGCTGAGCGCCAACCCGTTCAAGACGCCCAAGACGGCTGACGAGTGGGATTCCTACCTGGCCGAGAACCGCCGCGAAGTCGAGCGCCTCACCCGCGAGCTCGCCGCCGCCGAAAACGAAATCAACGACCGCGTCTATCGCCTGTTCCAACTCACGCCCGAAGAAATCAAGCTCCTCCAGCGCGAGGTGGAGCACTGACGCCCAATCGCGCTAGCGCCCGAGGCCCGGATAGACCTGGAGCGCGAGCTGTCGGACCTGGTGAACGCTGCCTACGGCCTGACGCCCGAGGAAGTGGCCCTGATGTGGCGACCGCCCCGCCTCGGATGCCAATCAGCCCACCGGCGTGATTGGCGAGTGTCCAGCGCGGCGCTCCCTCTTCGGGTTAGTAGTAGGCACACTCCGTGTGCCGTCCGGCCAACTGACACGCTCCGCCAACGCCAGCGCTGACGGCACACGGAGTGTGCCTACTACTTGCGCGGCGCAAAGTATGGCGCGACAGGGACTTACAACTATTTTGTGAAAAATCGTCCACTTGGCGATTTTTCGGGAAACAATTGGGCGTCTCCCGAGCGTCTATACATTGTGGCATACACGCCATATTCGCCACGTGCGAAGTGCTCTTTGACAATCCGGTTGTGTTCAAGATGTCCACCT
>JAKEHV010000424.1 GCA_022614915.1 Gemmataceae bacterium | reverse complement strand
GACGGGGGCGGCACGGGCTGGATCTCGCGGCCTTCAACGCGCGTGAAGCCCGACGGCAATTCCAGCTCCAGACTTTGGCCCGGCACTGGATCATCGACAAACGCGGAGATGGTGAAGAGCTTGCCGGGCTCGAAGGAACCTCCCAAAGCCACGGTCACTCTGCCTTCATTCTCCGGATTGCTGGCGACGCCGCCGCCGTAGGCCCAGACCAATTCGCGTTTTTCACCGGGCTTAATAGTCTTGGGCGCCCAGTAAATCGCACAGGCCGCGTCGCCGGCTTGCACGGCGGGAATGTCCCAGCCGCCGCCAAACGCGCCGAGGTTGGTCAAGATCACACGACTTGGTCCTTCCGCTTTCGAGGCTTTGCCGTGCTTCACGGTCATGTGCGCGACAAAGCCCGGATCTTGAAGGTTGGGCCGCTCGAGCACTTGGATGTATTCAGGCAGCTTGTCGCCCTTGAGCTCGACGCCGTTCAGAATCTTGCCCGGCTCGGTGGTCGGCGAAGCGAACAAGGCGCCGTCGTTGTTGTTGACCATGATGTCGATGCCGACGCGCCATTCCAGGCTGATCGGTTTGCCGTGCTTGTTTTCCACCAGGTAGGTGATGCGCGCCGTGTCCAGCTTGCGCTTTTGCCCCGGCGCCGCTTTGCCCAATATCTTGCTCGGTACCAACTCGATGGTTTGAGTGACGTGGATGCCGCTCGCGGTCCAAGTGATGATCGAGCCCAGGCGTTTCTTGCCGAACGGTCCCGGCGGCAACTGTTGCGGCGGCTGGTTGGGGACTTCTTCGCCGCCGCCCCCCGGCTGAATTTCCTGACCGTCGACGCGCATGGTGGACCAGATGCTGCCTTGCGGCGAGCAGGTGATGCGCTTGCCTTCGCACGATAAGCCGAAGAAGAGGCCGCCGCTGTAGCCCGGCGTAATGCGCGGCGTCGGGTCGAGCGGCAGCGTCGGCTCTTGCGCGACTGTCTTGCCGTCCGCGATGACGACTTTCACGGGCGCGGCAGCGTCTTGCGAAGCGGCGACGCTCAAGACGCAGAAGCTCCCCACTGAAACGAGAACGGCGGTCCATCGAATTCGCGACGACATGGTTGGGTTCCTGAGGGAGTCGAATATCACGTGTCTCTTCTATTAGAACGCCGTTCGGGCGTTTCTGTCCAGCGGTTTCAGTCAAAAAAGACGAGGCAGCCCGCGTCCGTGATTGAATTCTCTTCTCATAATTGAAAACGAGAACGCGACGAAAAACCAACTCGTATCAGAGAGAGCCACGCCGATTGAGACAGACATACTTCCCTTGATTGGCTATCTTGGCATTAGTCGTTGGCAGCGACATCGCGTGCTGACGACCTTGGAGGTTGCCGTGGAATCGAATGAATCATCGCAAACGCCGACGGAACGGGCCAACGCGCCCGCCGCGCGGCGTTGGCGCCTCACCGTGGCCGCCGCCGTGTTGCTTGCGGCGGCAGGCGTGGCGCTATGGCTGTGGAAGCCTTGGGCGCCGCGTCCGCTATTGCCGCCTGCCGTCGAGCTGCCGCCTGACCCCCGGCTCACCTTCGCCAGCTCGTACGGCAACATCCGTCCGCACGTGCAGTACGTGGGCGACGCGCGCTGCGCCACATGCCATTTGGACATTGTCGATAAGTTCAAACACCACCCGATGGGCCAGGCGTTGGGTCCGGTGAAGGATTTCTTCCGAATCGAAGATTACACGAAGAAAACAGGCTTCGAATCAAACGGCTTTCACTACGAAGTAAAGGAGCGCGACGGCAAGATCTTTCATCGTGAAATCAAGAAGGATGCCAAGGGCGAAGCCGTTTACGAGCACGAAGAAGAAGTGAGCTTCGTGCTCGGTTCGGGCACGCGCGGCCGCTCGTACCTCATCAACCGCGACGGCGTCCTCTTTCAATCTCCGATCAGCTGGTATTCCCAAAAGGAGATTTGGGACCTGTCCCCCGGCTATCAAAAGAAAAACCGCCACTTCGAGCGCCCGATCTTCAAGGAGTGCCTGTTCTGCCACAGCAACTGGGTTGAGCCGGTACCCGACTCGGTGAACAAGTTCAGCGGCGACATCTTCAAGGGATATGCGATCGGCTGCGAGCGTTGCCATGGGCCGGGCGAGCTGCACGTTCAGCTACGGGAAAAGGGCGAAGTGGTTCCGAAGCCCGACACGACCATCGTGAATCCGACGCGGCTCGCGCCCTTGCTGCGCGAAGCCGTGTGCGAGCAATGTCATTTGCAAGGCGAAATGCGCACGGTGCGGCATGGCCGGGACGTTTTCGAGTTCAGGCCAGGAATGCCGCTGCACTTGTTCCAAACCACGTTTCTGCCTCCGGCCGATGTTTTCAACAAGCACGCCGTCGGCCATCCCGAGCAAATGAAAGTGAGTGAGTGTTACAAGAAGAGCAAAGGCGCAATGAGCTGCATTTCCTGTCACGATCCGCACGACGTCCCCAGCCCGGCGGACAAAGCCCACTTCTATCGCGATCGCTGTCTTTCTTGTCACGGCGCCGGCGCGACGACGTGCAGTGCGCCGCCGGCCCAGCGCCAGAAGACAACCCCGGCCGACTATTGCATCCAGTGTCACATGCCGCGGTTTTCCAGCTCGGACATCGTACACACCAGCGTGACCGACCATCGCGTGCCGCGTAAGCCGGAGCCGACGGACGGCCCTGCGCTGGCGCCTCAGGGACCGCCCAAGCTAGTGCCGTTCCACCGCGATCCTGCGGAGCCGCTCGACCCCGCGCTGGAGCGCGACTTGGGCGTGGCCATGGCCTTTCAGGGACCGCAGAATCCTCTGATGTCGCAGTTGGCGCTGCCGCTCCTGAATCCGCACCTGGTGCGCTGGCCGCACGACACTCGCGCTCTGGGGGCGAAGGCATTGGCCCTGTTGCGGGATCGGCAAGAGCGCGAAGCGCTCAAATTGCTCGAGCAAATCCTGGAGATGCTGCCGCGCCATGAGTCCACCTTGGCTGCGGTGGCTTCGCTCTACGGCATTCTTGGCGAACCGAAAAAAGCACTGCCTTACTGGAAGCGAGTGCTCGAAATCAACCCGCAGGCTTCGGATCACCACTACGGACTGGCCCTCGACCATTATCGTTTGAAGGACTGGCAAAAGTCGGCCGAGTCGTGCGGCGCGGCATTGCGTCTGAATCCCGCGCGTTTGGACGCGCGCCGTCTGCTGGTGCAGTCCTACGTGGAGCTGGGCGCTCGCGATGACGCCCAAAAAGAGCTGGCGCGTTACGCCGCTTTCCGGCCGCCTGACTTGTTCGACGTGCAGCGCTTCGTGCGCAAGAAGTTCCCGTAGGACAGGTTTTCAACCTGTCCGAATACCGACACGCCGCTCGCGACGCATGGGGGTTCAATGTAAGTCGACGCGCCGCTGCCAAGAAGGATAGGTTCGCAACCTGTCTCTTTTGCCAGCGCGGACAGGTTGAAAACCTGTCCTACGGCTTATTCTTCAACGTTGCCGATTGGAAAAACTCGTAGCGCAGGTTGATGTAGATATAGACGTTGGCCACGAATACGTAGGCCAAGAGCGGCGTGAGCGACAGCCCTGCGAGGACGGACAGCGTCGCTTGGGTGACCCAGGCGAAGGGGCCGCTCTCCAAGCCGTTGAAACTCGCAGTAAGCGCCACCGGCAGAAAGAACGGCGCGGACAGCAGCAATCCCAAGGACAGCGCCAGCGCCTCGTACAAAAGGATACGGCGCAGATGGACGCGCAACAGCCGCCACCATTCTCGAAACGCGCCGAGGACGCCGCATTCTTCCACAATGAGAATCGGCGCGAACAAGAACGTCAGCGCCAGCACCGGCCACAAGAACACCTCGAGAACCAACCTGCCGGCCAAAAGGGGAACGAGCAACGGGTCCGCCAACACTGGACCTTCGGCGGGCACGAGCCATTGCGGCAGCGTTCGCACGACGATCAACAAACCCGCCCACACGCCGCCAAATAGGAGCAATGCCAGCATCAAGTTGAAGGTGTTGCCGATCAAACCGGTGCGCACTTCGTTGGAACGCGCCGGCCTTAGCCGAGACAACTCGACAAAAGTCATTTGACTAATGACGGCGTTTGCCAAGCAGGTCACGACGAGCAAGACTACGGACAGCGCGCCAAGACCGTACCACTGCCAGGACTCATCCAAAGCGGGGAATACCGTCTGATACACCGCCCAGCTAAGGCCGAAGACAACGCCGGCGGTTGCAGCAAGCGCCAGCTTGCCGCGGTGCAAAGTGCTTTCGAGCGCCTTCAACAGCTCCTCGACGAGGCCGCGCACGCCCAGAACGCGGAACTCCTGGCTGAGCGGCTTGGCCGCTTTCTTGTAATTGTTTGCTGGCAAATCGACCGAAGAATGGGGCCTGGTCAGGTCGGCAAACTCAGGCGTCCAGTCCAAGGTGGCCCAGTCGTCGAATGTGGAGCGTCGCACGAGTGCGTTTTTGGGGATTCGGCCATGACGGATGTGGTGGCGCACCGCTTTGGTGGTTTTGGCGCGGATGACTTGGCCGTCCGGCAAGCGCACGTACCAATGGTCAATGAGGGCCGCAGTCTGCTTGGGCCTGGTCCGGAGTGCTGGAGCATTGCGCATGATGTCACCTCTTCCCATTCTACCCTAAGCCGCCAAGTCTCCGTTCTCCACAGTAGATTGCCAAAATGCCCGGCTCGCGGCCGTTCCCGCGCCTGCAAAAGCGACAAATCGGTCAAACTCAAGCCATAAGTACCGGTCTTGTCGGTCTTTCCGTCACATGCTCCCGCCTTGTTTGATGTCAGGACGGCTGTTAGAACCGTG
>JAKEHV010000423.1 GCA_022614915.1 Gemmataceae bacterium | reverse complement strand
CCGCCGCCACTGGTCACGGGCCACGACCTGGCGGCGCTCGGCTTGGAGCCGGGGCCGCTTTATAAGACGATACTCGATGCGGTCCGCGAAGCCCAACTGGACGGGACCATCAAGACGCGTGATGAAGCGATAGACATGGTAAAAGAGCTGATCAAGAAATCCGTCTAATGGGATGATGGACAATCCACTTCGTTTCCATAATCCTTCGATACAACCATTTCTTCCCTTCCGAGGTAGCTCCCATGTTCTCCGCTCAGTGGATGATTTCTTGCCTTCTTACAGTCGTCGTCGCCGCTTGTATGGCGACTGCCGTCTCGGCCCAAACGCCCGACCCGCAGCCGACGCCGGCGGGCGACAAGACCGGCCTCATCCCGCGCAAAGTGCTGTTCGACAATCCTGACAAGGCGGCGCCGCGCCTGAGCCCCGACGGCAAACGCCTCAGCTACCTCGCCCCGGTCGACGGCGTGCTCAACGTTTGGGTCGGCCCGGCCGACGACCCGGCCGCCGCCAAGCCCGTCACCAAGGACAAAAAGCGCGGCATTCGCACTTATTTTTGGGGCCAAACCAGCGAGCACATCCTCTACGCGCAGGACACCGACGGCGACGAAGATTTCCACGTCTACGGCGTCAATCTCAAGAGCGGCGACATCAAAGACCTGACTCCACAGAAGAAAATCCGCGCGATGATCAACGGCGTCAGCCATAAGTTCCCCATGGAGATTATGGTCGGCATCAACGACCGCGACCCGCGCTTTCACGACGTTTACAAAATCAACATCGAATCCGGCGACAAAACGCTCGTCGAGAAGAACACGGAATTCATGAGCTACATCCTCGATGACGATTACAACGTCCGCTTCGCCAACAAATTCGCGCCCGACGGCGGCAACATCGTCATGAAGCCCGACGGCAAAGGCGCCTGGACGCCATTCATGAAGATCCCGATGGCCGATTCGCTGACAACCAGTCCCGCCGGGTTCGACAAGACCGGCAACGTGCTTTATCTCATCGACAGCCGCGGCCGCGACACCGGCGCGCTCGTGACCTGGAACCTCAAAACCGACGAGAAAGCTGTGGTTGCCGAGAACAAGCGCTGCGACGTGGGCAGCGTCCTCGTTCATCCCACCGAAAACACCATCCAGGCGGTTTCCTTCAACTATGAGCGCGCGGAATGGGAGTTCAAGGATCCGGGAGTCGCCGCCGACTTCAAGGAACTGAGGAAAGTGGCGGACGGCGACATCACCCTTTCGGGCCGGACGAGAGACGACAAGCAGTGGATCGTGGCGTTCCTCATGGACAACGGCCCGGTGCGCTATTACCACTATGACCGCGACGCCAAGAAGGCTCGTTTCCTGTTCACCAATCGCAAATCACTGGAAGGGCTGCCACTTGCCAAGATGCATCCGCGCGTGCTGAAGTCGCGCGACGGTCTCAACCTGGTGAGCTATCTGACTTTGCCGCCTGGCGCCGACAAGAACGGCGACGGCAAACCTGAGCAGCCCGTGCCCATGGTGCTTTACGTCCACGGTGGGCCTTGGGGGCGCGACGTGTGGGGCTTTCACCCCGATCATCAGCTTTTGTCCAATCGCGGTTATGCCGTCCTCAGCGTCAACTTCCGCGGCTCGACCGGCTTCGGCAAGAACTTCCTCAACGCCGGCAACCGCGAATGGGCCGGCAAAATGCACGACGACCTCATCGACGCCGTCGATTGGGCCATCGCCGAAAAGATCGCCGACCCCAAGCGCGTCGCCATCATGGGCGGCAGCTACGGCGGCTATGCCACGCTCGTCGGCCTCACCTTCACGCCGGAGAAGTTCGCCTGCGGCGTGGATATCGTCGGCCCTTCCAACATCGTGACACTGCTCAACACCATCCCGGCCTATTGGGCGCCGATGGTGCAGATTTTCAAGGACCGCGTCGGCGATCACACGACCGAGGAAGGCCGCAAGGAACTCTTGGCGCGCTCGCCGCTAAGCTACGTGGACCGCATCCGCAAACCGCTCCTCATCGGCCAAGGCGCCAACGACCCGCGCGTCAAGCAAGCCGAGTCGGACCAGATCGTCAAGGCGATGCAGGAGAAGAAGATCCCGGTCACCTATGTGCTCTTCCCCGACGAAGGCCACGGCTTCGCTCGCCCGGCGAACAACTTGGCGTTCACGGCTGTGATGGAGGCATTTCTCGCGAAGCAGCTCGGCGGCCGCTATGAAGCGATCGGCGAGGCGTTCGGCGGTTCGACGATTTCCTGCCCCACCGGCGCGGCGGACGTGCCGGGACTGGAAGGGAGCTTGCCGAAGAAGAATGGTAAGTAGAATCTAAACCCGGCTATTCAACTTTGGTTAGCTCACGCCGCGCCGCCACGATTTGCGCCAGCAATGTTTCTCGGTGGCGTTCGCTGATATCCGGATGATCCCAGATTTGCAACAAGGTCGTGCGCAATAGCTTCAAGGCTTCTTGCGCGTCGTCGGGATAAGTCAGGCGGGCTTTGCGAAGCCTGGCCTCAACGATATTGCTCATGCGTTGTTCTTCGATCTTAGTCCGATCGCGTTGTGCCTCGAGGAGATTCTTGTCTTTGGGCTTCTCCGCTTCCCTTTCGATCCTGGACGCAACCGAATCGCCAATCTCGAGCGGCTTTTTCGAAGGCAACTTGATCATGCTGCCCACGGCGCGCTGCGGCATCACCTGTAGGATTTTCATCACACCGAGGTATTCGGGCCGAGGTTGCAGGCGGAAAACTTCGAGCGTGTGGCCGATTTCCAGCCCGTGGTCGGCGCCCCGGTCGATTTCCGCCAGGTTTTTCTCGGCATCGATACGAATAACCATTCCTCGAACATGTGCTTCAGGTGCGTTTGAAATGAATGACCGACGCGGAGGTTTCTCATCTGAATCTGGATCAGTTCTTAACCACAGAATCCCTTGATCGGGACCTTGCGCAGGGGCGTTCTGCACTCTTCCCGGAGGTTCCAGCCCTTGTGCCCCTTCACAAGGGTCGAGGGAAAATGGCGCGGTGAGTATGGTCGCCGCGCTGGCCGAGGCGGGCCGGCCCACACAGGAGTCGTGAACCATCCAGATCGCGCCAAACCCCAAGCACAACAGGAAAAGGGCCATTGCCATCGTTTTGATTTTCGCGATCATCATGGCGTTGAGTGCTCCTTGGGCGAGCTGGAGAATGGGTTCGGCAAGTGCGGCGTGCGCGCCCGGCACGGCTGCAAAGCGCAAGGCCGCTTGCACGGTTCTTGCGGCCAGCGCCGCGGCCAGGATCGGCGATGCGCTGCACAAGTCCACCGACAGCGCCGCGGCCAGCGTCAGGCCGCGCTTCGTGAGCCTTTTGTGCAAGAGTTCGCGGCCGCGCTCCAGGCAACCTTTGACGCTGCCGAGCGACCAACCAAGCTCCTGGGCGGCCTCGTCGCGGGTCTTGCCTTGGAGACAACACAAGAGCAAGACGGTGCGATACTTCGCCGGCAAGCGCTCGAGTTCCTCGTCCAGCGCGGCGCGCAGCTCGTTCCATGCTTCTTGAGGCGTCGTTGCGGTTCTTTGCGCGACGGCTTGTTTTTCCTTTTGCTTTCGCCGCCACGACTGGCTGCGCGCCTTAAGGGCAATGCGAAACGCGACGCCGTGCAGCCAGTGATTGATGGAATCGCGCGGGCGTAGCGTGGCCGACTTGCGCGCCAAAACGAGAAAAGCCGCCTGCAAAGCATCTTCGGCATCCTGGACGTTGCCCAACACGCGCCGGCAAACCCCGAGAACCAACGGACCATGCCGGCGCACCAACTCCGCGAATGCCGACTCGTCGCCCTGGACGGCGAACGCTTCGAGCAATTGCCGATCGGAGCAACGGGCGCTCGCTTTGGGGAGCGACCGGACCCGCAACGATTCGACCGTTCGCTGCACGACGCTTGGCATTATGGAAGCCTGCGCGAGTTCGCCAAAACTAGCCCGACGCGCGAGCGAGGGACCGTTAGCCCGACGCGTGAGCGAGGGACCGTTAACCATCCTATTGCCGCCCGGACGGCTTCCACGGCACGAAACTTCCAAATGGCGACTGTACCAAGGACCGCGAAAGCAGGTTTTCAATTTCCGGCCTATTCGCCAATCTGAAAAGTGAGGGGTCACTTTTCGCGGCAAGTCTAGTCCCTGGAGAGAGTTGCGAGTTTTCCACACGCTTTTCACTTTTTGGACATCTGGAAGCTACCTAGCGTATGAACGCCACACCGGAGTTGATGTGTTAGTAGTCGATAACAAGAAGGTGAGGTATGCCGCTTCCAGATGACGTGTGCCGGTGGCGCAATGCAATTCATTAACCACTTGATAGAAAGTAGTTTATGGAGAGTGGATTCGTTGCATGGGTTGGGCTCTCTAAGGTGCGGGGTGCGCCGTGAAGGCTGCGACTTCTTGTCGTGAACAAGCCTGTGTGATCTGGCAAGCCGCCGTGGCTGCGGTCAAGCCGGAGCCTTTAGTGCGCCAGGCGCTCGCGGATCCGGCCATTGGCGCTGCGCTGGCGGCGGCGCGGCGCATCCTCGTTTTCGGCGCGGGCAAAGCGGGCTCGTCAATGAGTGCGGCGGTCGAAGCTGTGCTGGACCAACACGTGCACAAGGTCGAAGGCTGGGTCAATGTGCCGTCCGGTTCAGAGATGCCGTTGCGCAAGATCCATCTGCACGCAGCCCGGCCGGCCGCGACCAATCAGCCGACGGCGGCCGGCGTGACGGGCGCGATGGAGATACTGCGCTTGGCGCAATCCGCCGGACCGGAGGATGTGGGCCTATGTCTCTTGTCCGGCGGCGGTTCGGCCCTCTTGCCCGCTCCTGCCACCGGCGTCGCGCTCGAGGACAAGCAACAGATCACGCGACTCTTGCACGCTTGCGGCGCGACCATCAACGAGATGAACACCGTCCGCAAACACTTGAGTTCCATTAAAGGCGGCAGGCTGGCGCAAGCCTTTGCGGGCAAACAGCTCTTTACACTGATTATCTCCGACGTGATCGGCGACCCCTTAGACGTGATCGCCTCCGGACCGACCGCGGCGGATAATTCCACTTTCCAAGAAGCTTGGTCGGTGCTGGAAAAGTACCAGCTCCTCAGTCAGACGCCGCCCAGTGTTGCCGAACATTTGCGCCGAGGCGTGGGCGGCCACATCGCGGAGACGCCGAAAACGTTAGCCGGCAACGTGCACAATCTCATCATCGGCAACAACGTCAAGGCACTTGCCGCTGCCGAGGCGCAGGCGAAAAGCTTAGGCTATCCCCTTCTCAATCTCGGCTCGTATCTCGAAGGCGAGACCCGGCACGTCGCTGTGGCGCTGGCGGGTTTGATGCGCAGCATTCGCCGCGAATCGATTCCCATCGCGGCGCCGGTGTGCATCTTAAGCGGCGGCGAAACGACTGTGACGCTCGCGCAGGATCACGGCAAGGGCGGCCGCAATCAGGAATTCGTTCTGGCGGCTCTCGACAAGCTCGGCCCGGACGGCATGCGCGGCGTTACGATTCTAAGCGGCGGCACCGACGGTGAAGACGGCCCGACGGACGCCGCCGGCGCTTGCACGGATCAAATGACGTGGCACAAGGCCGCGCAGCTCGGCTTGAACCCGGCTGCTTTTCTTGCACGCAATGACGCCTATCACTTTTTTCAAAAGACAGGCGATCTTTTGCTAACTGGCTTGACCCAGACCAACGTCATGGACGTTCGAGTGGTCCTGGTAGATAGGATCCTGTAACAAGCTGCGCTGGAATTCCCAAAAACCACCGCGTACATTGAAGAGTGAGGCTTTGCTGCACTGAGAGAACTCGATGTCCCGCGTACCTGAGGGCGCTCCCGGAAAGCGCTCTGCCGTAGAGATCATCAAGGAAAACAGCCGACACCTGCGTGGCGCCCTCGCTCAGGAACTCGCCCAGACCTCAGACCATTTCAGCGACGACGACAAGCAACTCCTCAAGTTTCACGGCAGCTACCAACAGGACGATCGCGACGCCCGCAAAGATCGCCGAAAGGATGGCGGCGGCAAATCCTATATCTTCATGGTGCGCTGCAAAATCCCGGGCGGCAGAGTCAGCGCAGACCAGTACCTCGCGATCGACGATATCGCCGGCCGCTACGCCAACGGCACGCTGCGCATCACGTCGCGCCAGGGCTTTCAGCTTCACGGCGTGCTCAAAAGCAATCTGAAAGAAACCATCGCCGGCATCAACGAATGCCTGTTGACGACGCTGGGGGCCTGCGGCGACGTCGAACGCAACGTGATGGCGCCCTCCGCGCCGCTGCACAATCCCGTCTACGAGCTGATGCAGGAGCTCGCCGACCGCATCGCCTTGCACTTGGCGCCGCGCAGCCGGGCGTATCACGAAGTTTGGCTGAACGGCGACGATGTGACCGAACCAGCCGTGCCGGAAGTGGAACCGATCTACGGCAAGGTTTACCTGCCGCGCAAGTTCAAGACGGGCTTCGCCATTCCAGAAGATAACTCGGTGGACATCTTCGCCCAGGATCTTGGCTTCTTGGGCGATGTAAAGGGCGGCCGGATCGCCGGTTTCAACGTGCTGGTCGGCGGCGGCATGGGCATGACGCACGGCAACGCCAGCACGTTTCCGTTTATCTCCAAGCCGATGTGTTACGTCGGCGTGGAGCAGGTAGTGCCCGCCGCGGAAGCCGTAGTCAAGCTGTATCGCGATCATGGCAATCGGGCCGACCGCAGGCGCGCCCGCATCAAGTATCTTGTCCACGATTGGGGCGTCGAGAAGTTTCGCGAAATGCTGGCGAGCTATCTGCCATTTCCGTTCGTCTTGCCCAAGCCCCTGCCGGTGGCCGATTGCCCGTTGCACCTAAGTTGGCACGCGCAAGGCGACGGCAAATACTGGTACGGCGTCTCAGTCGAAAACGGCCGTATCAAGGATGACGGCACGCTGCGTCTCCGCTCGGCGTTGCGCGTTCTTGTGGAGCGCTTTCGCGCCAACGTGCGCTTGACGCCGACGCAGGATGTGCTTCTGTGCGATCTGCCGCAAGCGGCGCGTGCCGAAGTCGAGGCCGTCCTGCGCGACCACGGCGTTTTGCCGCCGGAGAGACTGTCGCTCGTCCAAATTCATAGCATGGCGTGCCCGGCGATTCCGACGTGCGGGTTGGCGATTTCCGAGGCGGAGCGAACCCTGCCGCGCATCATCGATCAATTGGAAGCGGAGCTGACGCGGCTCGGCTTAGACAAAGAAAAAATCGGCGTGCGTATGACCGGCTGCCCCAACGGCTGCGTGCGACCGTATCAAAGCGACATTGGCATCGTCGGCCGCAGCGGCGACAAGTATACACTCTTCGTCGGCGGCAACCTCGTGGGCGACCGTCTCAACTTCGTGCTTAAAGACCTGGTGCCCGCCGGGCAGATCGTGGCCACACTGCTCCCCTTGTTAGAAATCTATCGGCGCGAACGTCATTCCCTGGAAGGCTTCGGCGATTTCTGCCAGCGGCTGGGGCAAGGCAAGTTACAAGCATTTATTCCATAACTCGAGGACAATATGGTCGGCAATCGTTGCATTGCGGCTTGTCTTGTCGTCTGTCTGTCAACGGCTGTATTTGCCGGCGAGGAAAAAGCGCCGAAGAAGGCCAATCCGCTCGATGCCGAGCAACTTGCCGCCGCGGCGAAGGATTCCATCGTCGTCATCCAATACACCGGCCGCGACGGCAAACAACACGGCCTTGGCGCCGGCTTCGTCGTGGCCGAGGACGGACTGATCGCCACAAACTTTCACGTCATCGGCGAGGCGCGGCCCATCTCTGTGCAACTTTCCGACGGTACTAAACTCGACGCCACCAGCGTGCACGCTTCCGACCGGCATCTCGATCTGGCTCTCGTGCGCATTCCGGCGAAAAACCTCAAGCCGTTGACTCTGGGGGATTCGGACAAGCTGAAGACGGGACAGGCCATCGTCGCCTTGGGCCATCCGCGCGGCTTGGAGCATAGCGTGGTCGCCGGCGTGCTTTCGGGCAAGCGCGACTTCGACGGGGTCTCGATGCTGCAGTTGGCCATACCTATCGAGCAGGGCAACAGCGGCGGGCCGGTTCTCGACGAAAAGGGCCAGGTCGTCGGCATCGTGACGATGAAAGCGCTCGTGACCGCGAACCTCGGTTTCGCCATACCGTCGAATGCGCTCAAGCCGCTGTTGGCGCGGCCTAACCCCATTGCGATGGAGCGCTGGCTGACGATCGGCGCGCTGGACCCGGCGGAATGGAAGCCGATGCTGGGCGGACGCTGGCGGCAACGGGCAGGAAGGATTCTCGCGGACGGCGTCGGCACCGGCTTCGGCGGCCGCACGCTGTGCTACTGGCAGCGCGAAGCGCCCAAGGAACCATTCGAATTAGGCGTCACCGTGAAGCTCGACGACGAGGCCGGCGCCGCCGGACTCATCTTCGGAGGCGACGGCGCCCACGAACACTACGGCTTCTATCCCACCGGCGGTAAGTTGCGGATCACGCGCTTTGCCGGTCCCGATGTGTTCTCATGGAAGATTCTGCAAGACATCAAGACGGCGCACTATCGGCCGGGCGAATGGAACACTTTCAAGGTGAAGGTTGCGAAGGACAAGTTCACCTGCTTCGTCAACGAGCACAAGGTGGCGGAAATCGACGAGCCGGATTACGCGGGAACAAAGATCGGGTTGGCGAAGTTTCGCGACACGGTGGCCGAGTTCAAGCGTTTTCAAGCGGCGGAGCGGCTGCCTTCGTACGGTTCGGACGAAAAAACGCTGGCAACCATTAGCAAAATGCTGGCCGGACTCGGCCAGCACAACAAACCAAGCACAAAAGATCTGGAGCGCTTGCTGAAATTGCCGGGCGCGGCTGCGGATGTCTTGCGCGATCGGGCCAGGCTCCTGGAGAAGCAAGCCCAGCAATTGCGCAAGCTCGCGCTCGCGGTGCACGAGGAGCGAACCCTCGCCGAACTGGAAATGGAGCTTAAGAAAAAAGACGCGGACGCGGATTTGGCGCGTGCGGCCTTGCTGGTGGCCCGGCTGGACAACGAAGAAATCGACATAGACATCTATGCAAAAGAGCTCGATCGCTGGGCGCGCGAGATCACCAGCGGCCTGCCCAAAGATGTTGCGCCGGCCAAACGCCTGGAAGCTCTCGACAAGTTCCTCTTCAAGGAACGCGGCTTTCACGGCAGCCGGCACGACTACTATTCGCGCAACAACAGTTACCTGAATGAGGTCATCGACGACCGCGAAGGCTTGCCGATCACGCTTTCCGTTCTGTACATGGAGTTAGCCCGCCGCCTGGGCCTGAACGTGGTGGGCGTGGCGCTGCCCGGACATTTCGTGGTCCGGCACGAGCCGCCCGAGGGTGAGAAACAGCTCATCGACGTTTTCGAGGGGGCCAAGCTGCTGACGAAAGCGGAAGCCGAGGCCCGCGTCCAAAACATCTCTGGCGAACCAGCGAGTAAGAAAGACTTTGAGGCAGTCACAAAAAAGGCGATCATCTTGCGCATGCTGCACAACCTCATCAACGTCGCCCAGCGCGAAAAGGACAAAGGCGGCATGCTTCGCTATCTCGACGGCATCGTGACCGTGGACCCCGACGCCCATGAAGAACGCTGGGTGCGGGCCGTATTCCGCTTCCAGGCCGGCAACCACGACGGTTCGCTTGTGGATTGCGAGTACTTATTGAAGAATGGGCCGCCGGAAATGGACCGCGAGCGCGTGCAGGAGTTGCGGCGGGCATTGTTGAAAGATACGAAGTGAACGGACCAACCGCGTCAATGCCAACGGGCGACAGTGTATTAGGCACACTCCGTGTGCCGTCAGAGGCAACGGCACACGGAGTGTGCCTGCTACTTTGGCCCGAGGGCAGCCGGAAACACTTGTCGTTCGTCGCCGTTCCACACGCTGATGGACGCGTCCCAATTCGACGACGCCAGCCGCCTGCCGTCAGCGCTCCAGACGAGCCGCGGATTGAAGCCGTTATCCGCGCTTCGCTGCGGCGCCCCGCGCAAGAGCAACAATTCCTTGCCCGATTCGACGTCCCACAGTTTCACTTCTTCTCGATCGATGGCCGCCAATCGCGCCCCGTCCGGACTGAAGGCTAGCTGAAAGTACGGCCCCTGAAGCGGACGAACGTGGAGCGCGCGGCCAGTCGCGGCATCCGGCCCAACAAAGTGGCGCTCGTGCGCGTCGGGGACGGCTGGTCCATAAGCAGTAGTCTTCCCGAGCAACAAATCTTTCACCGGTTTTTGATTTTTGACCGCCCCGATTTGGAATGCAAGGCAAATACGCCGCCCAGCAAGATCGTCCGACGAATTGCCGTTCTTCCCAGCTCACACGTCGGGCAAAGGAAGAAAAACAATGCTGCGTTAGGTTTCGGCGAGCTTGCGACTACACCTCTTGAAGGCCAAGCGTCGCATCCACGGTAGCGCGAACCAATCCCATTAGGAAGGAGCTAAGTCATGCTGTATCACGTGTCCACTCATGATGCGTTCTGTTTCGACTACTACACGTATCTCCAAGCTGTGAATTTCTTCCGGGGAATTAACGGCAGTTTGCCGGCAAAAGTGGCAAACGACTTGCGCAACGGACCCATCGATGCCGCCGTCTACAACTATCTTAGTCAACCAGCGAACAAAGGGCGTGTGGGGGTGTGGTTCGTTTGCACACCCCATCAGCGCGTCGATCGCGTTTCGCTTATTGTTCTGCAGGCCGGCGGCACGGGCCAAGGCAGCACATTCAACGGCATGATTGATCGCGTGGTCGATGTGTTCTGGAAGCGCGGTCCGTTTGGCTCCAAAGCGCACTGCACGCGGCGGCGCATTCAGGCGTGCTTGCCTTCTGCCTTGGTCAAGTCCGGCGCCCACGCTCATAGTTCCGGCGGCAATTATCAAGGCGAAGACGGAATGGTCCCCGGCAAAAACTGCGTCAATTTCTAAACTCCCGATCGCAGCGCGAGGCGCGACCGCCGGTCCTCATGAGCCCCGATCCAGGCGTCCGATGGTCCGGCGGCCTGCCTCATGCGTCAGCGCAGTGACCCGCCGTAATGTCGAAGCTGCCATTCGCCGAGCAAGCGACTTCTCCTTCTTGCTTCCTACTCGTCGCGACTAGCAAGCGCCCTTCTTGAACGCGTTGTCCAGCTCGGGATTACAAGTCGAATCTCAACTCTATGAACACACGCTAACCAATCGTCGAATCTTCGCAATCGTCGCAGTTGACGCGTGGCTGCTTCCTGCGCACACTAAAGTACCGGGGATTGTCCGCTTCCTCACGGGCGCGGCTCTGACTTTCGGGCGCGGCGCTGATCTACGGGAGCGGCGCTGAGACTATGGACGTTTCCGCATGACTTCTCTGCCTGACGACGGCCCTGCTTCTGTCCCGCCGGCGGATGACCAGCGCACGCAGTTGGATGCGCAGGCGAAGCAGCCTCAGCGTACGCCTACAGGGTTGGAATTGCGCACGGCGTCCGGGCACGACCCGACGCCGGCGTTTGGCGTGGTGCCGCTGTCGCGCATCGCGGAATACGAAGTCTTGTCCGAGATCGGCCGGGGCGGCATGGGCGTTGTGCTCAAGGCACGTCACGTGCGGCTGCAGCGCGTGGTGGCCCTCAAGATGATCCTCTCGGGCACGCTCGCCAGCCCGGACGACTTGGCCCGCTTCGAAACGGAGGCCTCGGCCGCCGCCCAGCTTCAACATCCGGGCATCGTCAGCCTGTTCGAAGTCGGCGCTTTCGAAAATCAGCGTTACTTCAGCATGGAGTACGTGAGCGGCAGCAGCCTGGCCAAAAAGGTGGCGCAAGGCCCCTTGTCGAGCCGCCGCGCGGCCGAGTATCTCGAAGCCGTCGCCCGCGCCGTACATTTCGCCCATAGCCGGGGCATTTTGCATCGCGACCTCAAGCCGGCCAACATCCTGCTCGACGAGAACGAGCAGCCCAAGGTAACCGACTTCGGCCTGGCGAAAAGGATGGCCACCGATTCGGGACAGACGCGCACCGGCGCTGTCCTGGGCACGCCGAGCTACATGTCGCCCGAGCAGGCCGCCGGCAGCAAAGACATCGGTCCGGCCGGCGATATTTACAGCCTGGGTGCGATTCTCTATGAGTTATTGACGGGCAGGCCGCCCTTTCGGGGTGAGTCGCCGCTGGCCACTCTCAAGCAAGTGACCGAACAGGAGCCGCTGCCGGTGCGGCTGTTGAACCCCGACGTGGATCGCGACCTGGAGACGATTTGCCTGAAATGTCTGGAAAAGAACCCGGCGCGGCGCTACCAAAGCGCGGAAGCACTGGCCGACGACCTGCGGCGCTTTCTCCATGGCGAGCCGATTTCGGCACGGCGCTTGGGCCCAGTGGGTCGATTTATCAAGTGGTGCTGGCGCAAGCCGGCTGTGGCTGCGCTCATTTTCGTATCTGCTCTCGCAGTGGTAGGATTTCTAGTGATGTCTTGGCGCATGGCACATGAGGAATACGTGCTGCGCAAGACGGCGGAACTGGCAAACAAGCAGACGAAAGTAGGGGAAGAGGCGCTGCGGCACCTCTTGTATTTGGCGCAGATACGTCGCGCTCAGGAAGTGCTGCAAACCGCCGATTGGAACCGAGCCGACCAGCTTTTATGGACCGCGGGTAGGCTGACCGCCGAACAAACCAGGGTGCGCGGCTGGGAATGGTTCTTTCTGCAAGAGCGCATGCGCGGCCGTTTTACTTTGAGCGCGCATCGCGATCGAGCCACCGCCGCCGCCTATCGCCCCGACGGCAAACGACTCGCCAGCGCGGGCGGCGAGCCGACCAAACCCGGCGAAATTAAAGTGTGGGACCCCGCGACAGGGTCTTTGTTGGCCACGCTCAATGGGCACGGCAACAGCATCAATGCTTTGGCCTACAGTCCGGACGGCAAGTTTCTGGCTTCGGCGAGCTCCGACAAGACGGTGCGGATATGGGACGGTGAGAGCGGCAAAGAGCTGTTCACACTTGCCGGACACACGAGTTTCGTTGCTGCGGTCTCCTTCGCGCCCGATTCGCGACAGCTTGTTTCCGCGGGCGGCGACGGCACGCTGCGCCAGTGGGACCTTGGGCCAGCGGAGCTAGGACAAAAGCAAGATGCAAAGGTCTGGAATCTGAGCGCCCGCCCCCTCAACGCGGTCGCCTATTCCCCGAAAGCGGATCGAATTGCAGCGGCAGGAGCGGATGGCGTGGTGCGGATCTTGAATCCGAAGACTGGCAAAGAGGAGCGTGAACTCAAAGGACATCAAGGCGAGGTGCTTGCTTTGACGTTCGATTCGAGCGGCGAGTTGTTGGCATCGGGCGGCGGCATCGGCGATCGCCGCGGCGAAGTGTACTCTTGGGATGTGGGCACGGGAAAAACAAAGTTCATTCGTTACGGGCTTTCGGATCGCATCTTAAGTCTCTCGTTCAGCAAGACCGGTAAGCTGGCGGCGGCCGGCAGCGACGGCTACCTGCATCTTTGGGACAACGCCCTTTCCAGCGAAGCGCGCGTCTTTCGCGGCGATCCGCAAATTGTCTATGCCGTCGCCTTCAGTCCAAACGGCCGGCAGCTCGCCTGGGCGGGGCGCAGCGGCCGGGTTTCCATCGGCAATACTTCCGGCGGTCTCGAATCGCTCCATCTGCCCGCGCCCGGCCCCTTGGAGACGATCGCTTTTCATCACGGCAACAAGTTTCTCGCCATGGGCGGGGGCACGAAACAAAAACCCACGCCGATTCAAGTTTGGAATCTCGACTATCCGGACAAGGCCATAGCGTTCGGCGGTCACGGCGGCGGGGTCAAGGCGCTCGCCTTTGCCGGAAACCTGTTGGCCGCCGCCTGCGACGACGACAATATTTATGTTTTCGATATGCAAACCCCCGACGCCCAACCGGTCGTACTGACAGGCCATACCGCTCCGGTGCGCGCTTTGGCATTCCGTCCCGGCTCGCACGTGTTGGCATCGGGCGGCGAGGACGAAACCGTGCGGCTCTGGAACCTGCAAACCAAGACTCTGGATAGAATCCTCACGCCGGGCCACAAGAACCATGTCCTGGCGTTGGCGTTCAGCGCGGACGGGAAGCGCCTGGCCTCCGGCGCGGTGGACAAGCTGATTCGGGTTTGGGACTTGGAGACGGGACAGGACTACGAATTGACGGGCCACACCGGTTCGGTGAACGCGGTGGCTTTCAGTCCAGAGGGGGCCCAATTAGCTTCGGGCAGCAGCGATAAGACCATTCGGTTGTGGGACGTGCCGCCGTCGGAACGGCGTGAGACGGTGCTGGAAGGGTCGGCTAGTCTGGTGGCAGCCGTCGCGTTTCACCCAGCAGGACGCCGGCTGGCGACGGCGAGTCACGATCGGACTTTGCGCTTATGGGACATCGTGACGGGCCAGGAGATTCTGGAATTGGAGGAAGCAACCGGCAGTTTTCGCGCTGTCGGTTTCAGCGGCGACGGTCGCTATCTTGCCGCCGCTGCGCCAGGCGCTGCGCTGATCTGGGACGCCGGCAGTGCTTTCACAAACAAATAGGCTTGCATGGATTATTGCATTGCAGACACACACGCGAACACACGAACGATGCAATCCATTCAAATAAAAGTCAGTGAAAGCAACAACCAACTAATCTAGCCTGTGCCCATAAGACCGTACTTATGCAGTTTTTTGTAAAGCGCCATGCGGCTAATGCCGAGCTCGGCGGCGGCGCGCAGTCGGTTGTTGCCGTGCTTTTCGAGCGCCTCGGTGATGCGGAGGATTTCGACTTCCTCGCGGCTTTGGTGCAAGCTGGTCGGTCGCGTGCCGTTGAGCGCTGCTGTGCCGCGTACGGTCGGACGCTGTGGCGCTGCGACGATTTTGAGTGTGCGGACGGCTTCGGGGAGATCGGCGACCAGGATCTCTTTTCCCGGACACAATGAAACAGCCCGCTCGACGACGTTGCGCAGCTCACGAATGTTGCCGGGCCAGCTGTAATCCTTGAGCATGCGCATGGCGTCGGGATGTATGCGCACGACCTCCGAGCCGTTGCGCGCGACAAATTCGGCAAGGAAACGATTGGCGAGCAAGGGAATTGCGGCCCGGCGCTCACGCAACGGAGTCAGGAAAAAACCGACAACGTTCAAGCGATAATAAAGATCGGCGCGGAAGCGGCCCTCTTGCACTTCCTGGTCCAGTGACTTGTTGCTGGCGACGATGAGTCGCGCTTTGAGCGGCAGCACTTTGTTGGAACCGACCGGTTCGAAGACGCGGTCGTCCACCGCCCGCAGCAGTTTGCTTTGCAGGGCCGGCGGCAACGAGTTGACTTCATCCAAAAGCAACGTGCCCGTGCCGGCGGCGGCAAACTTGCCCTGCCGATCGCGGTCGGCGCCGGTGAAGGCGCCCTTCACGTGGCCGAACATCTCGCTTTCGATGAGACTGGCGGACAGGGCGCCGCAATCTACGACGAGAAACGGCTGATCGCGGCGCGGCGACAATTCGTGGATCATACGCGCGAGTCGCGTTTTGCCCGTGCCGGTTTCTCCCGTGAACAGGATGGTGGTTTCTTGGCCGACAACGCGCCGAATCTGCTCGCGCATTTCGCCCATGTCGGGGTCGAGCACCAGATGGGAAAGGTCCTGTCCGGAAAGGAGGCCGGGCTCGTCCGCACGCGGTTTGCCGCAGCGGGCGCGGACGGTGAGCGCGTCCATGAGGTAATTGAGCCGGCCACGATCCATGGGCAGACCGAAATAGTCGGCGGCGCCCAAGCGCAGGAATCGGACCGCCTGCTGGTCCTGATATTGATCGCTCATGACGACGCAGTGATGCGTCGCGGACTTGGCCGAAACGAAGCGAGCCAGATCATTGGCGCTTTCCTCAGCGTCTTCGGCCAAATGCAAGAGCACCAGGGCCACATCTTCTGCCTGCAGGCGATCGTGCACTTCGGGAAGGCAACGGCAAGAAACCACTTGCAGATGTTCAATGGGCTCAACGCTTTCCAGAACCGTGTCCTGAATCACGGAGTCGGCGCTAAGTACGAGGGCGGTTCGCGGTGTCATTGGGCACTCTCCGAGCAATTGCGTGCTGCACCTGCCGGCGGAATCCGGAAGACCATCGGTCCCCATTGAACGATGGTGAGGCGTACAATAAATGGATAAAGTCGTCCGTGCTTGTTCCGGGCATTCCTTGCCGGCAGGGTTGGAAGGCGGATGAACGCCATCCAAGCAAGACGGTAAGCAACACTTGGGAGGGAAGAATGAGAAGACTTCTAGAACTTCTCGGTTTTCGGGATGGCCTTCTGGAATCCGCTTTCTTGCGGAATTCCCCCCACTAACGAAGACCTCCATCATTCCGAGAGAGCAAGCCCTTTATTAGGCTGGTGTGTGTTGGGTCGCTGCAGGGCAGCGCCTCAGCTCTCTTGGTCAGTCTGTAAACCTCCATTTTCTAGAGTAATCGCTAACATCGGCACAATTGGAACATCGAGTCGGGCAAGACGCAAGCGAAAAATATCATTTTTGTCGCTAATTCTTGCCGCTTTCTTCTAGTGCCACTAGCACGCACTATGATTACGTTCTTTGACGATTGCATCAGAATTTCGGTTCCAGAATTCATTCTTTGTTACAAAAGTTCATGCCAGAACATAAAACGTACCCTTCCAGGGTCCAATAGATACATCGTACTAATAAGTAATAATGCTAGAT